>CAYMDX010000008.1:0-32739 GCA_964389125.1 uncultured Bacteroidales bacterium
TTCACCAAAGATATGTATCTTTGCCGGGTAATCACAGATGCATAAAACAGGTCAAATGCCATGAACGTTGAAGAAAAGATCACCACAGTGGTGGAAAATACCATTCGTGAACAGGCAGGTCAGCCCCCCAAAGCCGGACAGGTGGTGCTGCAGCGGACACGAAAAGATTTTGAAGGCGACCTTACCCTGGTCGTGTTCCCCTTCGTGAAAGCCCTGCGCCGTTCGCCCGAACAGTGTGCAGCGCTGTTAGGGGAAGCCATCGTCAGGGACGTGGAGGCCGTGACCCGCTACAATGTGGTGAAGGGTTTCCTTAACCTGACCATGGAAGATGCATACTGGCATGATTTCCTGCGACATCATACGAACAATGACCGTTTCGGGCTGCATGACCAGGCCATCGATGCCGGCAGCCGACCTGTAGTCGTCGAGTATTCCTCTCCCAATACCAACAAGCCTCTTCATCTCGGACATATCCGAAATAACCTGCTGGGATGGTCTGTGGCACGTATTCTGCAGGCAGCCGGCCGGCATGTCAAAAAGGTAAACCTGGTGAACGACCGGGGCATCCATATCTGTAAATCGATGCTTGCCTGGATGAAAGCCGGCGAAGGGGAAACACCTGAAAGTGCCGGCAAGAAAGGGGATAAGCTTGTCGGAGACTATTATGTGAAGTTTGAAGAAGCCCTGCGCAACCAGGTGAAAGAGTTGATGGAGTCTCAGGGTATGGACGAAGAGACGGCCCGGGACAATGCGCCATTGATGGAAGAAGCCCGGGAGCTCCTGCGCCGCTGGGAAAATCGTGATCCTGAAGTGATGAAGACCTGGCGGATAATGAATGGCTGGGTATACCAGGGCTTCGACGAAACGTACGAACGCATGGGGATCGACTTCGACAAGGTCTATTATGAGTCGGATACCTATCTGCTGGGTCGCGATATTGTTATGGAAGGCCTGAAACAGGGTCTCCTCTATAAAAAAGAAGACGGCTCTGTCTGGGCTGATCTCAGCGGGGATAACCTGGACGAGAAGCTCCTCCTGCGCGCCGACGGCACCTCGGTTTATATGACCCAGGATATCGGCACCGCCCAGCTCCGCTATGATGACTTTCATCCGGAGAAGATGGTGTATGTTGTGGGAAATGAGCAGAACCATCATTTCCAGGTCCTGCGGAAGGTGCTGAAGAAGCTTGGCAAACCTTATGCCGACGCCATCCATCACATGAACTATGGTATGGTGGAACTCCCGTATGGCCGGATGAAGTCACGCGAGGGTACGGTGGTTGACGCCGATGACCTGATGGATGAGATGGTGGACACTGCCCGCAAAACCACCGAAGAGCTCGGCAAGACACAGAATTTTGACGAGGCTGCCAAGAAGCAGCTCTACCATCAGCTCGGACTGGGTGCCATCAAATACTTTATCCTGAAAGTGGATCCCAAAAAAAACATGCTGTTTAACCCGGAAGAGTCGATTGACTTTAATGGCAATACCGGCCCGTTCATCCAGTATACCCACGCGCGTATCTGCTCGGTGCAGCGACATGCCGGACCCGAAAGGGTGGAGGCAGCCGCCGGTAATACGACCGATGTTTTTCTCCATGACAAGGAGAAGCAGCTGCTGAAATCATTGTATGATTTTCCGGGCGTGGTCATGGAGGCTGCCGACGAGATGAGTCCGGCGCGCGTGGCCAATTATGTTTACGACCTTTGTAAGGAGTTTAACCAGTTTTATCACGATCATTCCATCCTGAATGAACCCGACCGCCATACCAGTGACTTCCGGCTTCGCCTGGCCGGCCTCACAGCTGTCACTGTCCGCAATGCCATGACCCTGCTGGGCATCGACGTACCGGAAAAGATGTAGTAAAAGTAGCTTCGAGCTTCCTTTACCGAAAGATAAGCCATTTACCTTAATTGATATAGATCGGTCCGTCAGGTCCCAGCGGGATACCCAGCCATACCCAAATCATCAGGGTTGCGATCCATACGATACCCAGAATAATGGTATAGGGCAGCATGGTGGAGATGATGGTTCCGATACCATATTTTTCATCGTATTTCTGCGCGAAGGTCACGATCAGGGCAAAGTAGCTCATCATCGGGGTGATCAGGTTGGTAAGGCTGTCGCCGATACGGAAGGCTGCCTGTGTGATTCCCGGATGGTAAGCGTTGTCGAGCAGCATCAGCATAGGGATAAACACCGGCGCAATGATGGCCCACTTGGCCGAGGCGCTGCCCATAAACAGGTTGATGAATGCCGACAGCAGAACGAAAGAGCCGATGAGTACCGGTCCGGTAAACCCGACATCACGAAGGCCGGCAGCACCTTTGATGGCAATGATCAGTCCCAGGTTCGATTCGTTAAAGAAGTAAACGAACTGTGCCGCAAAGAAAACCAGTACAATATAGCCACCCATGCCGCTCATGGACTTGATGATGTGCTTCATCAGGTCCTTATCGTTGCGGATGGTACCTACGATCTTTCCGTATACCAGGGCAGGGACAAAAAAGAATAGCAGGATGCCGATGATGATGCCGTCAAAGAAGGGTGAGTGCAGTACCGAACCTGTTTCCGGATTGCGGAGCAGGCCGTTGGGCGGTATCACGGTCATGGCCAGTAGTATCAGGAACCCTAAGGCTGCAATGGCCGCACCCCGGAGTCCTCTTTTCTCTTCTGGTGTAAGTTGCTCAATGGCAAAGCGTTCAGTTTGTCCGCCATACTTACCAAGCCTGGGCTCTACAATTCTTTCCGTAACCCATACGCCGACAACAAGCACCACAAAGCTGGATACAAGCATGAAGTAGTAGTTGACAGCCGGATTCACGACCATGTCGGGGTCAATTAGCTGTGCGGCAGAGGTGGAAATCCCGGCCAGGATCGGGTCGATGGATCCGATGACCAGGTTGGCCCCAAAGCCGCCGCTTACCCCGCAGAATGCTGCTGCCAGACCGGCCATGGGGTGTCGCCCGATGCCATGGAAGATCATGGCCCCGAGCGGTATCAGGATCACATAACCGGCTTCCACGGCCAGACCGGAAATAATCCCGGCAAGGACCACAGCACCCGTTATCAGCTTCTGTGGAGCACCTAATACCAGGGCGCGGATCATCACCGCAAACAGGCCTGTGCCTTCTGCCAGCCCAATGCCGACCATGACAACCAGCACATAACCCAAAGGAGGAAAATTCAGGAAGTTATCCAGGATATTGGTGTATATCCACCGAATGCCATCGGCGCTAAGCAGATTTTTTACCGATATAACATCACCATCAACAGGATGTACGGCCGACACGCCGAGCCAGTAGGTAATGGCAGATATCAGGATTACAATGCCGGCCAGCATGGCAAAAATCGTCGCCGGGTGAGGCAGGCGGTTACCTACAATTTCAATGATGTCCAGGGCACGAAAAAAAGCCTTGTTGGAAACCCGTTTCGTTCGCTTTAGAAAACTTTGCATGGAGGTCGTTTGCGGTTTAGATCGTTGTTATTCAAATTGTTGATTATAAAAATGAATCCCTGATCCCTTCCACCTGACATGTTGTTGAATGCCAGGTGGAAGGGAGTTATAGCATAATTAAAAGGGATTGCTCTTGTTACCAGACTTCGTATTCAGGATATTTCTCCGGCATTTTATCGCGGGGTTCATCCAGCCTGAGGTAGTGATCGAACCACTCCATGGTGCGAACGATATAGTCGAGTTTGTGCACATTGCGTCGGTTGCCGTGTCCTTCGCCTTCGTACCAGATAAGACGTACCGGCGCGTTGCCGTGCATTTTGAGCGAGCGGTACATCTCCAGGCTCTGAGAAGGATGTACGCGCGGGTCGGAATCACCGTGCAGGATCAGGGTGGGGGTGAGGCTGCCATTGGCATATTTTACCGGGCTGCGGTCATATACCTCTTCCCAGTTTTCATGTGTCCAGAATCCCCAGTGTACATGGTAATCTTCCCACGGAATGTCGGTGGTATTTCGTTTTGAGACCTGGTTGGATATGCCGACGAACATCACGGAGGCAGCGAAACGCTCAGTGTGTCGTGTGGCCGACCATGCGGCAAAATAACCGCCATAAGAGCCTCCGCCAAGACCGACGCGATCAATATCAACATAACCGATATCTATCAGATAGTCTATGCCATCAATCACGTCATCGTATTCGGTGCCTACCAGGTCACCATAACCTTCCATAGTGAAGTCAACACCGCGACCGGAACTGGCGCGATAGTTGGGCATGAAAACAAAATAGTCGCGGGCGGCGGCTATCTGTCCCCAGGTGCCGTAAGAGGTCACCCATCCGTTCTGGACGGCAGCTTCCGGACCGCCATGAATATACACTATCAGCGGATACTCTTCACCTTCCTCATAATTGTCGGGATAGATCAGCACGCCTTCGATTTCCATACCATCGCGGGCTTCATAAGTGAGCTTACGCTGCTGACCCAGGCTGATATCAGCCAGCCCCGTGTTGTGGTTGGTGTGGCGGATGAGTTGGTCATTCTCCAGGTTAAAGGTATAAAGCTCGTTGGGATGCTCCCAGGTGTTTCCGGAAAAGGTTACCAACCCATCATGGTATTCAAAACCGCCGAATATCACTTCTTCCGGTTCAATGCGGATGATGCGTTCGTCAGCATCCAGTGGCAACTCGCTCAGAACGATGTCTACGCTCTCTTCAGCGGCATAGAGCAGGGTGTTGTTATCTTTCCAGGCAAAGTCGATTACCGACAGCTCCATTCCTTCTACCAGGTTCTCCAGTTCTTCAAAGCTTTTATCGGTATCGATATCCATAACAAACAGGCTTCCAACGACAGAGTCTTCCAGTTTGCTTGCTGAGCGGAAGGCCAGCCGGGTGCCGTCAGGGCTGAATGCCATATTCCCCAGTTTGCCGGGGTTATCCATGATCTTCTCCACCTCACCGGTTTCCAGGTCTACCAGGTGGATACGCTTAAACATGTAGCTGTCATCAACCAGGTTGCGGGGTGCAATCGCTGCTGCAGCATGACGGCCATCGGGACTCAGCGTAAAATCAAAAACGGTCATGTCTTCCGTTACCTGCCTGACTTCGTGGGAGTTTGTGTCATACACATACAGATTGCGGTGTACCCATTCCTCTTCATATACTTCGATCTCAACACCTTTATCGCGAATTTCATCACGGCGGGGGTCCTGATCGGGAGTGGCAACAATGGCCAGTGTTTCATCATCCATAAATTCATAACCCATAATTCCGGAGTCATGCTTTGTGACGGCTTGTGGCTCACCACCGCGAAGACTCATGGCATATACCTGCGTATTAGACACATCTGGCAGGTTTGCGCGGAATGTAACGGCATCGCCGGTCGGTTTCCAGCCAATGTCATAGATAAAGCGGGATCCGGTCATGAACGGGATCACTTCTTCATTCTCAATGTCGTAAACATGAAGTTCGCGGTAATCCGGGCCGGCTTGCTCATCAAAATCCCGGGGCACGCTCAATGTAAAGGCAATGTAGTTCTGATCGGGCGACATTGCCGTCTCTGCGACAGTTTCCAGCTCGAAGATGGTCTGGGGGGTAAAACCGTCCTGGGCAATTGCTGCTGGCAACGTCAGCCAGATAAGCGCAAGGATCATTGTAAGTTTTCGCATGGTTATTGTTTTTTGGTTTATAATGGAAACATTAATCAAGATTTTCTTACATCGGTGCAAAGGTCACAAATTTAATGATTTTTAAGAAACAGGATCTCCGGGGTGTGGATTTGGTAATCAGGAAATATATTTTGTAGCTTATCCCGGGGAATGCGGCTGTCAAAAAGGCCGTAAACGGAAGATCCGCTTCCGCTGAGCGAGGCATACCGGGCACCCAGCCTGATCAATTCTGTTTTTATGGAAGCTATTGCCGGATAACGGTCAAAAACCAGCGACTCAAAGTCGTTGAATAGCTGCTGCTGCCATACCTGCATAGGTTCTTTAACCAATTCCAGTAAAGATTTTGGCGGTTTGGACGGTGTTATTTGTGAATAGGCGTCTGCTGTGTCGATATTGGTGGGAGGTATGACGATCACGGCCTGTTTGTCGCTCATCTCCGGCAATGGGAATTCCTGGAGGATGTCGCCCTTTCCTGTAGCCAGCATGGGTATTTTGTTAAGAAAAAAGGGGCAGTCGCTTCCCAGTTTGGAAGCAAGTTCGTGCAGGGTAGCACCCGGGAGGTTCAGTCGGAACAGCTGATTGCAAAGCATCAGCATATGGGCGGCATCCGAACTACCTCCGCCTAGTCCGGAACCTGCAGGTATACATTTATGAAGATGTACATGTACCGGTGGAAGCGGGTGTTTTTGTCCGACCGAAGCATGTTTGTCGTTCTCTTCTTCAAGTAGGGCGTATGCCTGCATACAGAGATTGTCCTTTTGATCCACCGGGACAGATAGTCCGGTAACCTGAAAGTGCGTTTGTCCGTCCGGCGCCGGGATAACCTCGAGGGCATCATACAGCCCGACAGGCACCAGGATGGTCTCTATCTGGTGATAGCCCTGGTTGGTTTTTGCGTAATGCTGGTCTTTTGCTTCACGGTTGCCGGATAGCGGCGCTATTTTGCCTGTAACGTGCAGACCGACATTGATTTTTGCATGGGGAAAAACGATCATCTTACTCTTTTTCAAATTCTTCCCATTCTATAATAAACTCTCCTTCTTCCTGTTGCCGGACGCGCTGCATCTCTT
Organism: uncultured Bacteroidales bacterium; assembly: GCA_964389125.1. GTDB lineage: Bacteria > Bacteroidota > Bacteroidia > Bacteroidales > UBA7960 > PUPG01. Next base: position 6,689 of record CAYMDX010000008.1, read on the forward strand.
CCTCTCTTTCATCGGGCGGTTCCGGTAGGGTATCGGTTTGTTCGCCGGTGAGGAAGCTGAACTCATCACGCATTATCCGGATGAGGTTATCCCTTTCGTTGCTGAGGTCTTCGCGAAGCTTTTCCCGGACACCGGCATGGTCGTAGCTAAAAACGGGGTCGCTGGCGGTACCGGTGAGTTTCAGGAACAGGGTGGTACGGCCGAGGCCGTCGTCGATTATCTCTCCATACTGTTCCTGTGGGTTTCTTCGTTCACGGTGTTTACGCGCCAGCAGATCTGATAGCAGTACCTGCATGCGATAATCTATCTCATTTTCAAAGCTGTGCTCTCCCGACAGCTTCAGGTCGAGGGCGCTGGAGCTGATCTCCATTTCAGGGATCACAATCAGACGGTCTTTAATATGGATGCGGTTTTCCAGGGTGGAGAAGGAAACTTTGGAGAGGTCATCGGTACGCAGGAAGCGTCCCATGGCCATCATCGGCTCATAATTGACAAGTTGTCCGTTTTCTATTACCAGCCTGGCAGTGGTCTCCATACTTTCCCAGTCGATGGCCAGCTCCGGACTCCAGTCGGCCGAAAAGAACATGTTGGCTGTTACATCTCCGTAGATGTTTTCGTCTACAATGCTTTCCTGGCCAAAATTACCTGTTTGATAAAAGAGTTGATGAATATCCACCTCGTCCAGCTGCGCATCGCAGGTTATGGTAATGGTTTCCTCCAGGCTGCCGTCGATGTGGCCCTGCATGGTCACATGACCGTCCATTGTTTGGAAGTCAAGGTGATCGGCAAAAAGTTGTTGGTTTTGCAGGCGGGCTGATCCTTTAAGCTGCTGTGCGCGGAAACGCCGGAATGTCAGGCTGTCAATATCTGTTTGCATATGCAGCCGCAATCTTTCGGGGAATTGCAACCTGTAAGTAGTTTCGGCCTGGTTGCCATTCTGCTTTAGCAGTTCATCCAGGTTTATTGTGGAGGCTTTCAGATTAGCGTTGATAAATACTTCTTCATCAGGTAAGAACAGGTAAGGCAATACATTGGACATATGTCCGGAAAGCGAAAAGCTACTTTCGCCGACCATGCCGGAGAATTCCTGTATTTCCAGACGGTTATTATGGAATACCATGTCAGCCTGCAGGTTTTGGTACGGCAGGCTTTTGTTTTGATCCAGGATAAGCCGGACATCATGTGCTTTTACTTCGCCGTTTAGTGTGGCTGCCAGGAGTTCCTTGCTCGTGAACCTGCCCTCGTCATTGGTTTGACCATCAAACCGGATGTCTATCAACAGTTGCCCACCGGCTTCCGCTATTGCCCCATCAACAAACCATTCCGGGAGGTTGCCAGCGGTCATATCTGCCTCCATGTCAAAGGTGAGATGAGGCTGTTGGAAGTTGGTTATAGCCAGTTGACCATTTATTTGTCCATCGGGTACGCTGGCTCGGATGCGATCGATTTGCAGCCGGCTGGTGACAGCATCTTGTCTGTTTCCATTGGTATAGCTCCCCTCGGCGTTCAGCGCCTGCAGGCGAATATTGTTTTCAGGCAGGGACAGTGCTCCGTCACTGATGCTGAATGTGGCATTGATACGGGGCGTGGTATTCTGCCCGATGGTGCCCATGAGGGTGGCATCAATCCATATTGTTCCGGCCGGACTGTAAGGAATAATACGGTTCCTGAGCGATTCGGGCATGTCCCGGAGAAAGGCCGCAGCATCCACATGACTGCCTCTGATGCGGCCATCAACATGTAATCCGTCACGGGTGCCCTTCAAGGTCCCTTCCATGTGGATGTCGTGGCCATTATAGGTCAGGCTGCTTTCCCTGAACCTCCATCCTTCTTCATCGGACACTGTCAACCCAAGGTCGACACTTATGGGGATATCTTCCGGAAGTTTGTGATCACCAAAATGGAGATGATGCAGATGCAGTGCGCCGTTTACAGCCATATGCTGTACTTCGTTTGTAAAAACGCCGTCCAGTTCCAGGTCTTCCATGGTGGCCGATATATGGTGACCGGTGCGATGATCGGTAAGAGATACGTCGAGATTACTGAGGTGAAACCGGTCAATCCCAAAACGAAACTGGCGTGAGACATCTTTTCCGGCTGGTTCCCAGAAGATATAATCACGCCGGCCATCTTCATGTATGGTGGCATTCAGGCTGCCATCCGACACGTTGATCTGCCTGACCGTATAATCTTTGCGTATCAGATCCGGAATGTTAAACTGAAGGTAAACACTGCCTGCTTTCAACAGGGTGTCAGCGTTTGAAGTATCATGCCCGGCAGCCATGATGCTCACGTTATCCAAATCGAGGGATCCCATCGGGAAATTTCGAAACAGGTTCAGCCGTATGTCATCTGCTGCTATTTCCGTGTTTAGATGCTGGTTAATGCCATGCAGAAATTCTGCTTTGACCCGGTCGCTGTAGATCCAGGTAAGCATTGCCAGTAAGATGAGCAATGTGATAATAAAGATACTTCCGCTGATAGCCGCAAGGCGGAAGAATTGCCGGGCCATTTGTTTTTTGTGGTTTAATTGGGATCCCATAGATTATTATCCTGACATCTGAAGAAACTTAACTTCTTTTTCAGTAAGTATCCGCCACTTTCCGCGGGGCAGGTCCTTTTTGGTCAGGCCGGCAAACATGACCCGGTCCAGTTTTGTCACCTTATAGCCAAGGTGTTCGAAAATTCGTCTGACAACCCTGTTTTTGCCGGAATGCAACTCAATGCCGACTTCCTTTTTGTTTTCCGGGTTTGAATAGGCAATTCTGTCGGGGACAACCTTTTCATTATCGATGGTTATCCCGTTGGCTATCTGTTGAAGGTGGGCATGGGTCAGGGCTTTCTCGAGGTGTAAGTGGTAAAGCTTTTTGACTTTATGGCTGGGATGGGTCAGTTTCTTGGTAAGCTCGCCATCATTGGTCAGCAGAAGCAAACCGGTGGTATTTCTGTCAAGCCTGCCTACCGGATACAGGCGTTCCCTGAATTTGTTACCCAGGATTTCCAGCACTGTTTTGCGCTTTTGGGGGTCATCTGCCGTGGTGATGTAATCTTTGGGTTTATTGAGAAGCACATAAACCTTGTTCTCGTTAACCAGTTTTTTACCGGCATGGCGGACCACATCGCCCTGTTTTACTTTAACGCCCAGTTCCGACACAACATGCCCGTTTACGGTTATTTCACCATTGCGGATCAGCTCATCTGCTTCACGCCGGGAGCAAATACCCGCGTTGGCAATGTATTTGTTCAGCCGGACCAGGCCGGGCTCCTGTTTTGTTTTTATTGGTTTTCTATCCTGCCGTTGGGATTTCCCTGAGGCAGAACCCGCTTTGGCTCGCTTTTTATTTTCCATGGTGATGCTGATTTAACCGCCCTCAGGCAATGCTGTATAACAAAAAAGGCGCTTCTGCGCCTTTCAATAACGTGTATGTAAGAAGAATTATTCTGTCATGGCATTCAATTGATCAAACATGCCATTGACTTTTGTCAGTAGATCACTGTACAGGGAACCAAAATACTTCCTTCTGTCCTTATAGGTCATCTTGTTCACAGACTGGTCGTTTAATTTGGTGATCATATCATCCCTGAAGCGGAGAATGTCTTTGATCATTTCATTCACCTTTTCCTTATTTTCTTTCTTTTCCATTGATTGGCGCATCAGACAGGTGCCGATCACATCATCAATCAACAAATTAATGTCCTTTTTCAGGTTTTTTTTGCTTGCCATGTTTCTATTCTTTGAAAATTATTAAAAATCAAAAATCTCAACCTCGTATCTCAAGACTTCTCCATATGGCAGGTTTCCATAACCGGTCTCACCATGTCCCAAATCAGAAGGAATGAATATCATTCCGCTTCCACCACGTTTGAATGATGTGATGCCATATCTGAAACCCGTAACCATTGAAGTAACCTGAACGTTGGAATTGTTTCCGGCATTGTATAAGTCCCCGTTCAACACATATCCCTCAAAGGTCATCCGGATAGTGCTGTTTTCGTGGGGATGATTGCCTGATCCTTCTTCTTCAATAACAACAAACACCCCTGAATCAAGCTCCTCATAATCATAGTCGTGTTCCTCAAGATAATCCAATATCTTTTCCCTGTCTTTCTCGGCTCTTTGCTCTGGTGTCTCGGTGTCACAGGCCATCATCAAAACCAGCAAAGACGTCAGCAACAAAGGGAAATACCATGCAGATGCTTTCACGCGCATACTCTCTTATTTGAATCTACGTTCGACTTTTGTGATCACAAAAATACAATAAATAATGATCAGTTTGTCAACCCTTTACTGATAATAGGGTTAAAGAGGTACTTTTTGGTTACATTGTATGCCTGTTTAGTCTACATTGTCATGTAAAAATGAATTATTTGATTTGATCTGAGATTTTTTATTCTCCGACTCATTGAGCGTATAACGGGATATTTGAGATTCGTTGCTTGCCGGTACAGGATTAAGATTTACCTTTCTGCGCACGTAGGCCGGTTGTTTTTCCAGGTCTGCAAGCCCTTCCGGTGTTTTTAACTGGATGCTCAGCTGTTTCAGTCTTTCTTCGCGGTTTTTGATATGTTGTTGTTTGTCAGTATCGTCGGTATCGGTGTTGCTTTGTTCCTTCGTTTGACTCGACCCTTCTGTCTTACGTGCAGAAATGTTTTCCCGGAAGTCTTCAAGGCTATCTGTTTTGAAAGCCTGTTTCTTATTTTCCCGGGTTTCAGACTTTTTTTGTTTATCCCCGGCTGCGCTGTGGCTTTTATTTTTCAGGGTGAACATACCGGCTTCTACCGTTTCCTTATCTTCATCAAATGGCCCATCCCACTCCATGGTCTTTTGCTCCTTGTCTTCCGGCTCTTTTGTCTCTGTCGGCTCATTTGGCTCTTTTAATGGCATAACCTTCTTTTCCTCCTGCTTAGCGTTGATGTCATACAGACGGTTATTGGCTCCAAAGCCTGTTGCGACAAGGGTTACATTGACCTTTTCTCCCAATGAGTCATCATGGCTAAGGCCCCAAATAATTTCAGCTGAAGAGCCGGCTTCATCCTGGATATAATCTGTGATCTCCGTAATTTCATCCATTAGGATCTCTTCTGTGCCACTGGTGATATTCAACAGGATATTTTCAGCGCCTTTGATCTGGTTATCATTTAGCAATGGTGAGGACAATGCTGTTTCTATGGCTTTAATGGCCCTGTTGTCGCCCTCGGCATTGCCGCTACCCATGATGGCGACGCCACTGCCCGACATCACCGTTCGAACGTCGGCAAAGTCTACATTGATGTTACCTGTCAAGGTGATGATCTCTGCAATGCCCTTGGCACCCGTTGTAAGTACATTATCAGCTTTGGCAAAGGCTTCGGATACAGATAAGTTGCCATATAGTTCACGCAGACGGTCATTGCATATGATCAAGAGGGTATCCACCCCTTCCGATAATTCCTTGATACCTTCTTCCGCCTGCTGCCGTCGCTTACGACCCTCAAATGAGAAAGGAATGGTAACAATGGCCACCGTAAGGATGCCCAATTCTTTTGATGCCTTCGCAATGACAGGCGTTGCCCCGGTGCCCGTGCCACCTCCCATGCCTGCTGTAATGAACAGCATTTTGGTATTGGAGCCAAGGGCATCCTTGATACGGTCAATGTCTTCAATGGCCGCATTTCGTCCTACTTCAGGTATGCTGCCTGCACCGCGACCCTCCGTCAGGCTTACTCCCAGCTGTAACTTGCTGGGAACAGGACTTTTTTCCAGTGCCTGGGCATCGGTGTTGCAGACGAAAAAATCCACTCCTTCAATACCCTGACTGAACATGTGATTAACGGCGTTACTACCACCTCCGCCAACACCTATCACTTTGATGATGGAGGATTGGTTTTTGGGAAGATCGAATTTAATCATGTCTGTGGTCATAATCATATCGTGTTATAAAGGTACGTCAAAAAATGTATTGGTTCTCAGAACGCTTTGTGAAACGTTGTATAATGGTGTTTTTGTTACTGTTAGCGGTTTTTTGTCCTGAATGTCTGTCTTCATGCATCCCCATCTTTTTCAAAAAATTCTTTCCCTTTTATGAATATTCTGTCAAAGAAACTTTCTTTCTGCGGTTTCTTCTTTCCCTCATTGGGTTTGTTTTTCTGCTTTGATTCTTGTTCGATTTTCTGAAACCCCCTGATCACCAAACCAATACCCGTTGCATGCATGGGGCTTGCTGTTTCTCCTGAAGGTGATTTGGCCAGGTGTTCGTTGGGATAGCCGATGCGTGTGTCCATGCCGGTTATAAACTCCGTCAGTTGGGCCACATGTTTTAATTGACTGCCGCCCCCGGTAAGCACAATGCCGGCAATAAGTTTGTTTTCGAAGCCGGATGTTTTGATCTCATAATAGACATGTTCTATGATCTCTTCCATTCTGGCCTGAATGATGTGGGCAAGATTTTTCAATGATATTTCCTTAGGCTCACGTCCCTTCAGGCCCGGGATGGAAACGATTTCCTCATCTTTGTTTTCACTGGCAAGGGCTGATCCAAAGCTCTTTTTCAGTGCTTCTGCCTGGTTACGTATGATCGAGCAACCCTCTTTGATGTCATCCGTGATTGCGTTGCCCCCCAGGGGGATAACAGCCGTGTGCCGGATGATCTCATCCTGGAAAATGGCCATGTCGGTCGTACCGCCGCCAATATCGACGAGTACCACACCGGCTTCTTTCTCCTGGTCATTCAGTACCGCTTCGGCAGACGCCAGGGGCTCCAATATCATATCGCTGATAATCAACCCTGATTTGGAGACGCATTTTTCAATGTTTTTGGCTGCTGCCACCTTGCCGGTGATGATATGGAAGTTGGCTTCCAGACAATTGCCGGACATACCTACTGGCTCACGAATACCCTGCTGCCCGTCGATGATGTATTCCTGGGGAATGACATGGATGATATCCTCGCCGGGGGGCAGGGCCAGCTTATACATGTTCTCCACAAGCCTGTCTATATCTTCACTGGCAACTTCTTCATCCACAGCATTGCGCATAATATTTCCCCGGTGCTGCAAACTGCGGATATGCTGACCGGCAATACCGACATTGGTTATTTTGATTTCCACTTCTGATCGTTGGCTGGCTTCAGCAACAGACTTGCTTATGGAGTTTACCGTGTGCTGAATATTTTCAACAACACCACGGTTAACACCAAGAGAATCTGTGCGACCAATACCCAGGATCTCTACCTTGTCGTATTCGTTTTTGCGTCCAACGACGCAGGCAATTTTTGTAGATCCGATATCCAGTCCTACGATGATTTCAGATGATTCCATAACCCTATTTATTTTGTGCAAACGATCTGTTTATTAAACTTTACATTGACCCTGCTGTAATAATGCCACCCTACTTCAGGCAATCCCCGCCTGTAAAAAAGCCTGAGCTTCCTGAATTTTTCTTCCAGGTTGTCGGGGCTGCCAAATTCAATGATGTGTGCGCCATTTTTAGGCGTTAGTTCCAGGCTTCCGTTACGTGTAATGTGGATATGGTCAATAAAAGCCTCCCAAAACGGATCATCATGAATGAATCTGGCCACATTATATAGTTTACGCATGGTATACACTTTCTCCGATAATTCTTCCTGTTCACCTCTTTGAATAGCAAAACCCGGTGAGTAGTCCATGTTGATATATCCTGTTGCAAGCATGACCCTGGCGGTATGTTCCTCTGACAAGGGGAACATCACACCGTCCTTATCAACATAAAAACTGTTATTTTGTCTGTTGATCACCCTGAACAACGGGTCACGCAGGGTTGCGCTCACCTTAACCTCGCCATTGATTGTGCGGTATATGTTTGCCTGTTCAACCCAGGGAATGTTGTGAACGATGCTGCGAAGCTGCTGCATTGTATGCGGATCAGGCGGATGCCCTTCAAGGCTGTCCACACTTGTGGTGATGTTTTCCCTGATACTTTCACTACGTATAAAATGATTGCCACTGCGGCTATTAACCGTAACATGGAGGCTGCTGCACTCTTTTTGCAGGTTGCGGTCGACGGCAAAGCTCATCAACACGATTAGCCCAGCCGGCAAAAGTGTATACAATGATATGTATATGATGTTTCTGATCATAGCAATGCCTTCTGTTTGATGATAGCGGTGATGGTTTCCGCCAGATTTCCTATATCGCCCGCGCCCATGGTCAGCAGTACTTCCGTATCTCTTTCCCTGATGATCTCCGGCACTTCTTCACGGCTGCAATGGATGGCATGTGGGCCGGATACTTTATCCAGCAGCAGTCCCGCATCCACGCCTTCGATAGGGGCTTCCCTTGCCGGATAGATATCGAGCAGTATCAACTCATCCGGTAATGACAGGCTTTCTGCAAATTGATCGGCCAGGTCACGGGTGCGTGAAAACAAGTGTGGCTGAAATATGCCGGTGATCTTTTTGCCGGGCCAGATCTCCCGCGCCGACAGGATACATGCCCTGATCTCCTCCGGGTGATGGGCGTAATCATCAATATATATGTTGTTTTCATCCTGGTAACGTAGTTCGAAGCGGCGTTTAACGCCCAGAAAGCTTTTCAGGCCCTCCTGTATGTCATTTCTGTCTATACCTGCCAGATGCGCCAGCGCTGAAGCGCCCAGGGCGTTTTCCAAATTATGCCTGCCCGGATGTCCTACCCGGAAATCATTTATGTTTAACCTGCCTCTGACAGAGGCCGTATAGCATCCCTGTTCCAGATGAATGTTTTCCAGGTAATAATCGGCCTTCTCGTTTGGATGGTATGCGAAATGCTTCCCGGGAAAATGCAGTTCATTAACAATCCCTTTCTTAGCTATCAGGGTGCCCCCGGGTAAAAGTTTCCGCGCAAATTCGGCAAAGGATTGCTGTAGCTCTTTGCGGGAACCATATACGTCCAGGTGGTCGTCATCTATCGATGAGATAACTGCCATGGATGGGCTCAGGTGGAGGAAGGATCGGTCGTATTCGTCAGCTTCAGCGATGAGCCAGGCAGGATCCGGGTCGCCAATATAATTGGTATTGTAGTTGGTGCTGACACCTCCCAGGAAAGCCAGGCAAGGTATGCCGGCGGTTTTCATGATATGGGCGAGCATGGTCGTGATGGTCGTTTTTCCGTGGGTCCCGGCTATGGCTATGGTGGGCGTTTCTTTGGATAGCATGCCCAGTACTTCTGCGCGTTTCATGACAGGAGTCCCGCTGTTGGAGAAATGTTGGAACAGCCGTGTTGTTGCCGGGACGGCCGGTGTATATACGACCAGTTCCGGTGTGAGGTCCAGCATTGCCGGGTTGTCCTCGTAAATAACCGCGATGCCTTGCTCCTCCAGGCTTTTAGTCAGGGGACCCGGGGTTTTGTCATAGCCACATACGCTTACGCCCCGGCTGTGAAAATAGCCGGCCAGGGCGCTCATACCTGCGCCACCGATGCCCAGGAAACATATTCGTGTTATGTGGTTTAGGTCTGTCATACGGTTATTCCTGTCATGCAATTATGTTGGTTAAGTTAATGCTTGATTTGTCTTTGTATCCGGGGAATCAGTAAGGCTCAATGCCTCCCCGGCAATGGCACCTGCGGGATCGTGAAAAGTGAGCCCCGCCAATCTTTCCCGCAAACGATGTTTGCTGTCTTCATCAAATATCAGATCCGTTACTGTCTTCCCAAGCTGGCTTTCTGCCTCCCGATCTTTAATGAGGATAGCGGCATGGTTGTTAACCAGTGCCATCGCATTTTTGGTCTGATGATCTTCAGCCACATTGGGCGAAGGGATCAGGATGGCGGGCTTTTGTGCCGCGGTAATCTCTGAAACCGCGATGGCTCCCGCACGGCTTACCACCAGGTCGGCAGCGGCAAAAGCATAATCCATCCTGTCGATAAACGCATTGATATACAATTTGTCTTTTTCAATTTGGGCGGTCTGCTCGGCTGCTTGCTGGTAGAAGCCGCTGCCTGTCTGCCATATGAGTTGAATATTATTTTTGAGAAACATGGCCAGGTGTTTGCTTACGGCTTCGTTGATGCTGCGTGCTCCCAGACTACCGCCGGTGATCAGCAATACTGGTTTATTGTCGTCAAGGCCGAAATGTGCCAGGGCTTCTGTTCGTTTGTTTTCTGTTTTTGTGATATCTTCACGCACTGGATTTCCTGCCAAACATAGTTTTTCTTTGTTAAAATATTTTTCCATCCCATCATAGGAAACACATATTTTGCTGGCCTTCTTTCCAAGATAGCGGTTGGTGATACCGGGAAAGCTGTTTTGTTCCTGTATCAGCACCGGTATTTTTTGTCCGGCAGCAGCCCATACCACCGGAGCGCTGGCATATCCGCCCACCCCGATCACCACATCTGGTCTGAACCGCTTGATGATTTTCTTTGCCCCGACTATGCTTTTGATAATTTTCCAGGGCAGCAGGAGGTTTTTCCAGGTCAACCGTCGTGACAGGCCTGCAATATCGAGCCCGATGATATGAAACCCCGCCCCGGGCACTTTTTCCATCTCCATACGTCCTTTAGCCCCCACAAACAGGATATCACAGCCGGGCACCCTCCTGCGGAGTGCCAACCCTATGGCGATGGCCGGAAATACATGCCCGCCGGTTCCCCCGCCGGTAATGATAAACCTAAGCGGTTTGGCCGGTTGCGAAGTTGTTCCCATGTTTTTCATCTTTTTCTATTGTACGACTCACACTCAATATGATGCCGATCGACAGGCTGGTGAACCATAAAGAGGTGCCACCCATGCTGACCAACGGCAAGGGCTGTCCGGTAATTGGCAACAGGTTAACCGCAACCGCCATATGGGTCATAGCCTGAAAGACCAAACCGAAACTAAGTCCGGCTGCCGTTAGCGCACCAAAGGTTCCGGGGCTCTTATGTGCAATCCGAATGCCCCGGTATAATATGATCAGATAAAACAATAATACGAGGAAGCCACCCACCAGTCCGTATTCTTCAATAATAATGGCATAAATAAAATCAGAATAAGCCTGCGGCAAAAAGTTCCTTTGTGTGGAGTTGCCCGGGAGCTTTCCAACGATTCCGCCCGTCGCAATGGCGATTTTTGCCTGGTCGGCCTGGTAAGTATCGGTGTTTTCCCGGTCGACGAAAGAAACAGCCCGGTTTTGCCATGTCTCGACTCGCCCGCTATCCGGCATCATAGTAAGGATCGCAACAAAAAGGGCAGCGCCGGCAACACCAATACCAGCCATGTACATGATGTACCGGAAACGGACGCGTCCGATAAACATCAACACGGTAGCCGTGACCAGCAAAACGGCTGCCGTTGAAAAGTTTGCCGGCATGATCAGGGCACAGATGACAATGACAGGTAATATCAGCGGCACGAAGCCGTTATTCAATTCTTTGATTACCGCCTGATTCCGTGTCAGGATACGGGCCAGGTATATGATCAATGCCAGTCTGGCGAAATCGGAACTTTGAAAACTAATATTCAGAAAGGGAAGGGTGACCCAGCGGCTTGCCTCATGAATGGTTGTCCCCAAAATCAGGGTAAACAGTAGTAGCGGGACAGCCACATAGAGGGCCAGCTGACTGATACGCGAGTAATACGAATACCTGACCTTATGGGCCAGATACATCAGTCCCATGCCGAAAAATATGATAACCACATGCTTGATCAGGTAATATTCTGTATTACCTGATTGAAGCTTGTACGCCAGGGTTCCTGTGGAACTGTAGACCGCAAGTATGGAAAACAGGTAGAGGAAAATAACAATCACCCATATCGTCCGGTCCCCTTCAAATTTTTTAAACAATTTTTGCATGGCATTGCTGCTTAATGGTTACAGGTCATAAACCGCTGTTCGGAATCGTGTACCGCGGTCGGCATAGTTCTCAAAGCGATCAAAACTCGGGCAGGCCGGAGACAGTAAAACGGTATCTCCCGGACGTCCTGTCAAATAAGCATATTGAACGGCTTCTTCCATGCTGCCGGCCTCTATAATACTATCAGTATGGTCCTTGAAAACGGCTGTCATAAAACTGTTATCAGCTCCAATACAGATCAGTGTTTTTACCTTCTGACGGACTGTGGCAGTCAGGTTATGGTAGTCATTAGTATTATCCTGGCCGCCGGCAATCCAGATGACCGGAGCCTCCATACTTTCAAGGGCATACCAGGCAGCGTTCACGTTGGTGGCCTTGCTGTCGTTGATGAACCGAATGCCCCTTACACGAGCTACCTCCTCCAGTCGATGCTCCATGTTCTGAAATCCCCACAGGCTTTCTTTGATACCCTGTTTCCTTACATCATGCTGACGGGAGGCCACGATGTTCGCCATCTCACTGTAAATGTTCCTCCGTCCGACCAGTGCTTCTTCCAAAGTATCCATATGCTGTTTATATCCTTTTATTGATTGTTTTTTATTTCCTATGATCGTTATTTTTTCTAATGATAACCAGGAGCGCTTTCCTTTTACTTATCAACATTCATACTTTTGTTCAACCTACCTTAGTTTCAATGTTATCACTGCAAAAACGGCCAGGATGATCCCGATGATGAAGAATCGCTGAACGATTTTGGCTTCATGCAACCCTTTCATCTGATAATGATGATGCAGGGGAGCCATCAGAAAAATGCGCCGGCCGGCACCCAGCCGCCTTTTTGTTAACTTGAACCATCCCACCTGTAGAATCACCGACAGGCTTTCCATAAAGAACACACCACATAATATTGGTATCAGGAGCTCTTTTCTTATAACAATAGCAAAAACGGCAATGATTCCGCCAAGCGCGAGGCTTCCTGTATCTCCCATAAAGACCTGCGCCGGGTAGGAGTTATACCAGAGGAATCCGATGCAGGCACCAACAACGGCTGCGATAAATATTACCAGCTCACCTGTTTGTGGGATGTACATGATATCCAGATAGTCAGCAAATAACATGTTACCTGATACGTAGGCGAGTATGCCCAGGGTGGCCCCCATAATGCCTGTGGTGCCGGTAGCCAGCCCGTCCAGGCCATCGGTGATATTTGCCCCGTTTGATACGGCTGTTATGATCAGAATGACAATGGGGATGAATATCAGGAAGGCCCACTGCTGGTAGCCAGGTCCCAGAAATCGCAACAATACAGCGTAATCGAACTCATTGTCTTTGAAGAACGGGATGGTGGTTTTGGTCGATTTAACAGATTCTACCGGGAAAGGAGAGTCTGCGTCGGTGACGCCGTCAAGTTCGAGGATCTCGGTGGTGTCCGCGAACTCAAGCGGGGTATCTGTTTTCTCCCGGATAACTACGTCATCATGGAAAAAGAGGGTGGCACCCACCACGATTCCAAGGGTTATCTGCCCCAGGATCTTAAACTTTCCGTGGAGTCCCTGCTTGTCTTTTCTGAAGACCTTTATATAATCATCGATAAAGCCTATGGCACCCAACCAGATGGTGGATAACAGCATCAGCTGAATATAGATATTGTTAAGTCTGGCAAACAACAAGGTGGGTATCAGAATGGCGGCGATGATGATGAGGCCTCCCATGGTCGGTGTTCCCTGTTTGGTAACTTGTCCCTCCAGTCCGAGGTCCCTGACTGTTTCTCCAATCTGCTTGCGATGCAGGAAATCGATGATCCACTTCCCCGAAATCATCGTGATTATCAGAGAGGTGATCACAGCCATGCCCGCCCGGAACGAGATATATTGAAATACGCCCGTGCCCGGTATGTCATAGTTTAAGTCCAGAAATTCAAACAAGCTATATAACATGACCTTCTGTTAAATGTGTTTTTAATATCTGTTTGTCATCGAACGGGTAACGTACACCCTTGATTTCCTGATATTTCTCATGGCCTTTCCCTGCCACCAGGATAATGTCTCCCTTGCCTGCCATCACCGTAGCCACATGTATGGCTTCTGCCCTGTTGGTTATCGTTATGTATTTGTTTTTCAGCTCCGGGTCCATCTCCAGGCCTTTGATCATTTCCGCAATGATGGTTTCGGGTTCTTCAAACCGGGGGTTGTCGCTGGTAAATATCACCTTGTCACTATATGTGGCCGCGATGGCAGCCATCCTGCCCCTTTTGGTTTTGTCACGGTTCCCACCGCAGCCGATCACGGTAATGAGTTTTTCGTTGCCTGTTCGTACCTCCAGGATGTTTTTCAGCACATTTTCGATGGCATCTGGTGTGTGTGCATAGTCAATAATGCCGGTAATGTTGTCTTTGCCTGTAAAATGATCAAAGCGACCTTCGGGCGGACCACAACGGCTTATGGCTGTTAGCATCTCCTTGCTGTCCTTGTCGAGCATACGGCCGACACCATAAACGGCCATGATGTTATAGGCATTGAAGGTGCCTGTGAGCCTGCACCATACCTCTTCATTGTCAATGATAAGGTGTAACCCTGACAGGGTGTTTTCAATAAGCTTTCCTTTATAGTCAGCCAGGGCCTTGAGGCTATAGGTTTTAACATCTGCACGGGTGTTCTGCGTCATGAAGAGGCCGTTCTTGTCATCCTGGTTTGTTAAAGCAAAGCTGTTCTTCTCCAATTGGTCGAAAAGGCTTTGCTTGGCCTTCAGGTATTCTCTGAACGTAGGGTGGTAGTCGAGGTGGTCATGGGTAATATTGGTGAACGTTGCTCCCGTGAAAGACAATGCCTCCACACGCATCTGGACCATGGCATGGGAGCTCACCTCCATAAAGGCGTATGCACAGCCTGCCTCAACCATCTCTGCAAGCAGCCTGTTGATCGTGATCGGGTCGGGCGTGGTATATCTTGTATCAGACTCTTGCTGGTCGATCCGGTTCCCGATGGTGGAAATAAGGCCGCAGGGATATCCCATGCCTGTGAATACATCATACAGAAGCCTGGCTACGGTTGTTTTTCCATTTGTTCCGGTGATGCCGACAAGCTTCATCCTGTGGGAAGGATGGTCGTAAAAGTTGGCAGCGATCATTCCGAGCGCTTTTCTGCTGTCGGCCACCCTTATAAAGCTTACATTCTCAGGTGCCGGTTTCGGGAGTTTCTCGCATACAATGGCGGTTGCTCCTCTGTTAATAGCATCATCAATATGCTGGTGGCCATCTGTCGTATGGCCGCTGACAGCCACAAAAAGGGCATCCTGTTCTGCCTGACGTGAGTCGGAGACCACACGCCTGACCACCCTGTCGACAGTGCCGAGGGTTTCTTTGATGGCAGTCCGGTATATGATATCTGATAATGCCTTCATGATGACTGATAAACTGTTAAGATAACTCTATATAAATAACGCTTCCCGGCACGATGCGCCGGCCGGGCGGAATGTTTTGTCTTTGGACGGTACCCCGTCCGGAAAACCTTACCTTCATGCCGGCATTCTCCAGGACGTAGATGGCATCTCTCAGCCCCATGCCGACAACTTCGGGTACAAGGTTTTGGATAAAATTCTTTTCTTGAAAGCTGACAGTGTCTTGTTGAATCCTTGGACGGACCCAGCTGTTTTCCGGCTGGTTTTCCAAATGGGCGCCGTAGTTCTTATATATGGTGGAAATATCTTCAAGGTGTCCGCTTCTGAAAGGGGGCAATGCGGCCAGTAGGTTTTTCTTTTCTTTTGGCTTGGGCCTGAAAAGCTGCGCTGCATGAATCTTGTCCGCTATCTCCCGGAATACGGGGGCTGCCACCTGGTTACCGGTATACACCCATCCCTTTGGTTTACTGATGACCACGATAATACTGTAGGCAGGGTTTTCGGCCGGGAAGAAGCCCGCAAAAGATGCTTGATGCTCAGGCCCTGCTGTCGTATGATATCCACGTGTGGGTTGTGCTATCTGGCTGGTACCGGTTTTTCCGGCTATGCTGTAAGCGTCTGTGTAAATGTTCCTGGCGGTTCCGTTTTCAACCACCCCCTGTAACATCTGTGTGGCCTTTCTGATGGTGGATTGTTTGGCGATAGAGCGGTCGATTACCGTGGGTTGAAACGTTTTAACCGTCTGTCCTGACTGGTGTACTTCACTAACGAACATGGGCTTCATCATACGTCCCTGGTTAGCAACGGCATTATAAAAGGCCAGGATCTGCAATGGTGTTAGTGATACCTCATAACCAATAGCCATCCATGGCAGGGATACGCTTGACCAACTTTGGCTGTCTGTGTCACGCAGTATGGGTTTGCCTTCACCGGCTATTTCAAGATCCAGTGGTTTATGCAGGTTCATCTGTTTGAGACGGTCCACAAAGCGTTGTGGGTTATCTGAATAAGCATCGTAAATGATTTTTGAGACACCCACGTTTGACGACACCTCAAATGCTTCCCGCACGGTTATTTGTCCATACCCTTCGTCATCTGCATCGCTCATGGTTCTGTCGTAATAGGTGATTTGTCCTTCACCGGTATCTACAAAATCATCCGGATCAGTAACTCTGTCTTCCAGGGCGGCCATCATAACCGGCAGCTTAAATGTGGAACCCGGCTCGGTACTTTGTCCGACAGCGAAATTATAGGTCTCCTCATAGCGGCCTGTATCTTCCTGACGCATCAGGTTGGCTATGGCTTTCACCTTGCCGGTTGCCACTTCCATAACCACTGCTGTACCATGTTCTGCCTGAAATTGCTGCAGCTGGTTAAGCAATGCTTTGGTCGTAATATCCTGTATCTGCACATTGATGGTAGAAATAAGATCCTTACCATCTTCTGGCTGGATCTCGTTTTCATCATTGATAGGCATCCAGGCGCCCTGGTTGATCCGTTGCATCAATCGCTTACCGCGTTTCCCTTCAAGATACTCCCGATAAGCTCCTTCCAGACCCACATAGATCCCCTCGCGTTCATAGCCGATCGTGCGTGCGGCCATTGACTTATAAGGCATCTCCCGGCGTGAGCGTCTCAACACAATCAGGCCGCCACCAAACTGACCCCGTCTAAACAAGGGGAAGTCGCGAAGCGTTTGTAGCTGATCATGGCTGACCCCGCGTTTGAGCAAATAATACCGTTCCTGTCGCTGCCTGGCAGACGACAGGATGGACCGGTAACCGGCCTCACTGCGGTCACCAAACAACCGGGAAAGTTGCATGGCCAGTGAATCCATCTTGCTGTAAAACAATTCGTCAGAGGTGACACGGCTGCTGAAATCCATGCGGATATCATACACAGGCAGGCTGGTGGCAAGTAAGCGCCCATCATCCGCACAGATGTCACCCCTTACCGCATCTATATCGGTATAGCGCATGGTTGTTGTGCGTGCCTGTTCCCGCCAATGATCACCCTGAACAATCTGAATATATAGTACCCGGGCGACAATCAACAGGGCAAACAACGCCATGATAAAATACACCAGGCGCATCCTCCATAATATGTCGTTTTTTTGTTCCACACTGCTTGGTTTTAATACACCTGTTCCTGACCGATTGTATTACCAGTTTTTAGGTAAAAGACGTTCGAAAAAACCATCCTGACTATCAATGTCATATATTAGCTGTGGAGGCTCATCGGGCGAAATAAACCCCCGTGCCTCCAATTTTTCAATTATCTCCGACTGGCTTGTCATATACATATAGGCTGATTTTGTCTGAATATACCTGATCCGCCATTCTGTCATCTCCTCCCTTAATTGTTCCACTTCCCTTGTTTTTTTTTCTACATGATAAGCATTAAAGATTAAAAAAAGACCCAATACGGATAAGTACAGTATAAAGGGCATCACCGAGGATGTTGTATTTCTGTTGAGCATACTGCCATCCAGCAGGTCTGTAACAAAAGTGGTAAAACCGCCATTTGTCCGTTTAGCTTGTTCTTTCTTATCCTGTTTAACAAATCTGTTGCCAGTCATCTTAGCTTATTGTTTTACTGCCACCCTGAACCTGGCACTACGGGCTCTGTTGTTTGTTGCCAGCTCTTCCTCGCACGGTGTCTGCAATTTACCTACCGGCATCAAAGGGCGGTGCAGGTGTCCATAGAAATCCTTTTCCTGTTTTCCATCAAACCTGCCTGACTTCATAAAATTCTTCACCAGGCGGTCCTCCAGAGAGTGGTAGGAAATGACCACCAGCCGTCCTCCTTCTTTGAGGACCTCCACACTTTTTTCCAACAGTTCTTTCAGGGCATCCAGTTCGGCGTTGACTTCAATGCGTAAAGCCTGAAATACCTGTGCCATATACTTGTTTTCTCTTTTTTTAGGCGCCATCGGTTTCAACAGATCTGTAAGCTGACCGGTTGTTTCCAGTGGCTTAATGGACCGTTGTTTAGCAATGATGTCAGCGATTTTTCGTGCATTCTTTATTTCCCCGTAGAGGAAAAATACATCAGCCAGTTTCTTTGTATCATATTCATTCAGCACATTTTTTGCCGTAAAGGTTGACTCTTTGTTCATTCGCATATCCAAAGGGCTGTCATAACGTGTCGAGAAACCCCGTTCTGCTTTGTCGAACTGGTGTGAGGAAACGCCAAGATCAGCAAGTATCCCGTCTACCTTCGGATAGCCATAATATTTCAGGAAATTCTTGATGTACCTGAAATTATGATTCAGGAAAAGGATGCGGTCGTCCTCAGGAAGGTTGTTTGCCGCCTCATCATCCTGATCGAAGGCTATAAGACGGCCATCTCCCAGTTTATCGAGGATGGCTGCCGCATGACCGCCACCGCCAAAAGTAGCGTCAACATAGGTGCCGCCGGTTGTCACCGCCAGCCCTTCAATGGCTTCATTTAACATGACCGGGTTATGATACATCTGTTCCTCCCGATGATTGGCTGATTTTGCCCATTACCTCTTCAGCCAGTGCGGAAAAATCTTCCGGCTCATTCGCCATCATCTCTACATAAGCTTCCTTGGACCATATCTCAATACGCCTGCCATATGCAAACAGGACAATCTCCTTGTCTATACCGCCATATTCTATCAATGAGCGCGGCAATAACAATCTGCCGGCAGGGTCAAGCCGTAGTTCAGTCGCTCCGCGGAAGAAATAACGGACAAAATCACGGTTTTTCTTGTTATATATATTTAATGAATTAATTTCTTGAGATATTTGCATCCATTCACTCTCGGGGTAGAGGGTGAGGTTGTTTTCAAAACCGCGGTTGACAACAAAACGCTCCTGGTCACTACCTCCCAGCTGCCGCTTAAGGGCAGAGGGCAGCATGAAGCGGCCTTTTGCGTCAAGTTTGCATTCAAATTCGCCTAGTAAGTGCGTCATTTTCCACGATTCTGATTTCGTAGTGTAAATATATAAATAAAAATCCCACTTTTTCCCACTTTTTCCCACATTGTTAATAACTTTTTTCTGTTTCTGATCGGTTTTGTCGGGCATAAAATTTGTAAGTATCAGAAAAACAGTATTCTGCGGTGTTTTGTTAACACCATTGAATGTTGCTTAGATATCGGCGTCTTATCGTAAAAGGGCACATCTTAGTTTCCGATAAGCCAAAAGACCAGAATGCGGAATTTTTGTTATCAGGTAATTTGGGATAAACAAATGAGCACTTCTACGCGCAGGCTTCCATGTTTTTTTTATTTTTGTATAGGATTATATCGCTCGCCATATCACTTGGCCCGGGTCGTAACCACGGTTATTCAACGATTATGAAGCAGGAAGATGTAAGGCTTATTGATATTGATCAGGTACTCCGCGCGAAAGCCAAAGGAGCTTACCGCTTTATACCCAAAGCATTAATCAGTTATTTAAAGCGTGTTGTTCATCAGGATGAGATCAACAGGGCTTTGATAGACCATAAGGACCTGACCGGACTGGCATTTATAGAATCCATTCTTATAGGCCATTTTGGCCTGGATATTCAGGTGGAACATCCTGAAAACATACCGGCTACCGGTCGGTATATTGTGGCGTCCAATCATCCGCTGGGCGGCTTGGACGGGATGACGCTGATGCATGTAATTGGCAAAAAGCGCAGCGACATGAAGTTCCTTGCCAATGATATTTTGCTTGAGCTGCCAAATCTGCGGGAGCTTTTTGTTCCGGTAGATAAACACGGGCGTAATAATGCGGATTTAGTTCGTGCCCTGGAGGGGTGTTTTGCTTCCGATGATCTGATATTGTTTTTTCCGGCCGGACTGGTATCTCGCCGGAAGGGGAAAACCATCAAAGACCTGGAGTGGAAAAAGACTTTTGTTAGCAAGGCGATCCAACATAAGCGAGATGTTGTGCCAGTTTACATTGAGGGAAAAAATTCGGACTTTTTCTATAAATTAGCGCTTTGGCGAAAACGTCTGGGGATCAAGTTTAACATTGAGATGCTGTATTTGCCGGATGAAATGTTTCGCCAGCGAAACAAAAAAGTTCGTATTATTTTTGGTAACCCTGTTCCATATAGTACCTTTACCAAAAAATACACCCATCATCAATGGGCGCAATTAATGCGTGAACACGTATATGCGTTGCCCGGGGGTAAACTTACATTTGAAGCAAAATAGGTTCATTATTGAATTGAGAATGCGATGAAGGAAAAGGAACAAGACATCATGCCTCCTGTTGACCGTAAGTTATTAAAAGAAGAACTTACCGGCCGGAAGTTTCTTAGGAATACCAATAATGCGCATAATGAGATTTATATTGTTGATGCCCATGATTCTCCAAATACAACGCGGGAAGTAGGGCGTTTGCGTGAGATTTCTTTCCGCTATGCCGGTGGGGGAACAGGAAAGGACTGTGACCTGGATGTATTTGATCATGCCGAGATCCCCTATAAACAGCTTATCGTATGGGATCCATCAGCGGAGGAGATCGTGGGAGGCTATCGGTATATCTGCTGCTGGGAAGCCGCCAAAAACAAAGATGGGGTGCCCGATTTGGCTACCGCAAAGCTGTTTCGCTTCTCCAACCATTTTGTCAATGAATACCTGCCGTATACCATAGAGCTGGGTCGCTCATTCGTTCAGCCGGCGTATCAGCCCTCACGCGAAAACCGGAAAAGTATCTATTCACTCGATAATTTGTGGGATGGTCTTGGTTCATTGGTAGTAGAATATCCGGAATTAAGGTACTTTCTGGGCAAAGTAACCATGTATCAACATTTTGATGCTTATGCCAGGGACCTCATTCTACATTTCATGCATCGCTACTTTCCCGATCCGGATGAGTTGCTGAGGCCTTATGACCCGCTACCTGTATATACGCCGGTAGAGGAACTGGATAAGGAACTTACCGGAAATACCTTTGAGGAGAACTACCGGCTGCTGTCGCAAAAAGTGCGTGAACGCAATGAAAACATACCGCCGTTATTCAACTCATACATGGGCCTCAGCCCAACCATGAAAACCTTTGGTACCGCTTATAATGAAAGTTTTGGCGGTGTTGAGGAGACCGGCATCATGATTACTATTAAGGATATCTATGCTTCCAAAAGCAAGCGGCATATGGATACCTACAAAAAGTAAATGGCTATGATGGTAATCAAGTCTGCCGAGTTTGTTAAGAGTTCTCCTTCTTATAAAGATTGCCCCCGTGCCCCGTTCCCGGAATATGCCTTTCTGGGCCGTTCCAATGTTGGCAAATCCTCCCTGATAAATATGCTTACCAATCATCGCAAACTGGCCAAGATATCATCAACACCAGGTAAAACACGTCTTATCAATCATTTTTTGATCAATAACAAATGGTATCTGGCTGATCTTCCGGGATACGGTTTTGCCAAAGTATCCAAGTCGGAAAAAAAGACATGGGAGAAGATTATCAGGGATTACATGTTCTACCGGGATAACCTTTTATGTTCGTTTATACTGATCGATATCCGGCATGACCTGCAAAAAAATGACCGGGAGTTTTTAACCTGGGTGGGAACAAATGAGTTGCCATTCTGTATCCTGCTTACAAAAGCAGATAAATTATCGGGTTCAAAAATACATCAACAGGAAAGCAGATTTCGCCAGGCGCTTGCGGAGCAGTGGGAACCCCTGCCGCCAATGATTGTCACCAGCAGCCAGACCGGCAAGGGCAGGGAAGAGATCCTGAAGCTGATAGATGACTGTAACATAGACTTTTTTGCCCACTGAACAGAACCATGTCTTATCGTGGCCTGAATCGTGCTTCCGTGAGTATTTTCCGGGCATCCTCCTCAGCCAGCAAATCCTGCAACCCGGTGTCAGGATTTCGTTCCATATATTCTCTTACAATTTGCCACCCCAGGTACACCCCTGTCTGTGGCGCGGAACTCCTGGAAAAAGGGGCTGTAAACGGAGCTTTCCTGATAAAACGCTGCACCAGGTCGCGATCATCTCTGTACAACAACTCATTGTCTAGCTTATAAGCCCATGCACGACCGAGGTTTTGCTCCATCCAGGCAAGCTGACGTTCTGTATAGTTTATTTTCAGAGAGTCATGCGTATGGGGCAGCATACAATCGAGAAAAAACTGCTTCTTACCCTCGTGGATCATATGTTCCAGTAATGTTTCCGGAGCAGCTGTGGATTCTGTCAGATGATGGTCGGCCAACGCACGCGCTACATCCGGCACAATG
This sequence comes from uncultured Bacteroidales bacterium, assembly GCA_964389125.1. Classification (GTDB taxonomy): domain Bacteria; phylum Bacteroidota; class Bacteroidia; order Bacteroidales; family UBA7960; genus PUPG01. Next base: position 29,072 of record CAYMDX010000008.1, read on the forward strand.
CTTTCAGGTCGCATCCAATGAGACAGGTATTTCGGAATCCCTGCCTTGTCATAATATTCGTAATCATGCCCCAGATAATTATCAACACCAATGATCAGGTGACCGTCTGTGAAAATGACAGGCATATGGTGATCTATGCCGGAAATATATGTGTAAATGTCAGGTAAAGGCTCTTCCGGGAAATGATAAGTGTAATACCGGAATGTTTTTGTCAGGGAAGCACGTAGCCCGTCAGTCTCTTCCTGCATGTCTTCACTGTCCATATACAATTCGATCAGAAATGGATCGGTTACATAATTGTACAATCGTTCCTGCTGTTCCGCATCCTGCAAGCCCTCACCCAGAAAAAAGGCATATGTTTCAGTGTGCGGCTCAAGCTCCTTGTCAAGAATAAACGGATTGGCATTAAAAAGGAGGGAATCATACCGGTGAATATCTACAGGTTCTGGCTGAATATCGGAAATGTCTGCTTCGTAAAAAGGTTTTCGCTCCCAGTTATCGCAACCCGGTAGCGAAAAAAGAAAAACAGGCAGAAAAATCGCAAAACAAACACTTTTGATTATTCGTTTTTTCATTGTGATTATACTTTGTGTATCTTTGGATGATATCAGACAGTAGTCAAAAGTTGACAGAACTAAAATAATAATCATTGTTTACCTGAACAGGATGGTTCAGAATGTTGTTATTATTGCAAACGTAACCTTTCATTAAAAAGTATGAAAAAAATTTGTGCACTTTTGGTAATGGTTTTGCTCAGCACCCCCATTTTTGCCGGGGACTTTGTGTTTGGGTTGAAAGCTGCACCCGGCCTTTCCTGGTTTCGAACCGAGACGCGTGGGTATGACAACGATGGCGTGGGTCTGGCCTTTTCTTATGGTTTGATGCTGGATTATTCCTTTGCAGAGAACTATGCCGTTTCTACCGGGTTAAATATCCTGCGTTCAGGTGGGTCCTTGGATTACCGCTACATTCATGAAGGTGAACCGACAGATAAAAGTAGCGATTATAGGTTTCGCTATCTGGAGATTCCCCTGACCCTGAAACTAATTTCGACAGAAGTTGGCTTTATGACGTATTATGGCCAGTTTGGTATGGGAGTGGGTTTTAATACCAGCGCAAAGGCAGAGCAGCATATTCGTATTTCGGAGGATACGACGGAGCAGAACCTTGATGTCGATGTGACGGATGATACCAAATTCCTGCATGCGGCCCTGATCCTTGGGGCCGGAATTGAATACAACGTTGGTGGGCGAACAAATCTGCTGGCCGGGCTGCAGTTCCATAATGGCTTTGCCAATGTTCTGGATGTTGAAAATGATGCGGTGAATACCACACCCAGTGCGGTTTCCAATCGTGTAGAAATTGTTCTTGGCGTGGTATTTTAACTTGCTTTACAAGGTCAGTTGGTTTTATGAATTGTTGACGAACAAATCTTTGTTATTGCTGATTGTATGAAGATTGCACTTGCCCAGATTAATCTGCACGTAGGAAATTTTACACATAATATTGAGCGGACAACCCAGGCTATTCATGAGGCACGCAAACAGGAAGCAGACCTGATCGTGTTCCCTGAAATGACGGTCTGCGGCTATCCGGCAAAAGATCTGCTGTTGTCGGATAGTTTTATTATTCAGTGTCGCAAGGCTATTGACACCATCGCGTCCGAATGTAAGGGCATTGCTGCCATTGTGGGGGCACCGGCAGTTAATACGGACAGTGGGGGCAAGCCGCTTTACAATGCAGCCTACCTGCTGGAAGAGGGCCAAATCCGCCATGTCTACCATAAAGGCTTATTGCCCGATTATGATGTGTTTGATGAATACCGCTATTTTGAACCGGCCAATGAGTTTCACACCATTGACTACAAAGGTCACCGATTGGCGCTTACCGTTTGTGAGGATCTCTGGAATATTGACGGTATGGGCATGTATGCCATGAACCCGCCAGAGGTGCTCGCAAAAGAAAACCCTGAGGTGGTTATCAATATCTCTGCATCTCCGTTTGCCTGGGCACATCAACCTGAAAGAATGCGTATATTATCTGAAAATGCCCGCATATTTGGTTGTCCACTGTTTTCTTCCAACCTGGTTGGTGGCCAGGCCGACCTTTTGTTTGACGGAAGCTCCGCCGTTGTTAATCAAAATGGGCAACTCGTAGATATACTGCCGCCATTTCGTGAAGCTCTGCGTGTATATGACCTTGATGAAGTACGGCAAAATCCGGGCTTTCCCATTCCGGCGCCACCCGTGGAAGAAGAAAAGTGGCAACTGATTTTTGATGCCCTGGTGACCGGTGTTCGGGACTATTTTAATAAGACAGGTCTGAAAAAGGCCTTGATTGGCTTATCAGGGGGTATTGATTCAGCTGTTACACTGGCCATTGCCGTTGACGCCCTGGGTAAAGAGAATGTCTGGGCGGTACTGTTACCAGGCCCGCACAGTTCAAAACATTCGGTTGATGATGCCATTGCTTTGGCCCGTAACCTGGATGTCCGCCATGATATTATCCATATCGACGATACGGTCAACAGCTTCGAACAGGCATTGTCACATCATTTTGAAGGTACTGACAGGGGTGTCGCCGAAGAAAATATACAGGCACGTGCCCGGGCAGTGATCCTGATGGGGCTGTCGAATAAGTTTGGATACCTGCTTCTGAACACATCCAATAAGTCAGAGGCTGCTGTTGGTTATGGTACCCTCTATGGTGATATGTGTGGCGGGCTTTCTGTTCTGGGTGATGTATACAAGACAGACGTTTATGGACTCGCCCGCCTTATAAACAGCCAACAAACATATATCCCGCAGAATACAATGGAAAAACCACCTTCCGCCGAACTGAAACCCGATCAAAAGGACAGTGATTCATTGCCGGATTATGACTGGCTGGATGAGGTTCTCTACCAGTTTATAGAGCTGCATATGGATCCTCAGGCCATCATCAAAGGGGGAAAAGATGAAACGTTGGTTAATAAAGTGATCAGAATGGTAAGGGTTAATGAACATAAACGCTTCCAGTCGCCACCCATCCTTCGTGTGTCGGCCAAATGTCTTGGCATTGGACGGGATATGCCACTTGAAGCGTCTTATAAGGACTTTTAAATACTGTATTTGGCAAACCCTATCGTAGTGTGAATCGCTGCTATGGCAGTTGCTAGTTGTTGATAGCCTCCACAGCTTTGATCTCCGGGATTGCTTTCTTCATGGCCTGTTCAACGCCTGATTTCAATGTCATCTGACTCATGGGGCAGGAGCCACAGGCACCCAGTAGTTCCACATTTACCACATAGTCCTCGGTAAGGCTGACAAAGCGGATATTGCCGCCATCTGCTTCGAGGTAAGGACGTATCTGCTCAATTACATTTTCTACTTTCTTAATTAACTCTTGATTTTCAGCCATATACTAAGAGATGCTTTAGGATTATTATTTTAATTTGGTTTCTGTAAAAATAATACATTTTTATGATCTGGCAATAAATTGGGATCTCATGCACTCTCAATTGGTTGGTGAACGGTGAAAAAGCTGGAAGCTGGAAGGAAGAAGTGAAAAGTGAAAAGAGAACAGTGAACAGTGAACAGTGAACAGTGAACAGTGAATAGGCCGGGCTTGACCGGCCTACAATAACTACCACAGGTGAACTACCGTAATGACAGGGCTTGACCTGTCAC
>CAYMDX010000009.1:0-31067 GCA_964389125.1 uncultured Bacteroidales bacterium
AGGGGCAAAAGCTAAGGGCAAGGGCCTGGAGCCAAAATTGATAAGAATTTGTAAAGAACAATAGAGACAATGACACAATGGATAATTACAGGCATCATACTGTTGGTTGCTTTGCTATTTGTAATCAGGCGTCTGGTGTTGCTAATCAGACAGAAAAAGTCGGCGAGGAACAACTGTAACCCCATGGAGGGTGATTGTGCCAACTGCCTGAAAAAAAGCCGGCAAAACAATGGCTACAATACGAGCCATGGCTAAATCCTGCCCATACTGAGTGCCTGAGGTAACCCTTCATATAGTTTGCACATACTTACCTCATAGTCAATGCTGATACCCAAACATCGCAGTAGTAAGCATATCATAAATATATATATCATCTTTTCAGATAAAAAAAATCACCGTTTTTAGCAGAACGGTTAAAGCTGCATCCCTTTCTCAACTTTAATTATTAATTTTGATAACAGGCTACTGATCAAATACGTGCGGCTTTGGACCTTCATTCCGTCTTATTAAAATACTGGGGTTTTTCCTCTTTCCGGCCTTTGCAGGAAGACATCATCCGTTCCGCCAGCGGAGGAAATGATACCCTGGCTTTGCTACCAACAGGTGGTGGTAAATCATTATGCTACCAGGTTCCTGGTTTGGCCGTGGATGGTTTGTGTATTGTTATCAGTCCACTGATAGCCCTGATGAAAGATCAGGTTCAGGGGCTTCGGGATAAGGGGGTTAATGCAGTAGGTATATACCACGGGCTTAGTAAGGCCGAGATTGACAATGCCGTCGATAACTGCGTATACGGCGATGTAAAATTCCTCTATATGAGTCCGGAGCGACTCACAACAAAGCTCATCCGCAGCCGTCTGGAAAAAATGAACGTCAATCTGCTGGCCATCGATGAAGCGCATTGTATTTCCCAATGGGGCTACGATTTTCGCCCTCCTTACCTGCGCATCGCGGAAATCAGGGAACTGATACCCAACACCCCGGTGCTGGCTCTTACGGCTACAGCTACGCCACAGGTGGTTACCGATATCCAGGAAAAGCTGCATTTCAGTAATGCCAATGTATTTCAAAAAAGTTTTGAAAGGAAGAATCTGGCATATGTTGTTTTTCAGGAAGAGAACAAATTAAAAAAACTCCTGAAGGTGTGTAACAACGTGCCTGGGACAGGGGTTGTGTATGTCAGGAACCGCAAGCGAACCAAGGAGATCGCCCAATGGCTCAGTCGACAAAAGGTAAGTGCCGATTATTACCATGCCGGTTTATCAGCCGGGGAGAGAGATGCAAAACAAAACGCGTGGATGAAGGAGCGGGTGCGGGTGATAGTATCCACCAACGCTTTTGGAATGGGTATCGACAAACCCAATGTACGGTTTGTAGTACACCTTGATTTGCCCGACAGCCCGGAAGCTTATTTTCAGGAAGCCGGACGCGGCGGCCGCGACGGCAAAAAGGCGTATGCGATCCTCTTGTTTAATCAGGCCGACATCGCAGATCTGAAACGCTTTCACGAGCGCTCCTTCCCGCCTCTGAAAGACATAAAAAAGGTATACAACAACCTTGGCAACTATTACCAGCTGGCCATCGGGAGTGGCAAAGACCAAAATATGCCGTTCAACCTGACAGACTTTGCCCGTAACTACCAGATGGACCCTTTCCTCGTATTTAATGCCCTGGGCTTCCTTGAAAAAGAAGGCTATCTGGCAACATCAGAAGCCATGGCAAACCCTTCACGCATCATGTTCCGTCTGAACAACGAAGAACTATACCGCTTTCAGGTAGCTACACCCCGATTTGAACCATTTATAAAGCTGTTGCTGCGCTCTTACACCGGCCTGTTTTCCGAATTTATCAAAATCAAAGAGAGTGATATTGCCTCCCGGGCAGGCATAGAAAAAGAAACGGTCAAAAAGATGCTGAAAGAGCTGCACGACATGGACATCCTTTACTACAAACCTCAGAATGAAGAACCCATGCTTACCTTTCTGGAGGGGCGTGTCTCGGGCAGTGACCTGTTCATCTCCAGGGAGGTTTACAAAGAACGAAAGGCATTTGCCCGAATGCGTATGGATGCTATGATTGACTATACCCGGTCGAAGGATACATGCCGGAGCCTTTATCTGCTTGCTTACTTTGGAGAAACCGGCGCAACACGATGCGGCCAGTGCGACGTTTGCCTGAAGCTCAACAAAGCCGGAGTTTCTGATTATGAATACAAGCAGGTTGTTGATCTGATCAAACCAAAAATAATGGCGGGTTCCGCCACCCTGGAGGATCTGATACATGATCTTGACATCAACATATCTGAAAACAAAGTGGTAAATGTGATCAGGTACCTGAAAGATAATGGCCGGATTATGGAAGACAAGGAAGGAAAGCTGCTATGGCAGGAATCATGATTTACCGGGCATATATGCGAGTACAGACTGACCGCCCCTGACCTTATCGCCTGACCTGACAGTCACGTCAGCTTCCAAAGGCACAAAAAGATCCAGCCTGGAACCAAACCTGATAAACCCGAGCTCTCCTCCCTGCTTCATCTGTTTGCCTTCCTCGCAGTAACAAACAATCCGGCGGGCAAGCACACCGGCAATCTGCCGTACCATATACCGGATACCGCCCGGCGTTTCAAGCACAATGCTATTGTGTTCGTTAAGCGAGCTTGATTTGGGATGCCAGGCTACCAGGTATTTGCCCGGATGGTATTGGGAACGGACTACCCTGCCATCAGTCGGGAAGCGATTCAGGTGAACATTCAGCGGGGACATGAATACCGAGACCTGTTGCATCGGTTGCCCGAAATGTTCCTCTTCATGGGTATGCTGTACCAAAACCACACGCCCGTCAGCCGGACTCAGAAAAGCACGGGGGTCTGTCGGTATACGCCGCCCTGGCGACCGGAAAAAATAAACCACCCACACAAAAAACAGCACCAGCAGCGCATACAATCCATATTGGAGCCATTCGGTCTGCCCAAGAAACCCATAAACAACGAATGCCAATATCAAAATTACAACCGCCGAAACAGCAATTATGGTATGTCCCTCCTTATGTATTCGCATCTTATATTATTATCTGATTACGCGTTTCCGCTTTTCATCGTTTTAGCCAATTAATCCGCCCTTTACAGGAGTTCAGGAGTAGGCCATCAACAAATAGACAAAAACAAAGGGTGCAGCCATGAATACACCGTCAAAACGATCGAGGATGCCGCCATGGCCCGGCAGGATATTACCGCTATCCTTTGCCTTGATGCAGCGCTTGAACATCGACTCAAACAGGTCGCCATAGGTGCCCAGTATCACCACAATACCGGCAACAATCAGCCAACCGTCCAATGAGAGTTGTTTATAATATATAGAAATTAAGAATGCAGCAATAAAAGATAACACGCCGCCTCCCGCGACACCTTCCCAGGTTTTTTTTGGCGACACACGCTTAAACAGATAGTGCCTCCCGAAAGAGGAACCAATCACATAGGCACCTGTTTCATTTATCCAAACCAAAAAGAAAAAACCCAACAAAAGGCTGGAATGGTATACCCCTGGCAGAAAACCGGGATTAGGAAAATAATTCAATAGGGAAAACGGAACAGCCACATAAAGCAGTCCGAAAAAAGTAAAAGCGATGTTGGTAAAAGGATCTTTGGTATTGCGATACAGTTCAAACAGAAATATCAGAAAGAAGAACAGGAAATTTAAGAGTAGCAGCGAGCGGCCGGCATAATTCATGGCAACAATCGCGTTGGTAATAAACAGCGTCAGACCGGCAAAGGTTCCGGCTGCTTTATTGGGATATACCTTTGCCTTTTCGACCAGCGAATAGAACTCCCATAAGCCTGTAACAGTCAGAATAAGGAAAAGGGCAACAAAAAGATATTGATCCAGGATGATGGTGGCAATCACCAGAACAACCAACACGATACCGGTCAATGTTCTTTTAACCAAATTCTTCACAACGACTCTTTATTAAGTATCTGTTTAGCTTGCAGCACGTTATCAGCCTGAACATAGAGTTCTACCTCACCAAAATGGTAAGCAGAGTCTTTCTTGTCCATGATGACACTGTCTATATCCTCCTCTTTCAGGATAGCCTGGGCTATCTCGACTTTATGCTCTAACCAGTGACTGTATATTTTTTGCCAATTATCCCGCATACGAACTTCATTTCATCTGAAAATTATTTACTGACACTATCCAAATAAAGTTTGCGCAACCAAGGATGCTGGATAGCAGCGTTTGGCTGGCAGAAACAATATGACGTGGTTCCTTCGAATGCAAAAAAAGCACCAAATAATGGGTCATACACCTTTATGTCAGGAATTCTTCCCATACATATTTTACATTAGTCTGTTTGTCCGGATGATGTATCCAGCATAAAGAGATACAATTCTTTAGGCCCGTGGGCACCCTGTACCAGTTTCTTTTCAACATCAGCAGTACGGCTGGGACCGGTAACAAAGGTGATCCAGGAGGGCATGGCATCTCCGTATTTGATCTTCAGGTAGCGAAAAACTTCACCAGGGTCACCGACCAGTTGTTGATTTGTAGCTACAACAATGTTTATTGGCGGCACGATAAAACTTTTCCTGTTTCCTCCCTGCCGGCTACTGAAAACAATGGTTCCATGTCTTGCTATAAGTGCCTCACAGCCGGTGATCGACGCATCGCAGTTCTCTATGCTGTTATGATCTTCTGTATATTTGGTATTGACAGCCTGCAGCAGACCTGTCAGGAAATCCTCACCACAAAATGGGTTCTGAATATCCTTTTGTGATAACAGTGTGCTTATGTTTTCTGCCAGCTCCTCTACATCAGCACAGAACACAAATTTTCCGTATGCTTCTATAAAAGCCTCAGCAAATTGCTCTTCTTTCAAGTCACCATCAACGTGACTAAAAACGGCGGTTTCCTGATCAACGGCTTCAAAGGGTGAAGGCATGGCCCTGACCAGTGCATCCCGGATACTTTTTAATACGCTCTCCTTAGACGTTGTATCTTTCATGAACGACCTTTATCGGTATTTGTAGACTTTTTGCTGTTATTTTTAGTAAGGGAAGCGCCCACTTCAAACTCTTGCTCTTTGGCTTTTTCCGGCTCCGGATATTTTCTTTCACCAAATATGCTTTCAAGGTCGTCACGGAATATTACTTCGTTCTCAAGAAGCTTGTCTCCTAGTTGGATCAACTGATCTCTGTGGTCAGCGAGGATATTTTTGGCCCGTTCATAGGCTGCTTCCAGAATTTTATGCACCTCTTCATCGATGGTCTGTGCCGTTTTTTCAGAGTAAGGCTTTGTAAACGTATACTCGTTCTGGCCGGTGGAATCATAGTAACTGATATTACCGAGCCGCTTATTAAGCCCGAAGTATACCACCATGGCATAAGCCTGTTTTGTAACCTTTTCGAGATCATTCAAAGCCCCTGTGGATATTTTACCGAACACCAGCTCTTCTGCAGCCCTTCCACCAAGCGTGCTCGTCAGTTCGTCGAACATCTGCTCATAGGTTGTAATCTGACGCTCTTCGGGCAGGTACCAGGCAGCACCAAGGGCTTTGCCCCTGGGCACGATTGTTACTTTTACCAGCGGATGGGCATGTTCAAGCAGCCAGCTTACGGCAGCATGCCCTGACTCGTGGTAAGCAATTACTTTTTTCTCAGCAGGTGAGATGACTTTATTGGGTTTTTCAAGACCGGCAATGATACGGTCGATGGCATCCAGGAAATCCTGTTTCCTGACTTTCTTTTTGTTACGCCGTGCCGCTGTTAATGCGGCCTCATTACAAACATTGGCTATATCGGCTCCGGAAAAGCCCGGGGTTTGCTTGGCAAGGAAGTTTGCATTCACGTCTTTATCCAGCTTCAACGGTTTCATATGCACACCAAAGATGGCATCCCGCTCATTCAGGTCAGGCATTTCGACATGAATCTGGCGATCAAACCGGCCAGCCCTTAAAAGTGCCCGGTCAAGGACATCCGCCCGGTTGGTTGCGGCCAGGATGATCACGCCAATGTTTGTACCAAACCCATCCATCTCGGACAACAACTGGTTAAGGGTGTTTTCCCTTTCATCATTGGCGCCGGTAGCGGAATTCTTGCCCCGGGCCCGTCCTATGGCATCGATCTCGTCAATAAAGATAATACAAGGGGCTTTCTCCTTAGCCTGTTTGAACAAGTCGCGCACACGCGAAGCGCCGACACCCACAAACATCTCCACAAAGTCTGAACCGCTTAAGGAAAAGAACGGCACCTGAGCCTGCCCAGCCACGGCCTTGGCCAGCAATGTCTTACCGGTACCTGGCGGTCCTACTACCAGTGCACCTTTGGGGATCTTACCACCCAGTTTCGTATATTTATCCGGGCTCTTCAGGAAATCAACAATTTCCATCAGCTCGACCTTGGCCTCATCAAGACCTGCTACATCCTTAAAATTAATGTTTACATGGGTATCTTTATCAAACAGGGTGGCTTTCGACTTGCCAATGTTGAACATCTGGCCGCCCGGACCTCCACCGCTCGCCATTCTACGCATAATGAATATCCAGAAAGCGATCAGGAGACCGATGGGAAGCAGCCAGCTCAGCACATCGGTACCCCAGCTGCGCCTTGACTCGGGATAAACCGGAAAACGATCTTCTGAAGGCCATTCACGCTGCTCTTCACGGATCACCGTCTCAAAATTCTCAACCGAAGCTATCCGAAATTTATAATGCGGACCGTTCGAATCACGAAGGCCCCTTTCAGGTTCTACATCATCGTACTGCTCCTTGTTAAGTCGTTCTTCTTTGATATAAACCTCTACCTTCTCCTGGTTGATGATCTTGATCATCTCAATGTCAGTTCCCTCTTCCTGATTCCAGGTAAGCATCTCATTCTCAAAACGCATCTGGGAAATCTCAACAGCAGGGCTGCCCCAGTTAAAGAACTGCAGCGCAATAAAGATAACGGCCAAAATACCGTATATCCAATAAAAATTAAAACCGGGCTTTTTCCCCTCCTTCTTATCGCCGGATCCGCCTGCAGATGACTTGTTTGCCTGCTGGTTCTTAGGTGGTTGCTTACCTCCCTTAGGCAAACCCTGTTCCTTATTGTTATTCTTTTTCTGACTCATTCTATAATAGTAGCTAAAATATAATATCGCTTAATACCAATGCGTTGCCACGCAATCTAAACCTCCTGAAATTTGTAGGAAGGCACATCAGCCCAAAGGTCTTCCAGCTGATAATAACGGCGTACCGGCTCCTGGAAAATATGAACGACCACATCCTGATAGTCGAGCAACAACCATTCACCGTTCAGAAAACCTTCACGCCTGGCCGGACGAATGCCCTCTTCCTTCTGAACGGTATCTTCTACCGCCTCCGCTATGGCTTCGACATGCGGCCGGGAATTACCATGACAAATTACGAAGAAATCACAAACTGTTGAATCTATTTTTCCGAGATTGAGACTTACGATTTCCTCCCCGCTCTTATCCAAAATCCCTTTTACAATAGCATCTACGAGCAAAACCGATATGTCTTTTTCTTTTGATCTTTTTATCATTCACAAAACATTATGCTTTCCTGCAAAAGTAACGATTTTTAACGACATTATGTTTTATCATAACAATTCACCGCGCTGTTGTGCAGATATTATTATACATTTGAAACATCTTTATCCGGCCACTGTACAGCGATTATTCAAAAATACCTTTTTCGGATCAAGATGATTTTAACGAATTTTAGTACAATATGCGTTCATACCATTACATAGAAGAAACAGACTCAACAAACCTGGAACTATGGCGTATGATCAAAAGGGGGCCTCTGCCACCTGAAGGAAGTATTGTCTGGGCTGGCAATCAAACCCGGGGGCGTGGCCAGGCAGAAACCCATTGGGAAAGCGAGGCCAATAAAAACCTCACCTTCTCCATCCTTTTGATGCCTGCATTTTTACCACCGTCCAAACAGTTCATATTGAACAAAACGGTTGCCCTTGGCATACGTGACGCATTGGCAACTTTGTGCAAACAGTTCCCCTTTTTTATCAAATGGCCGAACGACATCTATGCTGATAAAGGAAAAATCGCCGGAACATTGATCGAAAACCGGATTTCAGGTAGAAGCTATGAGTTATGCGTGGCCGGAATAGGGATTAACATCAACCAGACCACTTTCCCGGAGGACATACCAAACCCTGTATCCCTGACCCGGTTAACCGGAGAGGTTCATGATCTGAGTGCCTGTATAAAGGTTGTGGAGGAACATCTTATGAAAAGGTATACACAGCTAAAGCAAGGCAACGAAGCAACCATTGATCAGGAATACCTTGAACATCTACTCGGGTATCAACAGCAAATGCGATTCAGCACAGATCAGGAAACTTTCACAGCTACCGTTTCCGGAATCAGTGAATATGGTCAGCTACTACTTACATTGCCTGATGGCACCCAACAAGCATTTGGGATGAAAGAAATCAGTATGAACTTATAGTACCTTAGGCATTTTTTTAGTCTCTCAGGCATATTTTTCCTGGAGCTTTTCGCCCAGCAGCTCCACAAAATGCTGCAACGGACCTGAGGCCACTGATTTCATAAATGGATTGAGATCCACTTTAAACACAATCGACACGGAACAGCTTTCCTCATCCGTTTTATAAAAAAAATAATCCAACTCAAAATCCACCGGATTTTTCCCTTCTGACACAATGTGAATGTTGGAACAGGGATATTTTCCGTCTATCCGCATGGAAAGGTCTGCCAACCCTTCGATGGTGAAGGAACAGGTGCTTTCATCGGCTTTCCAGTTACTGACCCTGTCGGGCAACAGATCTTCAAAATTTCGGAAATCACCCAGAAAAGAAAACACGGTTTCGCAACTGGTATTGACAGGAATATGTTGTTTTTCAAATGTTGTCATAGGCAAATGTTCATATAAGTATTTATGACCGGGCGTTTGACCAGGCAAGCGGGTCATCACGCCAGGCTGTCAGTTCATGTTTTTCATCAGCGGATATAAGCCCCCTTTCTTCTGCCGTTTTCAGCAATGTCTCAAAATGGCTTAGCACATAGAGGGAATCCTCCGTTTCTTTCATGTTATCCCTGGCCATGTAGAGGTCATACGTAAAAATGGCGCACATTCCCATCATTTGCATTCCCAGCTCTTTCAGGACGTTAAAGGCAGCCATGCTGCTTTTTCCGGTAGAGATCAAATCTTCGACAACCACTGTCCTGCTGCCAGGAGGAGCATATCCTTCTACCTGACTGCCCAGACCATGTGCTTTGGGCGTACTACGCACATAAACAAAAGGCAGATCGAGATGTTCAGCCACCAGAACACCATGGGCAATAGCGCCTGTAGCCACACCGGCAATCAATTCAACGCCGGGAAAACGGTTGCGAATGATATCAGCCAGGTTTTCCGCAACCATCCGCCGGATACCCGGAAAAGAAAGAATGCGGCGATTATCGCAATAGACGGGCGCAAGCAAACCGGAAGACCAGGTAAAAGGTTGTTCCACATTCAATTTTATTGCGTTTATTTGCAGTAGATGACCTGCGATCTCATCAGCACATGATTGATGTATATGCATAAATCAAGAATAAAAGGGATAATTATATCACACAAAACTAACAAAAAAGCAGGTTTTTTTACAGAAAAGCAAAACGTCTATGCAAACGGCATTAACCGTATTTCATGAGAACCATAAAATTCTTTTTTTGCCTGAAGGGAAAGCCCATGAAGCTACTGAAGAATGTATTTCCTACGAACAGGTTGAATGGGAAGGCATTATGAATTTTATTCAATCCGGTAAGGCTTGTTTGTGTTATGTAGCAAAACATCCGGAACGCCTTTTCAGACAATTTGCCACATTATTTGAAAACATCGATGCTGCCGGCGGAGTGGTAACCAACGCCGCCGGGGCCTTGTTATTTATATTTCGAAATGGTCGTTGGGATCTGCCCAAAGGTAAAATGGAAATGGGAGAAACCCCGGAGTATGCTGCCATCAGGGAGGTAGAAGAAGAGTGTGGCTTATCGGGTGTGCGTATTTTGCGTCCCCTGCCACCCACCTACCATATATTCCCGTTGGACGATGACCAATGGGCATTAAAGAAAACCCGTTGGTATCATATGAAAATTGATGGACAACCAGATTTGCAGCCGCAAACCGAAGAGGGAATCACCCGGGCCGTGTGGAAACAACCTGACGATCTCGGTGAGGTAATACAAAGTACGTATGGCAACTTACGGGAACTGATCAATGAATGGCGTTGAGGTCTTTTAATGTTTCGATTGCGCCTTCAGAAGGCGCTTTAAAAGGAGCAGCAACAATCTTACCTTCCGGATCAATCAGTAAATAGTAGGGGACCGTTCGCAGACGGTAACGGTCAAGCAAGCGATAATCGCCTGCTACGTGTAACAACGCTACTGGTAGTTCGTCATTCTGAAGCAGTCCTTGTGTTGTCTCCAGCTGGTGGTCGATCAGCACGCCAAGCAACTGAATGTTATCACCTGCCTCTTCGGCAAGTTGCGTCATGGGAGCAAGTTCAGCCATTGAGGTCTGACTCCAGCCAGCCCAAAAAAACAGATACAGATACCGGCCCCGAAAATCATCGATACGCACCGTATCTCCCTTACTGTCTTCCAGATTCAGTGGTGGCGGACTGGTTCCGGGCTTAAGCAACTGATGGTGATACAGGATATTGTCAGCGATCATGCGGTGCTGCTCAAACCTGCCGTATTCTGAAGCCTGCCTGAGTACTTCTGCCACCTGTTCTTCTTCAAAATCCTTCATGCCGGTCATTTTTTTCAAGCCATTCAGCATCACCAACTCCCGGTATCGCTCATGAAGCAGCAGCGTATCCCGCCCCAGGGTATCCATCAGGGCATGAACATCGCCATGCGTGTTAACGGCCTCCTCAAGGTTTACCATACCGATGGAGGACGCAGCGGTAAAAATGTAGGAGTCAAACAGGTTCCGGAAAAATTCCATGTACTGCGGATGGTAGTACCTAACCGGTTCATCCAGGATATATTCACTGGCAAGGGCATAAAAACTTTTGGTATTCAGGCTGCGTTGGAGATTCGCAATACGATATTGTATATATTGTTGAAAAAAATCATCCTCAATATCAGCGAATATTGACGCTGCTTCCATACGAAAACGCTCCAGCGACCGCTGATGATTGGCTCGGGGCCGGCCGGCCACATGGGTGCGCAGATAATCCGCAACCAAGTCATCAAATTCACTGATCAAGCTGTTCAGGTCTTCATGTTCGCCCGCGGTTTTGCTGATTGTCATGGGAAAATGTTGCCTCAACGGAGTTGGCCTTCGACCATTGCTGCCTGAAAATTCAAGTTGCTCATATTCAACCGCGTAAATATTTCCCGGAGACACATAAAAAAAGTTTCTGCTGTGTATGACCCGAAAAAAAAGCAAACGTGGGTGTTCAATATCCATCTCAAAAACGAAGGCGCCATTTTCATCTATCTTTTGCGCATCAATCTCTTCCGTTCTGTTGCTCAGATAATCCCGGTAAGCCATCAGGCGAATCTCCCGACCTTCGGCTCCGGGAAAACTGCCTTCGATACGCACACCGGAAGCCCCGAATGCCGGAGCAGACAGTATCAATAACATAATAGAAACACACAAACAAAGCTTCATAGCCGGAAACACATGGTAGGAAATAGTACCTTCTGAGGGCAAACCCAAAAAATTACAGGATATTATGCGTTACGACGGCAGATATCCGGAGATATCAACTACATCAGGAATAAAAGGTGTAGCATCGCCTCCGTGGCGGATGATATCCCGAACAATATATGAATTAATAGCGGTTAACTCGGGGGTGGTTAGCAAAAACACGGTTTCCAAATCAGGCAGCATTTGCTTGTTGGTCTGGCCAATGCTGCGCTCAAACTCAAAATCGGCTGAGGTCCGCAGGCCACGGAGGATATAGTGCACGTTTAATTTTTTACACAGTTCAACAGTGAGGCCCTCATAGGTAATGACCTCCACTTCCGGATATTCCCGAAACACTTTTTCTATCCATGCTTTACGCTCATCCAAAGGGAAAAAGCTTTTCTTTTCCTCATTGATGCCTATACCCACGATGATTTTATCGAACAGAGGCAACGCCCTCAGGATAATCGATTCATGGCCTTTTGTTATCGGATCAAATGACCCCGGAAACAATGCGATTCTCGTCATAAATACAAGTTCTTTCTTACGATGGGAGACTGTAATGGTAAAACTTTGAACGGAATAAAATTAGAAAAATTATAAACACAAACCCTTACCGCTCAAAGAAACTAAAGTGCACTTTGCTGTAGTTTCTGCTTTCCAGAAAATGCGTATGCGCCTCAAAATGGATATCAGCGGGATGTTCCAGGATGAGCCAACCATTATCCGAAACAATATTGTTGGTAAAAACAAGGTCCGGTATTTCTGTTATGTGGCCATGATCATAAGGGGGGTCGGCAAAAACAATGTCATATTCAGCGGGACAGGATTGGAGGAAACGAAAAACATCTTCACCCAGCACATGGAGATTGTCAAAGTTGAGCTGTTCCATTACCTGCTGAATAAAACGCACACACCTTGGGTTATTTTCCACAGCTACGACTTCCGTCGCTTCGCGGGAAGCAAATTCGAATGCTATGCTCCCGGTACCGGCAAACAGGTCAAGAACCCTGATCTCATCAAAGTAGAAATGGTTGTTCAGGATATTGAACAATGCTTCTTTGGCTTTGTCGGTTGTCGGTCTGACCGGAAGGCCATCCGGAGGCTTGATATGCCTGCGCTGATTTCGGCCGCCAATTATCCGCATGTGGTCAGGTTTAACAGGTTAAAATAAAAATGGTATGGGATGGAATCAAAACAGGAAGCATATTTGAATATATCATTACGGTCAGGTATGGATACATGGCGGAAAAACGAAGATAGTGTTGCGAAATTATTGGAATCCATTGCCAGTTCACCAAGCACAAAAACCCGTAATTTTTCAGGGCTCATGTGGTGCTGTTCCAGGACATAAAAAAGATAATATAGCAGATCTTCAAATGTCTGTATCGGAAATGACCGGTAATACGCAAATGTACCTTCTCTAAAAATCAGCAATTCAAAATGGGATTGCTTGATGTGCATGACGATATCTGCCTGCCATTTATCCAGCCGTTGTGAAGCCAGTGTCCCTTCAATTAAGGCTGTTCCATAATGTTTGAGCTGGTAGCCGGGAAAATATTTTTCCAACATGGGTGGCAGATGATCCGGAACGGCATACAGGGCGTAGGCTTTCAGGATATTGAGATAATCAGCCCTGACATGGTGCCTGGTGGGCAATGGTGTACAAAAGGAAAAGTAGGTGTTCTTTTCTTCGGAAAGATATAGTTTATCCGGTATCAAAACCAGCTCCTGTGCGTAATATGAGATACATATCTGCTCGTGTGTCTCGTTCAGCAAGGAGATATGTTGCTTTTCCTGACACAACTGCTCATACACAGGGGGCTGGTCCGAAGCTTGAGGTACCTGGTAACCTGCCATGGCCAGATACCTGAATGCATCTTTGTCCATGACTGCAAAAACAAATCCATCGGGCATGAGCTCAATGGATAAGTTTTTTCGGATATCCGGCGCGGAAACGGATGCATCGTCGACAATACGTATGGTTTCCCGAAGCTGGCCGGTCATCATATAAATGAAAACATTAAATTACTCCCAGTTTCCGTCAAGTATGGATTCCTGCATGGAACCAACTTTCAGTCCTTCTTCACGAGTGTAATAGACACGCCAGTCTTCGATGTCAGACATGTACACATGGCGATCAGCGGATGCTTCAAAAACCGGCAGATCTACAAGCCCTCTTTCGATGGTACCGGCATCCATCTGGAACCGTTCGCCATCACTAAACGGCACATAAGGCAAGGTGTCGATTGGATACCTGGCATGCTGCAACAAGCTGTCCCTGGCTGCCTGCCAAATGGTATCCCTTTGAACGATTCCCATATTAACGGCTTCCTGCTCTGTTAGTGTGTCAGGCACAGAGCCGATGGCTCGTACCAAAGCAAGGGAGTCCAGTTTGTAAAAATCTACCAGTGAATCCAGGTCCGCAGTGAAACGCTGATACCTGGAACGGTGTGCGCGCTGAACTTCCCGAATATCTTTTAATCGTTGAATAATGGTTGACTCCCGTTTTTCAACTTCCTGGCTAAAACGGACAGGCTCCATGATACTGTCATATACCAGGTAACCCAATACAACAATTACAATGACCAACACAATTTGAATAGCTGTTTTCATACGATTAAGCTTGAAGATTAATGAATATGCAAAAGTAAATAAATAATAAGACAATAACGCATTTACCAGAGGAATTAATGGAACCGAAAAAACGGAACCCATCGATTTTCCCTGTCAAATTAAAGCTACAAATATTCAAAATTTTTTAAAAAATAACCAAAAAAATAAGTGATTAAATAAATTTACTATTTGAATGGTATGTATACCTGCTTGATATTGACCCTAACAAAAGTAACTTCTTTCCAAATTGATTAGTATTTTTGAGGAAAAAATGGCAACTGAATCCACACTGAAGTATCTGATTACAGACCTCCTTACTGCATGCGATGTATCCCGTGAAGACAGCATCACTACAGCAGATGTTCTGATTGCTGCCGAGCTACGGGATATCCCATCTCATGGCCTGTTGCGCCTTTCGGATTATATCCGCATGTTGCGGACCGGAAGGATTAACCCCCAGGCTGCTCCGCAAATCATACATCAGAGTCCTTCAACGGTCACACTTGACGGAGACAATGGAATTGGGCCGGCAGTAGCCGCCCGGGCCATGGATCTGGCTATTGAAAAAGCCGAAAATGCCGGTACGGGATGGGTAGCCGTACAGAACAGCAATCATTTTGGTATTGCCGGTTATTATGCCATGCGGGCATTGGCCAAAGACATGATCGGGCTCTGCATGACCAATGCCAATCCACTGGTAGCACCTACCTTTTCCGCAGAAGGGTTATTGGGTACCAATCCATTTGCAATGGCGGTACCAGCAGGCAAAAAGCCTCCCCTGGTTGCGGACTTTGCATCTGCAGCTATTGCCAGGGGAAAAGTAGACCTGTTGCACAAGAAGGGACTCCACATAGAGCCGGGTTTTGTGCAGGATCATGAAGGTATTTCCAGTACTGATCCGGGAATACTTACCCGGGGAGGCACCATTTTGCCGCTGGGCAGCAGCAGGCAGTATGGCAGCCACAAAGGTTACTGTCTGGCCTCTATCGTGGATATCCTTTCTGCCGTTCTGCCAGGGGCCAATTTTGGACCCTTTGTGCCACCATCCGTAAGCTGGCTGCCGACCAAAGATAATCTGCCCGGGAAAGGCACAGGCCATTTTTTCGGCGCCATCCGGATTGATGCATTCAGACCGGCAAAAGACTTTAAGGAAAATATGGATCACTGGATAAGGGTTTTCCGTGAGGCCAGACCGGCAAAAGGAGAAGAAAAAGTGCTTATTCCGGGTGATCCGGAACGAATGGCGGAAGAAAAAAACAGCAAAAACGGAATTTGTATTCAGGATAAGGTAAAAGAGCAGATCCGCGAGCTCTGTAGTGAATTACATGTCAGCAATCCCTTAGAAAGCTGACCAAAGCATATTGTTTAATCAAATATCCTGTCAAGATGGTGTGAACGACGCCGTATTTTCAGGTCTTGCAGAACGCTTGATTTTACCCTGATAGTCAGGTTATAGCTTTTACGAAAACCCATCGGTATCCAGTTAAATGTCATTTCCCAGCAATGCAGGTCTCGATACACATCGATAGAAGTATAGGTAAGCTCGTTCTGTTCGAAATCGTAGCCTGTACGAAAACCGATGCGCCAGTTGGGTGTAAGGGAAATGTCGCCGCGGAGAGACAAGTTTTGTATAAAATCGCGGTCCATAGTGTTTTCCTGATGTCTATATCTGGCGTTGTAGTTAAATGAATAAGAGATTGTCATATTCCAGGGCACACTATAGTCTACCCCATCAGCAGGGGGCATATCTGCCATCCGCTCCCCCGAATCTTCTTCGCCAGGCATGTCAGCATCAGGTCCACGGTCATGTGTCGACTGCCCGCCCATTTCTTCTTGCATACCACCGTTCCCATTTGGCTGCCCATTTCCGTCACCCGACTGCAAACGGTAGTTGAAGTTGAGTGACCAACTGGTATTATTGAGCTTTAACAATTGTTTGTCCGTGTTCCAGAGAAACTCATCCACATATTGCCCATCCTCATTTCGTGCATAGGGTGTCCAGCTACTGGAATAAGAAATATCAATGTCATCGAATAATCTGGTACGTCCGCTGATTCTTATGTCGGAAAAGTTCAGCGAATCGCGGGCGAGGTCATAACCACCGGAAATCCTAAAGTTGTCAATAAGGGTAATTTTACGTGGTTCTCCATCGGGATCACGAAAGCTGCGCACCTTCATCTCAAAGTTATTGGTCAGTGAAAAGTTAATGTTCCCGGAACGTCCTGCCGGTGGCCCGCCAAACAGGCTCTGTTCAAAAATGGAGTACTGAACCTGTTGATCCTGCTGGGGATCATAATATTCCTTATAATACCCCCAAAAAGGGTCAGCAAAATCAGGTCTGAAACTGATTCCCACGCTGGGTGTTAAGACATGGCGAATAGCCGATACGGGCCCCGACTCAAATTGCATCATTCCAAACAACCGGGTGCTCACGCTCGAAGAAAGACGGAATTCCCGTGCTGATTCGAAACCAGGAACCGTATCAGTTACCACCGTGCCAGACGCAGAGTTTTGCATGTCATCACCCGTGTGATCTTCCTCCCATGATTTGCGGATTGTCTGGTAATACCATTTCTCACTGTAATTGATACTGGTACTGAAATTAAAGTGATTCAACAGGCGTCCTGAGTAGGAAACGGGTATCTCATGCCGCATGCCACTACGGAACTGAGTAAGCGCATGGGAAGTAAGCAAAAGAGAGTCGGGCAAATTCAGCTCATTACGTCCAGACATGTTGTAGCTGACATTGATATCATCATACCACTTGTCATGACCGGGTCGACGATCACTGCGAAATGGGTAAAAGCGGTTCACACTGAAGGAGATATCGGGCAGGCTTAAGTTTACCATGCCGGTATTTGTATTCTGGCTGTGTCTGAGGTTCGCGGATAGGTTGTAGGTATTGGCCCAGCTTCTCGAATATGATATGTTGGATGAAAACGTATTGGCCAGATAATCATCATCAGATACCGGATTAAAGCGGCTCGCCTGTCGGGTACCGGCATTCACACTGGCACGGAAAGTCCTTGTGGGATGTGCCTCAGGTGCCTGGTTGTGGGTCCATTGAATCCGAAAGTCTTTACTGCGCTCATATCCCGGAAGATTGGGCTCCCCCATCACATTGTCCGCATAGGAAAGGTTTATGTTCCCGTTGTAACGATACCTCTTCCGGTAGTCGGATCCGAGCCGGATCGCCCAGCTACCACGTGAGTAGATATCCCCCCGGATGGAAAGATCGATGTACTCGTTTATACCCCAATAGAATCCGCCATTTTCCAGGTAGAAACCACGGTTATTGCTTTCGCCATAAGAAGGCATCAATATCCCCGAGGCCTGACCCCGGCGGTTCGGGAAAAACCCAAACGGTACAAATAATGGCGTGGGGACATCCTGTATGACCAGGTAAGCAAAGCTTGAGACGATCTTATCATCCGGGATGATCTTGGCCCGTCGGAATTCAATATGGAAATGGGGATCGGGTTCATCACAGGTGGTGTATTTTCCCTCTGCAACATGAACCTCCCTGGAAGGCTGTATCTTCACTACATCGCCGTGCACGTAGCCATCGGCTTCTTCAGTAACAACACCGATGGTACGGCCCCGCTCGGTATCAAAATTATAGCGTAACTCATCAGATTGAAAACTTTGATTCCCTTCCGAAAACACAGGCCGCCCCTGAATTACCCCGGCACTGTCAGGCAGGCCCGTGGCATGAAGTTCATTGGTATTGAAGTTAATCTCAATATAATCAGCTTGCAGATGCATATCCTCGTATTGCAAATCTGCATCACCGTAAATATATACGCGCCGATTGCGAATATCATGGTATATGGTATCTTCAGCTGAATATTCAACCCTTGCGTCCAACATCACAGAAGATTCCCGGATCCTCTCCCCGTTATCGCCGTTAATGGTGTCATTGTCAGCAACTTCCTCATCCTCCATAACAACATCCTCCTGATCCTGTAACTCAGGAATCTGAGCATTTAAACCCGTCGATACAGAGAAGAAGACAAATATTAGCAGAAAAAACTTGAAAACGGAGTTTGTACACAAGGTGATTAAGTATTATTTTTGTATGAAAACCGTTTTGGCTGATCTGTACTGTTTACAGATACGTTAAAGCATTGGCAAAACTAATTAAAATTAGCATACCATAAGTGAAACGCATTCCCCTATTTTTTGGTATCCTCCTCCTTATCCTCTTGTTGCCGGCCTATCTGGGGGCAAATGGAAGCGGGGCCGTCACCACGGTTGTGATAGATCCCGGGCATGGCGGACGTGACCCCGGAGCACTTGGCAGAAACACAAAAGAAAAACATCTTACACTCGCCATTGGACTAAAGCTTGGAGAATATATTAATGAACACCTTGAAGATGTTGAGGTGATCTATACCCGCGAGAGCGATGTGTTTGTCCCCCTTCATGAACGTGCCCGGATAGCCAATGATAACGATGCAGACTTATTTATTTCCCTGCATTGCAACAGCAGTAGCTCAAGGTCAGCCAGAGGCACAGAAACCTTCGTGATGGGCCTTCACCGCAGCCAGGAAAATCTCGAAGTAGCCCGCCGTGAAAACAAAGCCATTCTTTATGAGGATGATTATATGGAAACCTATGACGGGTTCGATCCACACTCACCGGAAGCAAACATTATTTTTGCGCTTTATCAGAACGCTTACCTCGATCAAAGCCTGAATATGGCGTCAATGATCCAGACAGAATTCAAAGAAAGGGCACGCAGAAACAGCAGAGGCGTTAAACAGGCCGGGTTCTTGGTCCTGTACGAAGTAACCATGCCGGGCATCCTGGTTGAAGCAGGTTTCTTAAGCAATCCGCATGAAGAACAATACCTAATGTCTGAAAGCGGCCAGGCCTATATTGCCTCAGCTATCTTCAGGGCTTTTCGTGATTATAAAGAGGAACAGGATGTATTGGCAGCATCCAGAAAACAGTATACCTCAGACCTCCATCAGGACAAAGAGGCAGATCCGACAGCATATACCGAAGATGAAGAAACCCTTGATAAACCGGTAAATGAAGGCTCCGAACATCAAACAACACATAGCCAGGGAAGCAGCAGCTCCGGCGACATCTCATTCAGGGTACAATTTGCCGTAACTTCTGAGAAAAAACCGGTTGACGACCCGGCTTTCAGCCCACTGAAAAATGTTGAACTCTATCAGGAAGATGGCCTTTATAAATATACTGTCGGTGATGAAAAGTCACTCGAGGATGCAGCAGAAATACAACAAAGGATTCAGGAGGCCGGCTTTAAAGATGCGTTTGTAGTGGCCTTTTTGAATGGCGAAAGAATCAGCGCAAGCGAAGCCGTACAAATACTCAATGAATAAATCGTCAATAAGCATTCATAGAGGTAATATTTTTATTATCAGGCTATTACAGAATTTTTAGAGGTGTTTTTATAAAAAATCAAGTCCAATGCGCTACATTATATACCTGTCCATGCTGCTTGTAATGGTTTTGGCCAACCCTGAAGCAACTGCGAAGCCCGGAAATAACCCTTTGGCCGACGCTTTTCACCATTTCAGCGGCAAAGAGGCTCTGCAAAATGCCAACTGGACCTTTTATGTCAAAGATGTCACTGACGGGAAAACCCTTCTGACATATGAACCTGACAAACCGGTTGTTCCTGCGTCTGCCCAGAAGCTGATTACCACCGCTTCTGCCCTGATGATTCTGGGCCATGATCATCAATATGAAACCCTTTTACAGCATGACGGATATGTGGATGACCAGGGTGACCTGCACGGGAACCTTTACATACGTGGTAGTGGTGATCCAACCCTTGGTGCATCCATGATGGATGACAGCCTGTCGCTAGATCATATTTTTAGTTATTGGCATGATGCAATTACAGAAGCCGGCATCAAAACCATCAACGGGCATGTCGTGGCGGATGCTTCGGTTTTCGATGATGAGATGGTACCCCGTCGATGGGTCTGGGAACATATCGGTAACTACTTCGGGGCCGGTGCCAGCGGGCTGACGGTCCATGAAAATGAATACACGGTATTTTTCAATGCGGGAGATAACGCCGGCGAGGAAGCCACCGTGGCTGGTACGGAACCGGAAATACCGGGTATGACATTTCTGAATGAGGTTACAACCGGTCCTCCCGGCTCCGGCGATCAGGTTTACATTTTTGGCGCACCCTATCAACAGCAGCGACAGCTTACCGGAACCGTACCGGCGGGAGCCGAAGGTTTTGAAGTGCGGGGTTCCATGGCAGATCCGCCACAGTTTTTGGCTGACAGCCTGAAAGCTTTTCTCGAAGATGGGGATATTACAGTCTCCGGACAAAGTATGACGAACCGCTCGGCAGCCCAAAAAGAGATCCCTCTGAACGAAAACCGTACAACGTTGCATGTCTGGCATTCACCCTTCCTGTTTGACCTCCTTTATCGCACCAACATCGAAAGTGTTAATACCTATGCGGAAAACCTGCTCAAAACAATCGGTTTCCGGGAAGATGATAAAGGTACGGTGAGAACCGGCCTTTCGGCCATAAGCAGATTCTGGGAACCACACGGTATCGCTGGTAAAAACTGGCGCCTGTATGATGGTAGCGGGCTATCCCCTTCCAACAGGGTAACTGCCTCACAATTGATCACCATCATGGAAGCCACAGCAAATCACCGGTCATTCCCTGTATTAAATAACAGCTTGCCCATGGCCGGCTATAGTGGTTCGCTAACTAACCAACTCCGCGGTACCAATTCGGAAGGCGTCCTAAGGGCCAAGAGCGGCTACCTTAACAATGTCAGGTCATATGCCGGCTACACGCCCATGGAGAATGGGAACCTGGCCGCCTTTGTTATTATCGTGAACGATTATAAGGGATCTCCTGCCACCATGCGCAACAGCATACTCCACCTGCTTGACAGTATTACCCGGCACAACGGCCAAGCCCTGCATTAGCCCGGTTTATCAAACATATTCCAATAAAAATCATATAAAAACCATGACAGATTTCAAAGAATATTATAATTTAGCGGATATAGCTATTTTATAAATTCTAAAATCTGTTATTATGCAAAACATAGATTGGGGAAATCTTCCCTTCGGATATTATCCGACCGATTACAATGTTCGCTGTTATTATCGCAATGGAGAATGGGGCGAAATTGAAACCTCCTCATCACCGCTCATCAATATTCACATGGCTTCCACCTGTTTGCATTACGGGCAGGAAGCTTTTGAAGGGATGAAAGCCTATCGCGGAAAAGACAACAGGGTCAGGCTGTTTCGCTGGGAAGAGAATGCCAGGCGCATGCAACGTTCAGCTGATGGCATTTTAATGGCGAGAGTGCCGGAAGAACGTTTTCATGAGATGGTTACCAGGGCAGTGAAGCTCAATGAAAACTATGTGCCGCCTTATGGCCATGGAGCCGCCCTGTATATTCGTCCGCTCCTCATTGGAACAGGTGTTGAGATTGGCGTGAAACCGGCAAAAGAATATCTTTTCATGGTATTTGTCGGTCCGGTAGGGCCTTACTTTAAAGAAGGTTTTAACCCGGTGACCATGCAGATTGTCCGTGACTATGACCGTGCTGCGCCACAGGGTACCGGACATATCAAGGTGGGCGGCAACTATGCCGGCAGCCTCAGGGCTTCAGAGAGAGCCAAGGCCGAAGGATATGCTTCGGTTCTCTTTCTTGAAGCAAAAGAGAAAAAATATATTGATGAAGCCGGTCCGGCCAACTTTTTCGGTATCAAGGACAACACCTACATCACCCCCAAATCGGACTCCATCCTGCCTTCCATAACCAATATGAGCCTGATGCAGATAGCCAAAGACATGGGCATGAAGGTGGAACAGCGAGAGGTACCCGTTGAAGAACTGGAAACTTTTGAAGAAACAGGTGCCTGTGGTACAGCTGCCATCATAACACCAATTGGTAAAATTGTGGAAAGGGATACAGGCAAGTCTTACACATTCTCCAAAGACGGTAAGGCGGGCCCGGTCTGTAAGAAGTTATTCAAGCAACTTCAGGATATTCAATACGGGGAAGCCGAAGATCCCCACGGCTGGGTCAGCTTTGTTGAATAAAGTACATATCTGACAACAGGCCGCTAAACCCATTCTGGGAAACCGTATTCATCGTTTCATGCATACGGGAGCCAGGATGGGTTTTTTATGGTACGTATAATGAGTCGAACCGTCAGGAGGCAGCATCAGTGTCAGGGTACTGATCAGTGTCAGAAAACTGTTTATGCTTTCTTTTGATGATAAATAAGCCAAGAAACGTGAACAGCCCGTTCACCATGAGTATTTCAAACCCAAACTGATATCCCCACAACAGGTACTCGGAATAGAGGCTCAGCAGATAGCTCAGCATCGGTGACAACAATACTACAACCGGCACATAACGATCATGCACCTGCCATTTGGTATACAAACCCACAAAATATAGCCCCAGAAGCGGCCCGTAGGTATAACCGGCTATGGTAAACAGCTTGCTGATCAGGGCTTCATCATTGATGGCACTATATCCCAGAATGATCAGCAAAACCAGTATGGCAAAGGCGATATGAACGCGGTAACGTATCGACTGTAATTTCTTCTCGGTGATTCCAGGTTTACGGCGAAGACCGAGGAAATCGATACAGAAAACCGTCGTGAGCGCCGTCAGGGTGCCGTCGGCACTGGAATAGGCTGCAGATACCAGTCCAAAGAAAAAGGTCATACCGGCTGCCACACCCAGATAATTTAGCGCAATGGTGGGAAAGAGCTCGTCAGAAGTTTGCCCTGCTCCCAGGGTAATACCTGTTTCACCGGCATATATCCACAACAGGGAACCCAGAAAGAGGAACAACAGGTTGATGGGTATCAGGATGGCCCCGAACGTGATTACATTCTTTTGTGCATCATGCAGGCTGCGACAGCTCAGGTTTTTTTGCATCATATCCTGATCCAGGCCGGTCATCACAATGGTAATAAAGATGCCGGAGAAAAACTGTTTGATAAAAAAGCGGGGATCCGTGTAATCCAATACAAACAGGTCGGTGTAACCACGACTTCCGGCTTCGGATACCAGATCACTAAAACCCATACCGAGTTGCCGGGATATCAGAACTGCGCTGATTATCACCGCACCCACCATAAAAGTTGTCTGCAGGGTATCCGTCCAGACAATGGTCTTGATACCACCTTTGAATGTATACAATAAGATCAGCGTCATAAACAGCGTGACGGTAGCTGCCATGGGAATACCCCAGCTGTCAAACACAAAACGCTGTAAAACAAGTACCACCAGAAACATCCGGAACGAAGCCCCTACCAGCCGGGATATAATGAAGAAAAAAGAACCCGCTTTATAGGATGCCAGACCGAATCGCTTCAGCAGATAAGTATAGATGGACGTAAGGTTCATTTTATAGTAGAGCGGCAACAATACTTTTGCAATAACCGCATAACCGGCTACATAACCCAACACCAGGACCATGTAAGAGAAATTTTCGTCCTTTACCAATCCGGGAACCGACATAAAGGTGACCCCTGACAGGGTGGCGCCAATCATCCCATAGGCCACCACATACCAGGGAGAATTACGATTACCAAGGAAATAGGCCTCATTGTTAACCTTGCGCCTTACGGTAAGGCGAGAGATCAGGAAGATCAAAGAGGTGTAAATGATAAATGAGATCAATATCAGCTGTGGCGTCATCGTATCTATAGAATGATTAAGCGTGCCGCAAAAATAGCCAAGTTTTTCTCACCACACCACCCATTTATTATTAACTTTGACACTTGATCAACGACTAAGCAGATTGTTTTGGAAAATTACTCATCAAAAATCCTACAGAATGCCGTTGAAGCATTTTCGCGACTTCCCGGCATCGGAAACAAAACCGCATTGCGACTGGTGTTACATATGTTGAAACAAGACCAGGAGAGCGTGCGGCAATTTACCGATGCCCTCCTTCAACTGCATGAGAAGGTAGAATATTGCCGGGAGTGTCATAATATTTCTGATAATCCTGTTTGTGACATTTGCAGCTCTCCCCGGCGCAATGATTCAATGGTTTGTGTGGTAGAAGACATTCGTGATGTTATTGCCATTGAGAATACCGGGCAATACCATGGCAAATACCATGTACTCGGTGGCATAATTTCTCCTATGGAAGGAGTAGGCCCGGGCGACCTGACCATCGATGCCCTGGAAGACCGTATCCGCAGCAACGAGGATATAAAAGAGGTAATCCTTGCGCTACGCACCACCATGGAAGGTGACACCACCAATTTTTATCTTTATAAAAAGCTGAAGCCACTCAGCGTGGACCTGTCCATCATCGCTCGTGGCATTGCCATCGGCGACGAGCTCACATATGCTGATGAGGTCACCCTTGGCCGCTCAATCATTCAACGTACAGCTTACGAAGCTTCATCAATCAAATAAGGCATATGCTGTTGTCTGTCGTCATCGTCAACTACAATGTCAAGTACTTCCTGGAGCAGTGTCTTCACGCCGTGTTCAAGTCAGGGGCAGATCTCAGCATGGAAGTGTTTGTTGTGGACAACCACTCTGTTGACGGCTCAGTGGAGATGGTAAGGGAAAAATTCCCGCAGGTACATCTGATCGCCAACAAAGAAAACAATGGTTTCAGCCGGGCCAATAATCAGGCTATCAGAAAATCTCAGGGTCGATATGTACTGTTGCTCAACCCGGACACCGTTGTCGAAGATGACACCCTGCCCAAAGTTGTCAGATTCATGGAAGAGCACCCGGATGCAGGCGGCCTGGGTGTAAAAATGCTTGACGGTCAGGGGCGCTTCCTGCCAGAGTCGAAAAGGGGCTTGCCCACTCCGGGAGTGGCTTTTTCCAAGATATTCGGGCTCTCAGCCCTTTTCCCGCGATCCAGAACATTCGCGAAATACCATCTTGGATACCTCGACAAAGATAAAACCCACGAAGTCGAGGTGCTGTCAGGTGCGTTTATGCTTCTCCGAAAAGAAGCCCTGGAGAAAACTGGGCTTCTTGATGAAGACTTCTTTATGTATGGCGAAGACATAGATCTTTCCCACAGGATTATGAAGGCCGGCTATAAGAATTATTACTATCCCGGCACCCGCATCATTCATTATAAAGGAGAAAGCACCAAAAAAAGCAGCGTTAATTATGTCATGGTGTTTTACAATGCGATGGTCATTTTCGCCCGGAAACATTTTTCACAGAAAAACGCCAGGGTATTCTCACTGCTCATCAATGCAGCCATCTATTTCCGGGCACTGCTCGCCATCCTCTCCCGTTTCCTAAAACAGATCATATGGCCTTTAATGGATGCTGCCCTGATTTATGGGGGTTTCTACTTCCTTAAAAATTACTGGGGGCACCATGTGTTTGCCGCCGAATCGACTTACTACCCGCCTACTTTTATGCTGGTCATGGTACCTGTCTACATCATAATTTGGTTATCCGCCGTTTATTTAAGCGGGGGCTATGACAGACCGGTCAGCCTGTTTCGTATTGTACGGGGTATCGGCCTGGGAACCATCGCGATCCTCGTTATTTATGCACTTTTGCCCATTCACCTCCGGTTTTCCAGGGCGCTCATATTGCTGGGAAGCTTGTGGGCGCTATTCTCGATGATACTCACCCGGACCATTCATTCGCTAATCGTACACAAAACAATACACGTGAGTCGCTCGGCCAATAAGCGTGTCCTGATTGCCGGCGACGGGAAAGAGGCTGAACGTATTCTTTATATGCTACGTCAGGGAGGGAACACAGCCTTTATTGGCCTGGTATCCCTGCAAGCAAATAACCCGGACAAGGAAGGATATCTTGGCAGTATCGATCAGATACAGGAAATCATCGACATCTATCAAATCAATGAAGTGATATTCTGTGCAGGCAACATGGCGTCACAGACCATTATCGACCACATGTATAAATTGCAGGACAAGCAGGTGGCTTTCAAGATTGCTCCGCCCGAAAGTCTTTACATCATTGGCAGCAACAGCATTGAGCCTTTTGGTGATCTGTTTACCATTGATGTGAATGCGATCAACCTGCCTGCCAACAAACGACATAAGCGTCTACTTGACCTGCTTTTGGCCATCCTCTTTCTGGTTACCTCTCCCCTGCACCTGCTTCTCCAAAAAAACAGATGGGGCTTTATTAAGAACCTGTTTCTGGTGCTGATCAACAAACGTTCCTGGGTCGGCTATCACCCAAAAGCGGGGACTGACAAGCTGCCCAGGCTGAAAAAAGCCATTCTTTATCCCGGCGACGCCGTGCAAAACCAGACATTACAACCCGAAACCCTGACCAACCTCAATAACCTTTACGCCAAAGATTATAAACCGGAAAATGACCTTCGCATTTGTATGAAGGGATACAAACACCTGGGCAGGCAAAACCCGCAGCGGTAATTTTGTTTGTATAATAACGGTTGTGATCAAACCTTTTCGTATATTGTGTGTTCCAAAATATAGAAGTGTAGAAGTAAATATTTGACATTCTGAAAAAGCAATAACATATGGCACGGTTTGAATTAAAGATGCCCAAGCTGGGTGAGAGCATCACGGAAGCAACTATCACAAAATGGTTAAAAAATGTTGGCGACACGATCGAGCTGGACGACCCTA
The DNA here is from genome assembly GCA_964389125.1 of uncultured Bacteroidales bacterium. Classification (GTDB taxonomy): domain Bacteria; phylum Bacteroidota; class Bacteroidia; order Bacteroidales; family UBA7960; genus PUPG01. The sequence goes on from CAYMDX010000009.1 coordinate 26,894, forward strand.
TCCTGGAGCTGTCTACCGATAAGGTAGATTCAGAGATCCCCAGTCCGGTGGAAGGGGTTTTGAAGGAACAATTGTTCAATGAGGGTGACACGGCCGAGGTAGATACCGTGATTGCGATTATTGAAGTTGAGGATGAAGAAGGAGACGCCGGCGATGATGCTGACACATCTTCATCGGATGATAAAGACAAAGCCGGTCAGGCCCCGGAAGCAAAAGAAGATAGTGGCCAGTCTCAACCTGATGCTGACGCAGCGGCCAAAACAGCCGAAGCGACAAGTGAGACCACCGGTTCGACCCCTGCAGACAAAAAAGGGGAAAGCGGCCGTTTTTACTCCCCGCTGGTCCGCAGCATTGCCATGGAAGAAAATATCCCGATGGAAGAGCTGGAAACCATTCCCGGATCAGGCAAGAACAATCGTCTGACCAAGGATGACCTGCTGGCCTACATGAAAAAACGCAAGGAACAGCCGGCCGCAGAACCCTCTGCCAAAAAAGAAGAAAGTGCTGCTCCAAAAGCCGAACCGGCTACTCCGAAGACAGAAACAAAGCAAGTACAGAAACCGGACATATACGTTGGCGAGCAGGATGAGGTTGTCGAAATGGATCGCATGCGTAAGCTGATTGCCGATCATATGGTAATGTCTGAGGACACCTCCGTACACATCACCTTGTTCAGGGAGGTTGACATGACCAATGTAGTGCAGTGGCGCAACAAAAACAAGAAGGTCGTCCAGGAAAGGGAGCAGGAAAAACTGACGTTCACGCCGGTGTTCATTGATGCTGTTGCCAAGGCCCTGCGCGATTATCCGATGGTCAATGTATCATTAGACGGATACAAGATCATCAAGCGCAAAAACATCAATGTGGGGATGGCCACTGCCCTCTCCGATGGCAACCTGATTGTGCCGGTGATCAAAAATGCCGATCATAAAAGCCTCTTAGGCATTATGAAAGAGGTCAATGACATGGCAACAAGAGCCCGAAACAGCAAGCTGAAGCCTGAGGAGATTCAGGGTGGTACTTTTTCGGTAACCAATTTCGGAACCTTTGGCGCCACCATGGGCACCCCGATTATTAACCAACCACAGGTTGCCATTTTAGGTGTCGGCCTGATCCAGAAGAAGCCCGTAGTCATTGAAGGACCTGATGGTGACAGCATTGGTATAAGGCCGCGCATGGATCTCTCGCTGGCATGTGACCACCGTATTGTAGATGGTGCACTTGGAGGCATGTTCCTGCAGAAGGTTGCCGAGTACCTTGAGAACTTTGATGTCAACCAGAAAATCTAAAAGCAGGTGCCATCCTTGCTAACGCTTAACCAATGTTTTCGGACAGTTAGGCTAAAATCCACTATGGCGGGTAAATAAAGTCGTATAAAAGGAGATTTATTGTACCTTCGCAGAAATAAATTCTGACATTACGATAATAACATTCTTATGGACCTTAACCTTACCCGCCCCCTGGCCTTTTTTGACCTTGAAACCACAGGCACCAATGTGGTGAAAGACCGCATTGTAGAGATCAGCATCTATAAAATCCTTCCGGGCGGTCACAACGAATCGCTAACACGCCTGATTAATCCAACCATTCCTATATCTGCAGAGGCCAGTGACATACACGGGATCACTGATAATGATGTCGCCGATGCGCCGACGTTTGAACAAATGGCGCCCACGCTCGACAAATTCATGCACAACTGTGACCTGGCCGGGTACAACTCCAACAAGTTTGATGTGCCAATGCTCATCGAGGAGTTCTTACGCTGCGGGATACAGTTTGACATCAAGAAACGCAGACTGGTTGACGTGCAGAACATTTTCCATAAGATGGAACCCAGAAACCTTCGCGCAGCTTATAAATTTTATTGTGGGAAGGACCTGACAGATGCCCATGCCGCAGAAGCAGATACCAAAGCAACCTATGAAATCCTGCTTGCCCAGATACAACGTTATGAAGGCATGGATTATGAAGACCGCGACGGACGGGTCACACAGCCCATCAAGAACGATGTGCAGGCATTGTATGAATTTTCTTATAACCACAGGAATGCCGACCTGGTCGGGCATATCGGCTATAACAAAGACGGTAAAGAAATTTTTAACTTCGGTAAGTATAAAGGCAGGACAGTAGAAGACGTCTTTAAAAAAGAACCACAATATTTTGACTGGATGATGAAAGCAGATTTTCCCTTATCCACCAAAAACATCATTCAATCAATCATCCTTCGGGGATATGATAAAGGTAATTCCATTATCAAAGACCTGTAGGTATTTATGAAAATCATATGTATCGGCCGGAATTATCGTGACCATGCAGCTGAAATGGGTGAAGAAGTCCACAGCATGCCGTTGATGTTCATGAAACCGGAAACAGCCCTCATCAAGGCAAGGCTGCCCTTTTTCTACCCCGACTTCTCCAGTGATATCCATTACGAGGCAGAGTTGGTGCTCAGGATCTGCAAGCTCGGTAAACATATCCAAACACGCTTTGCACATACTTACTACCAAGAAGTAGCGGTAGGTTTAGATTTCACAGCCAGGGATTTGCAGCAGCAATGTAAAGAGGCCGGACATCCCTGGGAAGTTGCCAAATCATTTGACGGATCGGCTGCCGTGAGCAGTTTTGTGCCCCTGGATAGCTTTACCAACCAGGAAAATATTGCCTTTTCTTTACAAAAAAATGGCGAGGTGGTTCAGAAAGCCCACTCCGGCATGATGATACACCATTTTGATGAGCTAATTGCCCTTGTATCTCAATTTTTCACCCTCAAGATAGGCGACTATATTTTTACCGGTACGCCGGCGGGCGTAGGACCGGTAAAGACCGGCGACAAACTGGAAGCTTTCCTGGAAGAGAAAAAAATGTTACAGGTGGCCATCAAATAATTGCCCTGTTTGCTAAAACAAATCACTATTTTTGCCTCGTTTTCGCTCTCACCTGCAAAATTGGTTTATGCGTCATGTCGACTACATTGAAGATCATCCTTAAATCCGGAAAAGATGATGCTGTCAGGCGTTTTCATCCCTGGGTATTCAGCGGGGCCATCAAAAAGATAGAAGGTGCTGCCAGAAACGGTTGCCATGCTGAGGTCTTTTCCAACAAAGACGAGTATCTGGGTTGCGGGATCTACCAGGATGCCACCATTGCCGTAAGGTTATTGGCTTTTGCCCCGGAGCGGCCGGAAACTTTTGGCCCGGAATTTTGGTATAACAAGCTGAAGAATGCCCGGCAACTCCGAGCCCAGGCGGGATTGACCGACAACAGCAGCACCAATGTTTACCGTCTGACACATGGCGAGGGGGATCACGTGCCGGGCCTTATTATCGACCATTACGACGGCCTCCTTGTCATACAGATCCATGCTACCGGCCTGTACAATTATATCTCACATATTGCCGATGCCCTGAAAAACCTCTACGGCAGCCATCTTAAAGGCATTTACGATAAAAGCCGTGAAACCCTTCCTGACCTGTTCCGGGAACAGCTTCCTCAGGAAGTTGGTATATCCAACGAACATGTTACAGAAATAGAGGTGCTGGAGAACAATCACCGTTTCCTTGTTGATATAAAGAAAGGTCAGAAAACCGGTTTTTTTATTGACCAGCGTGATAACAGGCAGCTTCTCACCCACTATTGTCAGGACAAAAAAGTGCTGAACACCTTCTCCTACAGTGGCGGCTTTTCGGTATATGCCCTGCAGGCAGGCGCTTCCGAAGTGCATTCACTCGATAGCTCTGCCAGGGCCATTGAGCTCGCCGAACAAAACCTGGCCCGCAATTTCAATGATGTCAACCACCGCAGCATTACGGACGACGCGTTACAATACCTGCGTCAGACTGATGAAAGTTATGATGTGATCGTACTTGATCCACCGGCATATGCCAAGCATCAGCACGTCAAACACAAAGCTGTTCAGGGATACAAGCGGCTAAACCTCGAAGCCCTGAAAAAGATGGCGATGGGTGGCATCCTGTTCACCTTTAGCTGTTCACAGGTAGTCGACACCAGGCTGTTTTATGATACGGTAACGGCTGCCGCCATACTGGCCGGCCGTAACGTAAGGGTGTTGCACCGCCTTTCTCAGCCGGCTGACCATCCTGTGAATATCTTTCATCCTGAAGGACAATATCTGAAAGGTCTGGTATTGCGGGTGGATTAACAGTGAACAGTGAAC
>CAYMDX010000010.1:0-29880 GCA_964389125.1 uncultured Bacteroidales bacterium
ACTTGTATAAAGCACCCGGTATTACTTGTATAAAGCACCCGGTTGCACATAGGGTATGCAGCTCCAAAACTCTCTGAATCACCGCATCATAAACCGCGTAACACGGAAATATATAAGATGTACAGATCCGATACCAGGCGGATATTCGTTTTGCATGCCAGGAATGTGTGGTTTGGTTGCCGTGTTTTGTGGTCTATTGATTGTTGGCGTGATTTGACTCAGTATTCTTATTTGCTTTTGCTCTGGGATGGTAGGATAGCAGGTTTTCCCTCAGGTATTCGCGGCTCAGGTGGGTATATATTTCTGTGGTGGTGATGGACTCATGGCCGAGCATGTCCTGAATGGCGCGGAGATCCGCACCGCCTTCAACCAGGTGGGTGGCAAAGCTGTGCCGCAGGGTATGCGGACTTACCTGCTTGTTGATGCCGGCCGCTTTGCAGAAATTTTTCAGGATGATAAACACCATGACACGACTGAGTGCTTTCCCCCGGCGATTCAAAAAAAGATGATCTTCATAGCCATGCTTCGGCTGAATGCGGCTTCTTGAAGCTTTACGATAGAGACTGATTTGCTTGAGGGCTTCCCGGCCGACTGGCACTACCCGCTGTTTATTACCCTTACCGGTGACCCGGATAAACTCTTCCCGTTCATATATGTCGGAAATCTTAAGTGCTATGAGCTCCGACACCCGTAGTCCGCAACCGTATAAGGTTTCAATGATCGCCCGGTTCCGTTGGCTTTCCGGCAGGCTCATGTCGATGGCTGCGATGATTCGCTCAATTTCATCAACGGTCAGTACTACCGGTAATTTTTGACCGGTGCGGGGTGTTTCAAGGGCGGCGGAAGGATCGGTGGAGATGGCATCTTCCAGTAAGAGGTATCTGAAGAAGGCACGAACGCCCGATACGATCCTTGCCTGGGTGCGTTCACTTACACCAAGTGCGTGAATCCAATACAAAAACGCCATCAAGTCCTGATAGCTGATTTTTTCAGGAGCGGTTTGATTCTCCTCCAGAGAAAAATAACGGATAAGTTTGTCAATGTCAGCCATGTAAGCCGCAATAGAATGGTCTGACAATGATCTTTCCAGACGCAGGTAGTTTTCAAAGCCGTTTTTCCATGTTTGCCAGCCCATATGTTTCCGTCTTGTTCCGGTCTCCGCCCGGGGCACCTGCCATGCTGATGACAATCATTTCCCGGCCGGCCTCCTGCAAAGGTAGCATATGGTAATGAAAAAACGTTGTTTTGTTTTAAATTTATGGGTATGCCGGTGAATTGCGTAATTTTGGCATGTAAAATACATTGATTAAACCCACGTCAGCATGAAGAAAAGCAAAAACCTTCAGATCATCGGGGACATATTGTTTCACCCTGGACGCTTTTTCAGCAGCTTCGCCGGGGATATGCCTTCGTCACAAACGTTTTTTCTTTCTTACGGATTACCCTTGATGGTGTTGGGCGCAGCCGGTCGTATGGCCAAGATGCTGCAGGTGCGGGAGCAGGAGGATGTGCTGCTGAGTGGAGATCAGCTGGCCGGGATTTTCCTGATCAGCCTTACCGGCTATGCCTTATCAGTATATCTTGGTTCCACAATCATTGCAAGACTGGCCCGACCGTTTAAAAGCGATGAAAACCGTGAGAAGGCTATGCTGCTGATCATACTGTCATATACACCATTCATGCTGGCCCAGGCACTGTCAGCACTAAGCCCTGTTATGATACCCCTTACGTTATTGGGACTGATCTATACGGTATTTTTATTTTGGAAAGGATGCGGTCCGATGCTGTCCACGCCACCGGTTAAAATGACCGGTTTTACCCTTGTCGGTTTTTTTGTGATTTTCGGGATATCCTATCTGACGATTCTCATCTTGTCAGGTTTGTTTATCTTTGCGGGGTCTTAACTATTAACAATAATGATATTCAAAAAATACGCGCTCCGGTTTTTCCTGTATTTTACTGCCAGTGTCCTAATATTCATTCTGGCAGCGAAAGTGTTGTTACCCGATAATGATACTGAACATTCTTTACAAGCAGAAGAAGCCTCCTCCAATCCTGCCGAAGAGTCTGTTACCTTAGACATATTCGGGCTTCCGGAAGGTGATTATGTTGTTGAAGAAGGGGTGGTCGGACGCGGCCAAACCCTGTCCCATATCCTTGAAAGTGTTGGCTTCAGCCATACCGAAATAGACAGGATTGCCCGTGAGATGAGCCCGGTGTTCAATCCACGACGGATACGCAGGGGAAACAACTTTTTCAGTTATTACCGGCCCGACAGCACAGATGTGTTGCGCTATTTTATTTATGAAATATCTGACCTTGAATATGTGAAGCTCGACTTTCAGGACTCGGTCAGGGTGAAAAAAGGAGAAAAAGAGGTTACAACAATGTCACGTGAAGCATCCGGTATTATCAATTACTCGCTATGGGATACCATGCTTGACAATGACCTGCATCCTGAACTTGTCATTGAGATGTCAAAGATCCTGGCCTGGTCGGTGGATTTCTACCGCATCGATTCTGGTGATCGTTTCAAGGTGCTATTCAATGAGCAATATGTTGGTGATGACATGGTTGGTGTTGAACAGGTGAAGGCCATCTATTTTATGCACCGGGGGAAAGAGATCGAGGGGTATTATTTTGAGAAGGACACGGTGAGCGGATATTTTGCTCCTGACGGTGAGAATCTCCGTAAGATGTTTTTGCAGGCACCCCTGGAGTTTGGCCGTATTTCCTCACGTTATTCGCACAGCCGTGTGCATCCGATTCATGGTGATCGTCGCCCCCACTACGGTACCGATTATGCTGCACCGCGAGGTACACCGATTCTGGCAGTTGGTGACGGGGTAGTGACCCGGAGGGCTTATACCCGGGGAAATGGCTATTATGTGCGAATACGCCACAATGCGGTTTATGAAACCCAGTATTTGCATTTGTCCCGCTTTGCTGATGGAATCAACGAAGGTACCAATGTGTCGCAGGGTGATGTGATCGGCTATGTGGGCAGCACCGGTATGGCCACCGGCCCCCATGTTTGTTTCCGTTTTTGGGAAAATGGCCGGCAGGTGGATCACCTGCGCCTTGACCTGCCCAGTGGCGAGCCACTGCCCGAAGCCTACATGGATGAATTCGTAAAGATCAGGGATCAATACAAAGCAGTACTTGATGATATCGTGTTCGAAGAAGCGCCTTCGGTATAGCTGTTATTGTATGGCTTGCCTGATCAGGAACAACTTTTCCAACAGATCTTCCAGCTTATTCAGAGGCAGCATGTTAGCTCCGTCAGATTTGGCCATGGCCGGTTCGGGGTGTGTTTCAAGGAATATACCGTCGACGCCGGCAGCTATACCTGCTTTGGCAATGGTTTCGATAAGATGTGGCTGACCGCCGGAGACACCTGCGTTTTGATTGGGCTGCTGAAGTGAGTGGGTCACATCGAGTACCACCGGAAGCTTATATTCCTGCATCAGCGGCACCGACCTGAAATCAACCACCAGATCACCATAGCCGAAGGTGGTACCGCGTTCTGTGAGCATCACATGCTTGTTACCGGTGCTAAATACTTTTTCGGCTGCGAACTGCATGGCACCAGGCGCCAGGAACTGCCCTTTCTTGATGTTCACAGCCTTGCCTGTCTCACCGGCAGCCTGTAAGAGCGCCGTCTGCCTGCTTAAAAATGCCGGAATCTGCAGGATGTCAACTTTCCCGGCGGCCATGCGAGCCTCCTCTTCGGTATGAATATCCGTAATTACAGGAATATCATATTGATTGCCTATACGCTCAAGAATATCCAGTGCCAGGGCATCCCCGATACCCGTGAAACTGTCCGGCCTGGTGCGGTTGGCTTTCTTATAGGAGGCCTTAAAAATAAAAGGAATACCAAGCCTGGCGGTAATCACGCTGATCTTTTCCGCAATATGAAAACCCATCTCCTGATCTTCCAGGACACAAGGCCCGGCAATAAGGAAAAATGGCTGTTCTTCCAGGTCCCTGGACGAAAAAATCGTTTCTACTCCCGGATGCATACTTGTCCGTTTTTTCTGTTAGGTAATAAGATCAAGATCGCCTTTCCCCTGACGCGAAACCACCATCATCTCACCCGTGCAGTCAATCACCGTTGAAGCTTCGTTGCCACCATTACCACCGTCCACAACAATATCAACAAGGTCTTTGTAATTTTCATGGATCAGCTCCGGATCAGTAGTATACTCAAGGATCTCATCGTCATCGTAAACGGACGTGGATATAACCGGGTTGCCCAGCTCATTCACGATCTCACGGATGATCCTGTTATCCGGAACGCGGATCCCGATGGTTTTTTTCTTGCTCTGGAAAAGCTTGGGAACGTTGTTATTGGCGTTTAGCACAAAAGTGAACGGCCCGGGAAAACCCTTCTTCATCGCTTTGTATATGCTGGTGCTAAAGGGTTTGGTCAGATCAGATATATGACTGAGATCGTAACATATCAGGGAAAAATTGGCTTTCTCCGGTTTGATACCCTTGATCCGGGCTACTTTTTGAACCGCTTTCGGCTGGTGTATATCACATCCGATTGAATAGACCGTGTCGGTGGGATAGATAATAACGCCTCCATCACGCAGTGCGTCGGCAACTCTTTTAATCTGTCTTTGTGATGGATTTTTGGGATGGATCTTTAAGAGCATACTTCGTCTGGTTTTGTTTACCCACAAATGTACATTTTCTTGTGCTCTTTTACCAGTATTATTTTGGAAAAGGCAATGCCAGTCTGAAAACAATAAATTGATACCTTTGCCGCCATATTACCGGTTAGAATCGTTGAAACCTATGCGTTATTTGTTGGTCTTTTTAGCCTTATTCTTGTGTAAACCTGCCAGCCTTGATGCCCAGGAATCGCTGTGGAGCCGTTCAATGACCCTTGAACAGGTATTTGCTTATGAAGCCTATCCCGGTGAAACGGAACGCATCGTCAATCAAACCTTGAATACCATTGCTGAAGGCACCGGTAAGCTGCGTGTTTTTACCTCTTACACTTTCAGAACAGATTTACACCTGGCGGTCAGGCAGGAAGGGGAGCAACAGTATAGCCTGACAGCTACCGTTGAGGATATCGACTTGTTGGGGGATGTATATTACCAGGATTTCAGCCTTCGTGAATTGCTGATCCCCGGAAAGGCTGATTTTAACGTAGAGATTTTTAATCAACACGGGCAAAAAGTGTTTGATAAAGCATTCCATGCCCTGGATATGCCTGCCCCCGGCAAACAGTGGTTTCGTGTTTCTTTTTCTGTCGACCAACCGGTTGACAGTATGGAAATGGCATTGCATGACCCCTCTTTTTATTATGATGAAGAGATGCATGAAAAGATGCTCGCCTGGGGAGAAGCATTGGAGACATACTATGAGGCTTCCGCTCAGTTGTCCCGGATAGATGCATTGCTTATGGATGTGGATCCGGCTGACCCGGAAACACTTCTGCCGGATGAGTTTAGCCTTTGTGAGGCGGAATATGTAATGGGTGAAATACAACATGCACCCTTCCATCGTTGGCTGGATCTCCAGCAACATGATCCGGAGAACCTGGTAAGTCGTTTCGGGGCACAGGAAAGCACAATGGATACGCTGAGAAACGCTTTCAACGCAGGACTCATAAAGCTTGATTCGCTTTACTATGAGCGGGGAGTGCTGCATGTAAACGATTCACTTTTTGATGATGCGCGGAAAGCTTTTTTATCTGCTGTTAACTTTAATCCGTTTCATATACCTTCCCATCTGGCTATTGCCCGACTGGACATGCAACAGGATAACAAAGAAGCTTCGCTGGAAAGGCTCGCAAAGGTCTGGTCGGTGATGCACCCTACGGAAGACATTGAATATGAGGCCCATGCTGTTACAAAGAATGTTACAACATTGGTCTTCGATGAGTCCCTGGAGTTGATTCTGGATACACGGTATAGCCAGTCTTTATCGTTGCTTGAACACGTACAGACGTTCTGTCGTGAGGTTGAAAGTTACTATATCTGTCCGTATATGCTGGAGCGTCGGCTAAGCCAGTCCCATTATGGGATGTACCACTCATTCCTGGTCGTCTCAGAAAGGGCTCTGCGAAACGATATGCTGGACACGGCAACGGAATACATCCAGAGTGCGCTTGACTATCATGATCAACATGAAGCGTATATAAACGCCAAAGATGAGGCTTATGATCTGCTCTTTAGCGTTTTTACCCGTCAGCGAATCCTTTCTGAGATTTTTATTATGGCTGATAACGGCTTAGGATATGATCCTTACCTTCCGGGAGCAACATCCATGGCAACTGCATTTCCGGATTTGTTTCATTACATTTTAGAAAAAGGCAGCCTGGCACAGATACGTACAGCAGTGCTGAACTTTGCCGCTGCCGGGATGCCGCAACGGAGTATTGATTTGTTAAAAGAGCTGAAAGCCAAAGGTATAGCCGCTTCAGAGACGGCATATCTGCAACGCAAAGCGGCTGAATCAGCTGCCGGTTTTTATCATCCCCCGGCCTCTCCATACAAAAAACCAGGGGACCTGGTCCGGGACATGAACCTGGATAGCCCCTGGTTTCAAATATTTGTAGATTCACTCAGAACATACTGGTAAATGAAGTGAGGGTTACTCTTTTGGTTTGTTTATGGTAAAACCAAAATGGTAAGCCCCGATAACCATGGCGCCTGTTACCAGTACAATGTTTTTAATAATATACTGCCCCTCAAGGGTAGGAACGAATGGAACTGACTGAAATGCTTCATTCGGGAAGAAAAACAACGGTGTCACGGTGCCAATCATCTGCAGGAAAAGCAAGGGAATGGCTATACGCATGAACCGGCCAAAGAGGAATGTCAGTCCGATTATAACCTCCCAGGCAGCTAAAAGAGGCATACTCAGTGCCTGTTTGATAATGCCGAATGTCATGACTTCAATCGTGCGCGTCGCCAGGTTCTCGGCGTCCGAAATACCGGGAAAGAATTTTTGCACGCCAAACCAGAAGAAGACAATGCCGATGCTGATACGGAGCAGGACAACCCCGTGCTTTTTCATCCATTCATAGGCTCTGTTCTCAAAAGGTGTCAGTTTTTCCATGTTTTATGATTTTATTTGCAATCACATAAAAAATCGTTGGCTTGCCATCAATTATGGGCTCAAGCCCATTGGGTGACTAATTACTGATCTTCGTGGTGGTCGGCATGTTGCTGGTCAAGGGCGACAATCCTGTAGAGGTCTGTTCGCCGGTCGTTCCAGTTGGCAACGGTTCCCCTGTTTCGGTGTCGTTTCAGCAGTTCGAGGTCAATGTCGTTGATGATAACCGTCTCCACGTTGGGACTGCATTCCCCGGCGATGGCATCACGCGCAAAGGAGAAATCGGAAGGCGTGAAGATCCCCGACTGGGCATACTGTATATCCATATTGTTCACCTGCGGCAGGTTACCTACCGTTCCGGCGATGGCGACAAAGATCTGGTTTTCAACACAGCGTGACTGTGCGCAGTACCTGACACGCAGGTAACCCTGGCGGTCATCGGTGCAGAAAGGTACAAAAATCAGTCTGGCACCTCTTTCAACAGCAATCCTGGAGAGTTCCGGAAACTCTATGTCGTAACAAATCATGATGGAGATTTTCCCTTTGTCGGTATCAAACACCTCCAGGCTGTTACCCGGTTGCACGCCCCACCATTTTTTCTCGTTAGGTGTGATGTGCAGCTTGTACTGTTTCCCAATCTCGCCGTTTCTCTGGAACAAATAGGCGATATTGTAAAGATCATCCCCTTCGGGGGTAAAGTGGGAGCCCGCCAGGATGTTGATATTGTATTTGATGGCCAGCTCGCTGAAAAGCTCCAGGTAGTGTTCGGTAAATTCTCCGATCTTACGTGCCGCGGTGCCGGGCTCCTCCCGCGGGAAAAGGGATAACAACTGCAACGTAAAGATCTCCGGGAAAAGTACAAAATCACTTTTGTAGCCCGAAGCCACATCTACAAAATATTCTGACTGGGTGGCAAACTCGTCAAAACTTTTAATCGGACGCATCTGGTATTGCACTACACAAATACGTACGGGGGCAGCGGCCAGAAATTGTTTTTCTTTCTCTTCCTTGAAGTCGAAGTTGGTCCACTCAAGGTAAGTAGCATACCCTGATGATTCGTTGTCATCATCAATGTATTGCCTGATGATCTTTTTCAGCGAAAAGCCGTTGGATAGCTGCGGTGTAAGTACCGGGTCGAATATGGCACGGCTGGTTACCCTGTCCACGTATTCGGTGATACTGAACTTATCCCTTTGTTTGATGTATCCGGGTAGCCTGCCGCCCACAACGATCCTGCGCAGGTTGTATTGTCTGGTGAGCTCTTTGCGTGCCTCATACAGGCGTGTCGCCAGCTTCATTCCCCGGAATTCGGGGTGAACCATCATCTCCATCCCGTAAAGGGTATCTCCCTCCGGATTGTGCGTGCCGATATTGCCAAAGTCACAGATCTCATCCCATGACATGTTCATGTCGAAATCATCGGAGTCGATGATCAGGCTTCCGGAGGAGGCGACCAGCCTGCCGTCAATCTCAATAACTACCTGTCCGTCAGGGAAGCGTTTGAGTTGGTTTAGGATGTTTTCTTTTGTCCAGACCTGCATTCCGGGGAAGCAGATCTTTTGCATATCTATCAGCTGGTCAAAGTCCTCAAGACGGAGTTGACGGAGGTTTAGCTGGAATTCAAATTCCTGAAGATCTATCTTGTCCATTGGCTTTTTTACCTGATATCTATGGATTTTCCATCTTCAAAGTCATCTGAAAGCAACAGACGGGCCAGCTTTTTACCCGCCAGGCCCGGTGGAACAAGTTGTCCTTCTTCCTTCAGTGAAACGAATTTGTCGCGGTGAATAAAATCACGCTTCGATGTGCCGCGAATGGTGGTTTGCATCTCCGTGTCAATAATACCGGGTGCTACGGCCATTGTCTTAACCGGGTTGGCTTCCTCTTTTTGTTCTTCCGACAGGCATCGACCGAACATTTCCAGTCCCGCTTTACCAGTAGAGTAGTTGCTCCATCCGTAATAGGGATGGTGGGCTGCGCCGGAGGATATGTTCAGGATCCGTTTTTCAATGTCCAGGTCTTGGGTATGCCGGATAAAGGCACCCGAGATCAGCATCGGTGCAATGAGGTTCACCTGCATATGGTGGTCAACCTCTTCGGGGGAACAGTCTTCAGCCCTTGCCACAGGCTGAATAACACCGGCATTGTTAACCAGATAGATCCCGGTAGCCTTTTGGGTGTCCAGGGTTTTGAAAATTTTCTCAAATAAATCCGGAATCTCCCCGGTAGCGGACAGGTCAAACAAAAAGAAATCAAGGGGGCTGTCTTTCGCAGCAGCCATCTGCTTGAGCTCCTGATTCTCACTTCTGGAGATACATATCAGATGGTGCTCCGGGTTCAGCAACTCAATTGCAAGACCATTACCAAGGCCTTTGCTTGCTCCTGTTATGATAAAATACTTCATCTGTTTATAATTTTGTATAATTCCGATTTACAGAGCTTTGCGTCTTGTCGTTTTTAAGCTGCCCTTCAGGGCGACCAAGCCCGGCCTGCACTTTTCATTTTTCACTTTTCATTTTTCACTTTTATTCAGCATGTGGTTGGCCCACAGACTTCACCGCTCCTGTATTGGGAAAAAACTCAATTTCCAGGCTGTCAGGAGGCAGGTTGCTTGCCCGGCCAAACTGGCTAACCAGCATCTGTGCGGTGGCAAGCTTTTTGTCTCCTTCATGCACCATTACGTCGGCATATTCAGGTATTCTGTAATAGATACCTTTTCTGACCTGATCACGTCCTCTGTTTGTTTGAGTTGGCAGTACAGCCACTTCATCGGTTACATGACTTCTTTTGTATGAGAGGGTCACCTCTGTCGGGTGCTCGTTATCTGCCGGAAGAACGCCTTCTTCCGATGAGAACCGGAAAAGGATATGAGGGCTGATCAGGTTATTTTTTGACGGTGTATGAATGAAACGGTAGGTTATGGTCTCTGTATGGCTTATGCCTGTGAACAGGTCCAGGTAGTCTTGTTCCAGACTGTCCATCTCTGAATACATGTACTCGAGTGCTTCTTTAGAATAAGGGATCTCCTGGAAACCACTGATGAGATCCAGTTTTTTCGTACGCAGGTCCATGATATAGTCAGCCACCTCCCTGGCCCGAAGCTCATCGCCTTTTTCAACCCAGCTTTTGCGCAGTTTCTCGCGTTGTATGGTAATTGTATCCAAATGCACCTCTTCTACAATGGTGTCTATTTTTTCCTTCAGGTTTGTATTGATGAAATAGTTGAAGGTGGTGTCAGTCCCGAGCTCCCCTCTTTCTTTTATCTGCTTGATGTCCTGATCAAGCCGGGAATCATCTTTTTCCTTATTGACACTGGCAATCAGGCCGGCTTCCGTTAGCGTTAGATAGAGGTTTTGCCGGTCTTCTCCTTCCGGGAATCTCACATGGTATACGTGATCAGGGTCGGGTTCGCCGTAGCCGCTGATGTCGATGTCATGAATCTGATAGTTGACGGCTGGTGCATGAATAACATCATTCAGTCCCAGAAAGGGAGAGGCGTATTCGGCGTAAGGGCCGGGTTTATCAGTGGTCTTTTCAACGGTTACTTCAACGGCAATTACCGTTCTGGGGAGTGCGTAATACATGCCTGTGCCTGTTTCGCTGTGTTGCACATCGGACACATGGCTGGTGTAGAAAGATTGCTGGCTGCTGCATGCTGTCAACATCAGGGCAACAACCAGCAATGCGTACAATGAGGATTTATTCATCTGTTCCAGGCTTTTTGGTTAACGCAAAAAATCGAGTGCTGCATTTTTATCAAACTCCAGGGTAGGTTTATCTTTTTTAAAGACTTTTACCGTTTTGGAGCCGATATATTTGATATCCTGATCTTCGATCTGCAGCATAGCCCCTTCTTTAAGGCCAACGACCATCATGTCCGGGTTTGCCACCAGGAATTCACGGATCCTGTCTTCGCGGCTTTCGCCGTTATGGTTGGGAATGATGGCATCTGTGTAGTGGGGGTTGATCTGAAACGGGATCAGCCCCATGGCATCAAAACTTTCGGGCGCTACGATCGGCATGTCGTTAGTGGTTTTGAGGGTAGGGCATGCCACATTGCTTCCTGCGCTCCAGCCGATATAGGGGGTGCCGTTCTCTGCTTTTTCACGTATGGCTGTCATGAGCCCTGTTTCATGCAACTTATGCACCAGGTGAAATGTGTTGCCCCCGCCGACCACAATGGCTTCTGCTTTGTTTACCGCTTCGACGGGGTCGTCATACTGATGCACAGAGCGTACATCGTAGCCCAGCTCATTAAACACGGCCGCTACCTTTTGGGTGTATTCATCATAGGTCATCACAACACCTGCATAAGGAACAAATAAAACCTCTTTTACTGTTTCTCCAAGGAATTTCTTGATGTTTGGTTTGGTATATTCGAGGTACTTTTCTCCATAATTGGTGGAATTACTGATCAGAAGGAGTCGCTTTGCCATGATTTTTGCATTTTCTGGTTTAACAATTGTCTTTGTTGCATGGTGCTAAGTATGCAACGTAAAAACCTTATCAAAGGTATAATAAAATTTGTCGATGGAGTTGAGTAAAGCCTGCAAAAAAAAGCCACCTTACTTTTTGCCGGTGGGGCTATAAAAAGTGGTGGCTTTTTTGAACAGAAGGGGTTATCGCATTAGGCGATTTTTTCTGCCAGATCGACTACGCGGCTGGCATAGCCATATTCATTGTCGTACCATGATACAACTTTCACGAAATTGCCTTCCATAACTTGTGTCAGGAGGCCGTCAACTATCGAGGAGTGTTCATTGCCGATAATGTCGGCGGATACCATTGGTTCTTCGCTGTATTGCAGAATGCCTTTCATGGGGCCTTCGGCTGCTTGCTTCAGAGCTTTGTTCACTTCCTCCCTGGTCACTTCTTTAGACAGTTTTGCGGTAAGGTCAACGATGGAGCCATCCGGTGTCGGGACACGCATGGCAAATCCGTCCATTTTGCCTTTAAGCTCAGGGATAACGAGCCCCACGGCTTTGGCGGCACCTGTGGTTGTAGGTATGATCGACATGGCTGCTGCCCGGGCCCGGCGCAGGTCTTTATGCGGCGCATCAAGTATCGCCTGGTCGTTTGTATAAGAGTGAATGGTGTTCATCAACCCATGCTCCAGACCAAAATTGTCGTGCAGCACTTTGGTGATAGGTGCCAGGCAGTTGGTGGTACAGGAAGCATTGGAAAAGATTTGCTGTTCCGGTTTCACGTCATGGTCATTCACGCCCAGCACAACGGTAGCATCAACATCGTCAGGCGACTTTGATGGGACACAAAGGATGGCCTTTTTTGCCCCGGCCTGAATGTGTTTGCCGACGCTTTGACGGTCACGGAATACACCTGTGCTCTCTACAACTACATCGATACCAAGGTCTCCCCAGGGGAGGTTGGCCGGGTCTTTTTCGGAAAAGACCTTTATCTTTTTTCCATTGACAACCAAATCCTTGTCTTCGGAGGAAACCTCGCCAGGAAATTTCCCATGTACGGAATCATACTTCAACAGATGTGCCAGTGTGGCACTGTCAGTCAGGTCATTAACAGCAACGATCTCAACATGATCTCTCTCCATGGCCGCCTTGAGGGTAAGCCTGCCAATACGGCCAAATCCATTAATTGCTACTTTCATCTTCTTCATAAGCTTTTGTCTTTATATTTGGATATGTTCTGAAATGAAATGTAAAAGTAATAAAAATTGTTGGATGCAGGAAGGCAAATTATATAATATTTGCCTGTATAAGCTTATTGCAGAAAAATGCGTGCGTTAAAATAATCACTAAATTTGTGAAATATAAAATAAAACAAGTTCATTAAAGTTATAACAACTAGAAAACAACATTAAAATTCAGACCCAATGTTATTTCCCTTTTTATTTCAGGCTCAAACGGTAGTTCAGGAAGAAGCCGCTGATACCCTTGCACAGGCCAACGGTCCGGTCGAAGAGTCTCTATCTGTATGGAGCCTCGCCCTTGAAGGCGGCGTTGTTATGATCCCGCTGGCGATACTATCTATCATGGCAATCTATATTTTTATAGAAAGGTATTTTGCCATAAGCCGGGCATCCAATGAAGAAACCAATTTTATGAATAACATTCGTGATTTTATTCATAATGGCCGGATTGATTCTGCCAAATCGTTATGCCGTAACAACCAGTCGCCGATTGCCCGGATGGTGGCCAAAGGGATTGTCAGAATAGGGCGCCCGCTTGGTGATATCAATGCCGCCATTGAAAATGTGGGCAAGCTTGAAATTGCTAAGCTGGAGAAGAACATTGCCGTGCTGGGTACTGTTGCCGGCGCTGCTCCGATGATTGGATTTCTGGGAACGGTCATCGGGATGGTACGGGCATTTTATAACATGTCCATGGCCGGGCCAAACATTGATATCAGCATGCTTGCCGGTGGTATCTATCAGGCTATGGTCACAACCATTACGGGTCTTGCCGTGGGTATTGTCGCTTATATTTGTTATAACATACTGGTAGCCCGCATCGAAAAGGTGGTATTTATGCTTGAAGCAAGGGCTACAGAGTTCATGGATCTTTTACACGAACCAGCATCCTAATTGTTATATCATGGCTATTAAAGCAAGAAATACACGCAATATGCAGTTCAACATGGCTTCCATGTCTGACCTGGTATTCCTTTTGTTAATCTTTTTTATGCTTACCTCAACGCTGGTTGCGCCGAGTGCCATAAATCTCCTGTTGCCTCAAAGTGACAGCAGGACGATGGCTCCGCAGACGATCAACGTGCATATCAATGAGGAGCGGCAGCTTTTCATTGGTGATCAGCCTGTAACGCATGACGGCTTACAGGAGGGTCTGATTACGCGACTTGAAGATTATACCGACGGTACGGTGGTTTTACGGGCCGATCAGTCGGTGCCGGTACAATCGATTGTAAACGTCATTGACGCGGTTGAGAATATCAACCGGATGTATGAGGTTCAGCATAAAGTTATTTTGGCTACACAACCACGAAGAGATTGATGGAAGCGTCCAACAAAAAAGATCAGTATCGTGCGCTGCTTGGTACCATCCTTTTCCATGCGGTTCTGCTTGTATGTTGTCTTTTTTTTGCATTGTCCACCTCAGAGATTCCTGAGGAGCATGGGGTGATTGTGTCTCTTGGTTATACAGACGAGGGTACAGGTGCGCGGCAGCCGTTGTCGGAGCCTGCGCCCGAGCCTCAGGAAGCAACTCCTACCTCGGCCGATGCCGCCGAGGAGATTGTGACACAGGAAACTCAGGAGGCAATTGCCTTGCCTGATGAAAGTGATGCACAGGAAGATGAGACGGTACACCCTGATCCGGAACCGGTTGAAGAACCTTCACAGGAGGCAGAAGAAACCGTAGAGGAGCAGGTTGAGGAAGAAGAAACCCGGCAGGAAGTTGATGAGCGTGCGCTTTATCCGGGCCGTGATCAACGCAGCACAGAACGTCAGGACCAGGGCGAAACCGGTGAAGAAGGCGATCAGGGTGAGGCCGAAGGTGTTACCGATGCCGATGCTTTTGATGGCAGTGGTCCCGGCGATGGTATTGAGTACAGCTTGTCCGGCAGACAGGCCAATTACCTGCCTGTTCCCGAGTATACAACCCAGGCTACAGGCCGGGTTGTTGTTGAGATCGTCGTCGACCGTCAGGGCAATGTGATCCGGGCTACCCCCGGGGTCCGTGGAACCACAACCACCAATCAGACACTGCATAGCCTGGCAGAAGAAGCAGCCATGGAGGCCCGTTTCGATATCAAAGCCGATGCGCCGGCCGAACAACGGGGAAGCATCACCTATAATTTTATCCGTCTGAACTAAATGACTTATCAGGATACCCTCGATTATCTCTTTGCACGATTGCCTATGTTCCAGCGTTCAGGTCCGGCTGCCTATAAAGCCAACCTGGATAATACCCTGGCTCTGAGTCGACATCTGCAACAGCCCGAAAAAAAATTCCGAAGCATCCATATTGCCGGAACCAATGGCAAAGGGTCGGTAGCACACATGATCGCTTCTATCTTGCAGGAGCAGGGTTATAAAACCGGCCTGGCTACCTCACCCCACCTCAAAGACTTTCGTGAACGAATCAAGATTGATGGGCAGCCTGTACCGAAAAGTGTGGTTACCGGGTTTGTCAGAAAACACAAGGACTACCTGGATAAGCTTCAACCATCTTTTTTCGAAGCCACGATGGCAATGACCTTTGACTATTTTGCAGATAGCCAGGTAGATATAGCTGTTGTAGAAACAGGACTCGGTGGCCGTCTCGATTCATCCAATATCCTGACACCGGAGCTTAGCGTGATCACCAATATTGGGTATGACCACGCCTACCTGCTTGGTCCCGGACTTGAAGACATTGCCCGCGAAAAAGCCGGCATTATCAAACCCGATATACCCGTTGTTGTCGGACGGCGACAACCCGATATACATCATGTTTTTGAACATGCTGCCGCAGAACACCATTCGCCGATCTATGTGGCCGGCGACATTTTCGCGCTCGGCTCACCGCCGGAGACTGATTATGTTGATCAATGCTATTTGTCCGCCCATATCATACACCAGGGAATATCCTACACGTATTGCCTTGACCTGTTGGGAGATTATCAGACAGAAAACCTGCTGACGGCCCTTACTGTATGTAAACTGCTTAAGGACAACAATGTGCTGACCCTGCATGAGGAAGCTATAAAGAGGGGGTTGCGGCATGTAGTAAAAAATACCGGAATAATGGGACGCTGGCAGTTTTTGGGAGAGGATCCCACCATTATCTGTGATACAGGCCACAACGCGGACGGAATACAACGTATTACCAAACAATTACAACGCATCCCACACCAAAGGCTGCGATTTGTCCTGGGTATGATGGATGACAAGGACCGTGGCTCAATACTGGAACTACTACCCCCGGATGCGACCTATTACTTTTGTTGTCCTGATGTACCAAGAGGGTTGGATCCAGAACAGTTATTATCTGAAGCTGCAGATTATAATCTGTCGGGGAAAGCCTTTCCGTCAGTAAAAAAGGCCCTTGAAGAAGCGATCAACGATGCTTCTTTCAAAGACCTTATATTTATCGGAGGGAGTACCTTTGTGGTTTCCGAAGTGTTGTAATGTAATTAGTTGCCCTCTTCTTCTTCTTCTTCTTCTTCCTCTTTTTCTTTCTCCTCTTCTAACTCACGCCGGGCTTCTTCTTTTCGCTGCTCAATGACTTCCTGACGGGCTCTTTCTCTGGCAAGGTAGGTTACATATTCCTGAAGTTCAGCATCTTCACGAAATGAACCAAGGATCTCACGGTATTTATCCATGGAAAGATCCCCTTCATCAACAATCACCTGAACTTCTTGCTGCATCTGGCGTTGGAGCTGGGTAACCATGGGAGCAACGTTGTTAAAAGCTTCAACTTCTTCGTCAGTGAAATTACCTCCGTCCAATTGGCCTATCTGTGCAGCATTGGCGATCTGCTGGAAACGTTCCATGCTCAGGCCATGCTCATCAGCCACTTTCGCAATCTCTTGCTGGGTTTCCTGGCGCATTCTGCTTATTTCCCGGTTAATATCAAAGAAATCCAGTAATACTTCATCTTCATAGGCAAACTCATGATCCTCCCAGGGATCCTCTTCATCATTCTCTTCTACCTTAACTTCAATTTCCTGGGATAACAGTGATACCGGAAATGCAAAAGCAATAGCCACAGCGATAAAGATGGCCATCAGATACTTTTCGGCATACATGGCTTTCGTGTTGTTGGTCATAATGTGTTGTTTGAAAAATGGGTTATAAAATGTGATTTTAACAAAAATAAAAATTATTATGGAAAGCAAAGCCTTCTTTTTTGTAAAAAATTGTAAAAAGCAACAGATAATTTTTTATGTTATACAGCATTATTGTTCTTTAAGGTGGAGGATCTCAGCCGATAAAGGGGGAAGGCATACGTTGATTTCCATGGTTGTACTGGTTATATTGCGGATTTGCTTCGAATCACACAGGGTAAGTAGTGGAATCGGTTCCCGTTGTTTATCCGTATTGTGTCCTGATATTTCGCGGAAGTGGGCAGGTATGTAAATCTGGTTCTCCATATGTTCATGGTGACTGAAGTTGGTTGCAATAAGCCAGATTGCTTGCTGATCCCAACGCAGATAGGTATATATGTGTTGATGGTTCAGATGCCTGTTGTTCCACATCAGATCATAGAAATGGCCAGACCGGATAACCGGTTCCTGGCAGAGATTGAGTAACTGCCGGTAGAATGTCCGCAACGCCTTTTCCTCGTCAGATAATTGGTCGTTGTTACATTTGCCCTTTTGATACCATTTTTGGAAACGTGGTACATGGCAGTAGTCAAAAATACTGGTTCTGCCGTCATCTCCACTGAACCCGGCGGCTCCTTTGGCTTCTTCTCCTGTTTCCTGGCCAAAATAGACCATACATGGTCCCTGGTGCATGGTAGCGGCAACCGTCATGCCGGGAATACCTGCACTGGCTGTCCCGGCAAAGGTTTCTGAAGCAATACGCTTCTCATCATGGTTTTCAATAAAGCGTAACATGGAGCCCTCCTGGCCGCCCAGTTTATGCCAGACACTTGTCAGATCAGCGGCAGGCCTCTCACCGGTCATAATATCCCTGAGGGTGTTGTAAAGGCCTTCTTTATCATAAAGATAGTCAAAGCCTGCTGCTGTGAACCGGCTATAAGCATCCGGATTGTAAATTTCTGCTATAAAAAGCAGGTTTGGATACACTTTTTTTACTGCTGTAATGGCCCACCGCCAAAATGCTTCCGGAACCATCTCTGCCATATCGCAACGGAAACCACCGACGCCTTTTTTTGCCCAAAAAAGCAGAATGTCCAGCATCTTATGCCAGGTGTCGGGAACCGGATCAAAAGCAGTCTGTTGGTTGTTTTGGTAATCAACACCATAATTGAGCTTGATGGTTTCATACCAGTCCTGATACCCTGGCTCGTGTGAAAAACAATCGTTACCGGTTACCTTTGCCGGGAATTCATGGTATTCTTTTGTTTTCATTTCCTGACTGGTAGGAAGCCGGAAGACCTCCTCCGGCAGCTTTAATGGCTGATCAGGGATATAATAAAAATTGTTGGATGGGTCAAAAGCTTTCCCTGTATCATCATGTTGCCCTAACTGGTTGGCTTTACCTTGTTTTTGGTCACTATGGTATTGCCTGGCCACATGGTTGGGGACAAAATCAATGACCGGTGTGAGGCCATTGTCCCGGCAACGTTCCAGCAGGGCTTCGAATTCTTCCATTCGCTTCTCTACATTGTTGGCCAGGTCAGGAGCCACATCGTAATAATCTTTGATAGCATAAGGGGATCCGGCACGCCCTTTTACGACAAGCGGATTGTCGGCCGCAATATCATGCTCAGGGTATGCGGTGCAGCTTGCATGTTCCTGAATACCCGTCAACCAAACGTGTGTGGCCCCAAGGTCCGCTATTTGTTGTAAAAAATGCGGGGTGAGATCATCGAATTTTCCGCAACCATTCTCTTCGATGGTGCCCCAGGGTTTGCAATGGTTCACTTTATTGCCGGCAAGGCGTACCAATAATTGGTATATAATAACTTTTTGTTGCTGCATGGTATGTAACTTTTGATGATGATATGAAGGGATTAAGTAAAAAAATCGTCGGTAAAGTTCAACAGAAAAAGTTTATCTGTGGCTCGTGTGAGCGCTGTATATAACCACCGCATATATTCTTCGTCCGGACTTTTGTTGCGAAGATAACCCATTTCCACGAAAACGTGTTTCCATTGGCCGCCTTGTGCCTTGTGGCATGTCATGGCGTAGGCATATTTAACCTGCAGGGCGTTCAGGTGTGGATTGTTTCTGATGCTCGTGAGGCGGGTCCTTTTATTTGGGATATCTTTATAATCGGTTGCCACTTCTTCATAAAGCGTTGTGGCCTGTTGCCGTGGGAGTGATGGTCCTTCTGCATCCAGGGTGTCGAGCAGCAGCTTTACGTCCATCTCCGGCATATCGGGGTAATCAACCAGTCGGGCGGTGACATCGGCAAAGCGAAAGCCGTACAGCGATTCTGTTCGCCGGATACGTTTGAGTTCCATAATATCCCCATTGGCAATAAAACCTGCTTCACTGTCATCGGGCAGCCAGTAATAATTGTTTTTTACCACCATCAGCAGATCACCTGCATTGAGCTCTTCCTCCATGAATAACACCCTTTGCCGGATATGCTTGTTGTAGTTGTTGGCCCTTTTGTTTGACCGGCAGATGATGAGGGACTCTTCTTTCCCGTTCATTGTAAAAGCGCTTTCCACCTCATCGGCTGCTTCCTGCCCCTGAACCCTGATAATGTCCGGGAAGCCCTCTAACTCTATGGAGGGGAACCCGCTTACTTCTTCCTGCAACATGGTCCTCAGGTGGGTAGCATTAAACAATATGCCACTGGTTTCAGCCTGTCTGACTACCTGGCGCAGCTCAAATTCCCTGATATTGACTTGATAGCGTTTTTCCAGGAAACTTTTATTGAGTGCCGGGCTTTCTGATGCCATCACCGGTGGTAACTGGGCAGTGTCGCCAATGAATAGCAGCCGGCAATTTTTGTCATTGTTTACGTAGTGGAGCAGGTCATCAAGCAGGTTGGCACCACCAAACAGGCTGGACTGGTCTGTTGTGCTCCATGGTATCATGGAAGCTTCATCCACAATAAAAATGGTGTCGGTGTGTTTGTTGCGTTGGAGGGTAATTTGTAATGAACCGTCAGCCGCAGTTTGCATGCGGTATATTTTTTTATGAATGGTAAAGGCCTGTTTTTCGGCATAGCCTGCGAGCACTTTAGCAGCCCTTCCGGTGGGTGCCAGTAAAACAGAACGGATCTTTACCACTGGCAGGACCTGTACCAGGCTACTGACAATGGTTGTTTTTCCGGTACCGGCATAGCCTTTCAGGATAAACATCGAAGCCGGGTCATCATCCGTCACAAAAGCGGCCAGCTCCCTGATAAGCACGGCCTGATCTTCAGTGGGTTGATAGGGGAACTGTTTTGTTATGGCATTGACGATGTTATTCATATACGGTAGATGATATCAGAAGGGATAACCGATCCCCAGATTAAAATTCCATTGATTAAGCCTGGACCAGCGACTGACCCACCTATCGCCGGGTGGCATGGCAGGGTCCCTGATTGGAAATGCGCCATCCAGGCGGACAATAAAGAAGTTGAAATCAAGCCGGATACCCATACCGGCTCCTATGGCGATTTCTTTGTAAAAACGATCGGCCGAGAAAGCACCGCCGGGAAACTGTTCATTATCCTGAAGAAACCAAACGTTGCCCGCATCCAGGAAGAAAGCCCCTTCCCAGTAGCGATAAATGGAGAAACGCTGTTCAATATTCGCTTCGAGCTTGATATCCCCGTATTTGTCAAACCGTAAATCATCTCCGGCCTGGTAACCGCCAGGTCCAAGGTTATATATACTCCAGGCCCTTATGCTGTTAGCTCCGCCACCATAATAACTTTTGATGAAAGGCATCACATCAAGGTTGCCATAAGGCACACCGATCCCACCCATCAAACGAAAGACCAGGGAGTTATTCTCATCAAAAACACGATAATACCTGAAGTCAGCATCTGCCTTCAGATATTGGGCAAATGGGATATCCCTGATGGTGTACCTGTCATTATGGTTCCTGCTAAGATTGAGTCTATCTGCCGATAAATACAACAGGTTGCCTGCCGATTCAAAATTCCCGCGTAAATAGAGAAAATTTTCGGATACGTCTATCTCCTGCGTGTTATAGATATATTCGTATTTGAGGCCGGCAATCAGGTGGTCACTGTACCGGCTCATAATCAGTGGGTTTGAATCCGGTATGTTCGATTGTAATATTGAATCATTAAAAATTTTGATGGAACTGATTTCCAGGGGTGTTAACTGATGCTGTTGATGGTCATCGTAGCTCCATTGAAAGCCATAACTAAAATTCAATATATACCTTGTATAGTCGGGACGTTGGCGATAGTTTAAACCGGTGAGCAGTGTGGTTTTGGGACGACCTGTCCTCGCAAGGTTTTCAAGATGGAAAGGAAATATCAGTTTCGGAAAATCAATAGAAAAGTCTGCACCCATTTCGGCCGTATTGAAGGGGAGGTTGCTGAAAGCTTCCTCGTCGCCCGATTCTCCTGAAGCTTCCAAGGCCCCTTTCAGACGGATATTAAACATCTCAGCACCTCCAAACAGGTTTCTGTTCTGATACAACAGGTTGGTGGCGATTCCCAGGTTACCTGCCGTGTTTAACCCTTCAGCCTCGATTGTAAAAGCGTTAGCGGGTGAGCGGGTCAGCTCAATTCCCACATCCATATGGCCAAGCGTATCATTAGATAATTCCGGTTCATCACTGATTGTTTCATCAAATTGAATGTTCACAAAACGGAAATTGCGTAACCCGGCCAGGTAATGATGCGTTTGTTCAACCTTATGAATATCATAATACTCACCAGGTTGAAAAAAGATGTTGTTGGTAAGTGCTTCCGGCTTGATATGCATGGGGCCGTTATGTAAAAATATGATATCCCCCGTCTGATTGCTGCTGTTATCTGCCCGCAATACGGTTGTGTCAGGATGATGACGCTCGTCCGTAAACTGCTTGTAATCGGGATAAATAACCATCTCGTTGATTTTATATTTCTTGTGCGATGCTGCCGGAGCACTATCGGTCTGCGCTATCGTTTCAAAATCCGGGTTATGGATGATAAAGTCGATGTCAACCTTATTGTTATTTACGGTGCTGTCTGCCTGGAAGTGAATATAGTCCCTGGAGAATCTGAAAAACCCCTTTTCTTTTAGGTTTCTGGTTATTCTGTTTCGTTCGTCCTGCAGGATTTCTGTGTCATAGTGTTCACCACTGCGAATCAGCGATTCCGTAGTATCAGCATAAACATAATGCTCCAGATGGGGGTCACGAACAATATAATGAATATCGTTTATCGTATAAGGCTTGTTGCCCTTAAGCGTATAAGTAACGTCAGCCCTGTTGCCGCGGTAATCTATATCCTTCTGAACACTGGCATTGAAATATCCTTTATTTTGAAGATATAATTCGAACTGTTGTTCTGTTTGCTCAGCCTGCCGGGGATCAAAAATGACCGGTGGTTCCCCAATGTTGTTTTTTAACCAATGGCTTATTCTGCCATTATCTCTTTTATCAGCAATTTGATAAACATACAGGTGGAAACGAAACAGACCCAGAGTCCGGCGATTGGGTTTTTGTCGCACATAGGCCTCTAATTCATGCGAATTAATATCTGCATCTTCGATTTTTATGCGATTTCGGTTTAGCAGATAATCCTCCTCGGGAATATTTTGTCCCGGGATGCACGATGAACATGCCAGAGAAACGGCAAAGATCGTGAGCAGAATATGTAATTTATTGATTTTCAATGGAAGTTTACAGGTCTAAATTGTATTACAAATATAACCAATATGGGTAGATTTTTTATTTCGGGATGCTGGATTTTTAGAGGGCTTGTTGGGTTATCAAGTTATTTTATCAATCTTCTGTCTTTTCTATTACATTTGTAAAAAA
The DNA here is from genome assembly GCA_964389125.1 of uncultured Bacteroidales bacterium. Lineage (GTDB taxonomy): Bacteria > Bacteroidota > Bacteroidia > Bacteroidales > UBA7960 > PUPG01. The sequence continues at coordinate 22,633 of CAYMDX010000010.1, forward strand.
AACGACAAGGATATGACATTAATCCAATCAATATCAGGGATACGTGGTACTATTGGCGGTTATCCCGGTGAGGGTTTATCTCCGGTTGATATCACAAAGTTTGCTGGTGCCTTTGGGATGTGGTTAAAGGAGCAGTATGGCAATCAGCGCATTACAGTTGTCATCGGCAGGGATGCCCGCACATCGGGTCCGATGGTAAACGGGGTGATCACCTCCGTATTTCAGGCCCTGGGTATAGATGTGATTGACGCAGGCCTTTCCACGACACCGACGATAGAAATGGGTGTTCAGCTTCATCAGGCTCATGGGGGAGTGATATTGACGGCCAGTCATAACCCGCGCCAATGGAATGCGCTGAAGCTGCTTAACCACGAGGGGGAGTTTCTGACCGCTGCCCAGGGAGAAGCAATGAATGCATATCTCGACCAGGATAAGCTGCATTTTGAATCGGTGGATAATCTGGGCAGGATACTGTTTGATGACACCCTTCTTGAAAAACATCTTCAAAAGATCCTGGCACTACCGCTGGTAGATGATGAGGCCATCCGTGCTGCCAACTTCAGGGTCGTTGTGGACGGCATTAATTCTGTAGGGGGTATCGCTGTGCCATTGTTGTTGGGCGCTCTGGGGGTACAACAAGTTGTTGAACTGAACTGTGAGCCCAATGGCGTGTTTCAGCATAACCCGGAACCACTCCAGGAACATCTTGGCGAACTGTCGAACAAGGTGGTAAGAGAAAAGGCACACCTTGGCCTGGCGCTTGATCCGGATGTTGACCGTCTGGCCATTGTATCCGAAGACGGAGAGATGTTTGGTGAAGAGTACACGCTGGTATCTGTGGCTGATTATATCCTTTCGCATACTCCCGGAAATACGGTCAGCAATATGTCTTCCACGCAGGCACTGGCAGAAGTCAGTCAGGCCCACGGGGTTAATCATTATTATTCGCCGGTCGGGGAGGTTAATGTCGTTGCAGCCATGAAGGAGCATGATGCTGTTATCGGCGGCGAAGGTAATGGCGGCGTTATCTATCCTGCCTTACATTATGGCCGGGATGCTTTGGTGGGTATTGCCTTGTTTCTGACTCAACTGGCGAAGAGTGGAAAGAGCTGTAGCAAACTTAGAAGGCAGTATCCTGAGTATATTATGTCCAAGAATAAGATTGACCTGTCGCCCGAGGTGAGCCTGCGGGACATCATAGATAAGATGGCTGAGAAATACAGTCGTTACACGCTGGATCAGAGAGACGGCTTGAAGATTTGGTTTGACCGGGAGTGGGTGCATCTTCGTATGTCGAACACCGAACCCATGATACGGTTATATGTGGAGAGTGATAGCCCGGTAAAAGCCGATTCTATGGCTAATAAGATCCGGGAGGATATCAGGGAGTTGCTGCGATCTCTGTAAGGATTTCCAAAGCTTCATCGATATGGTTGACCTGTTCAATGGTGATGGCCAGGTGTGACTCAACTTCCCTGATCTGGCATCTGTATGGTTTGTTTTGGGCATATTCCAGAACCCGGCCAAATTGCTCACTCTGGTAATAGTCGGTCTTTTCCTGGTCGGGCAGATGGCCGATCATCTTGTCTGCTTTCAGGATTATTTTTTCGAAGCCGGCTCTTTTTGCTTTCCGGCGTAGTCTGATTGCCTGTAATAGCCCGTTCACCGAATCGGGGAGGGGGCCGAAACGGTCGTTCATTTTGCCTGCAAAAGCCTGAAGCTCCGCTTCCTCTTTGATATTGTCCAGTTTTTTATACAGCTCCAGCCGCTCTTCAACATTGGTGACATAATAGCTGGGGATCATCAGCTCCAGGTCTGTTTCTATCTGGCAGTCCGTCACAAAATCTCTTTCACGCTGTTGTGAACCATCGTCGCTAAACAAATCTTTGTATTCTTCTTCACGTAGCTCATTGATAGCCTCATCCAGGATCTTATGATAGGTTTCAAAACCTACTTCGGCAATGAAGCCACTTTGTTCGGCGCCCAGCAGGTTACCTGCTCCCCGGATATCAAGGTCCCGCATGGCAATATTGAAACCACTGCCCAGGGCCGAAAACTCTTCAATGGCTTTTAACCGTTTCCTGGCCTCCTCGGTGAGGGTACTCATGGGCGGAGAGAGCAGGTAACAAAATGCTTTTTTATTGCTGCGGCCCACCCGGCCACGCATCTGATGCAGGTCGCTTAGCCCGAAATGGTGCGCGTTGTTGATGATAATGGTATTCGCATTGGGGATGTCAAGCCCCGACTCAATGATCGTGGTTGATACCAGCACATCATATTCGCCATGAATAAAATCTACCATAATCTGCTCCAGACGGCTGCCCTCCAATTGCCCGTGTCCAACGGCAATCTTCACCTCCGGACAGGCATCCTGAATGATGGCGGCCACCTCCGTAATATTTTGCACCCTGTTGTGGACAAAAAACACCTGTCCGCCTCTGGAAACTTCATACATGATGGTTTCCCGCAAGAGGTCTTTGTTAAATATATGGACCTCGGTGATGATGGGATAACGGTTGGGCGGTGGCGTGTTGATATAAGACAGATCCCTGGCGCCCATGAGGGAGAACTGCAGTGTTCGTGGTATGGGCGTGGCAGTCATCGTCAGGGTATCGACGTTGGTGCGAAGTCTTTTTAGCTTTTCCTTGGACGCTACCCCAAACTTTTGTTCTTCATCGATGACTAACAACCCGAGGTCTTTAAAAACCATATCTTTACTTAGCAGACGGTGGGTCCCGATTAGAATATCCACTTCACCATCCCTGGCTTTTTCCAGCACCTTCTTCCTTTCGGCATTCGTTCGGAATCGACTTACATAGTCTACATTACAGGGGAAGTCGTTAAGTCGTTCGCTGAAGGTATAGTAGTGCTGCAAGGCAAGAATGGTGGTTGGGACAAGAACAGCTACCTGCTTTGAGTCGGACACCGCTTTGAAGGCCGCACGGATCGCTACTTCGGTTTTCCCGAAGCCGACATCACCACAAATCAGCCTGTCCATCGGATGGGATGACTCCATGTCTTTTTTTGCATCCATGGTGGCTTTTTCCTGATCCGGTGTGTCTTCAAAAATAAAAGAGGCTTCCAGTTCGTGCTGCAAGTAGTTATCCGGAGAAAAGGCATGGCCCTCCTGTGCTTTCCTGGTTGCATAAAGCCTGATAAGGTCATGCGCAATATCTTTGACCTTTTTCTTTGTCCTGCTTTTCAGTCTGTTCCAGGCGCTGCCACCCAGTCTGTGCAAGGCAGGCTCCGTACCTTCCTTTCCGGAGTATTTGGAAATTCGGTGCAGGTTGTGTATGCTGACATAGAGGATGTCATTGTTTTTATAGATCAGCCGAATGGCTTCCTGCAACCGCCCGTTGACCTCTATTTTCTCCAGGCCGCTGAAAATACCAATACCGTGATCAATATGGGTTACATAATCCCCGGGCTTCAGGTTGTGTAAAGATTGCAGGGTCATGGCCTGTTTGCCCGGAAATTTATCGCGCAGCTGATAGCGGTGGAACCTGTCAAAAATCTGATGATCAGTATAGCATGCCACCTGGTTATCATGATCAATGAACCCTTCATGCAGGGAAAGCAGCAACTCTTCATGATGAACATCTTCAGGCTGACCACCCTCTGATTCCAGAATGCTTTCAAAAATGCTTTGAATACGTTTAACCTGTTTGGGGTTATCAAATAATATGATGGTACGGTATGACTCCTGCGTGTTTTTTTTCAGGGTTTGTAGCAGCAGTTCGAAATTTTTGTTGAAGTTGGGTTGGGGTTCACAGGAAAACCGGAACAGCTCTTTGTTGTCGGAGAGCATCGTCCGGTGAAACTCCACGACACGTCTTTCCAGCAGAACCTCATGGATCTCGCGGTGGGTAGTATAGCTTTCTTCATTAAACCGCTTCTCTTCAAAGGCTTCCCGGATCAGGTCCAGACATAAGGATGTATCCTGCACCCATACCAGCGTGTTTCCTGGCATGGAGGAAAGCAGAAATTCCGAAGCTTTTGATGTTTTTGATATTTCGTGAATGTCGGGCAGAATGTTAACACGCGCCTGGTGCTCGACCGATAATTGGGTTTCAGGATTAAAGGTTCTCAGGCTTTCAACCTCGTCGCCCATGATCTCAATACGGAAAGGTTGATCATTGGAGAAAGAAAAAACATCAATGATCCCGCCCCGCAAGGAGAATTGACCCGGCTCCACGACAAAATCAACACGCTCAAAGCCATATTCCAACAGTAGTTCCAATAAAAAGTCAACAGATAGCTGCTCCCCCTGCTCCACAGAAAGGATATTTTTCTTCAGGATGTTGCGCGATAAGACCTTTTCACTAAAAGCTTCCGGATACGTTACGATGACCGTCCTGCCGGATTCTGCTGCCAGACGGTTGACCACTTCGGAACGGAGCAGGATATTGGCATTGTCCTCCTGCATTGATTGTGCTTTCTTTCTATAGGAAGATGGAAAGAAAAAGCTGTTCCGGTTTTCATAATCCTGGTTTTTTTCATTGAGGAGGTATTCCAGGTCGTTAAAGAAGTAGGCGGCTGTTTCCCGGTCTGGCAAAACAAACACAAAAGGCTTTTTGACTGCTTTGATGGAAGCAGCAGCTATTACTGCATCAGCAGACCCTGCCAGGCCGGATAATCCTGCAGCCCCGGGGGCGCTTTGTCGGAGGTACGCAATGAGCTGACGGAGCTGATGACCTTTTTCAAACAGCTTAATAAATTGATCTGTATTCAACGCGTTATTCGTTTTTTTCTGGCGTTTGCTGAATGTATGATTCCACTTTTTCTACCATTTCTTTTGGGCCGGTAAAAAACGGAGAACGTTCATGAAGTGATTGTGGTTCAATATCGAGGATACGTTTGTGACCATTACTTGCTTTTCCACCGGCCTGTTCAGCCAAAAATGCAATGGGGTTGCATTCATAAAGCAACCTGAGTTTGCCATGGGGTGCTTTTTTCGAGCCGGGGTATAAGAAGATGCCGCCTTTGATGAGGTTCCGGTGAAAGTCGGCCACCAACGATCCGATGTAACGGGAAGTATATGGTCGTTTGGTAGCCGGATCTTCTTCCTGGCAATATTTAATATATTGTTTAATCCCTTCCTGAAAATAGATATAATTCCCTTCATTAATGGAATACATGTTTGACTTTTCAGGGAATGCCATGTCGGGATGCGACAGGCAAAAAATACCTACGGAGGGATCCAGGGTGAATCCATTCACGCCTTTCCCGGTCGTATACACCAGCATGGTTGATGATCCGTAAATGACATAACCTGCGGCGGTCTGGTTATAGCCGGGTTGCAGAAGGTCTGCCTGGGTGCCTCCGCCAACTTCGGTAGTACGCCTGTAAATGGAAAAGATGGTGCCGATGGAGACATTTGATTCTATGTTGCTGCTCCCGTCAAGGGGGTCCATGGCAATTACGTACTTACCCAATTCAGAAAAATCATTACTGAACGAGATCACTTTTTCGTTCTCTTCAGAAGCAATTGCACAGCATTCACCGCCGCCTTTCAGGGCTGTTATGAACATTTCATTGGCGAAAATATCCAGTTTTTTCTGCGTCTCACCCTGGATATTTTCTTTGTCGATATTTCCCAGGATATCAACCAGACCGGCCGCATTGATCTCCCGGTTAACAATCTTTGCTGCTGTTGCGATATCATTCAGTAAGCGGGTGAGGGTCCCTTTGGCATGTGGATACTCAGATTGCCGCTGGATGATAAATTCTGTAAGTGTTGTGATTTTATTCTTGTGAACCATGTTGTAGCTTGTTATGTTGCAAGAAACAAATTATTTTTGGTTGTGCGAATGGTGCAAATAATCTATTTGGTGAATATTTTGCCTTTTCAGATAACAGAAAGGATTATCAGCCATTTTATATAAGTCAAATCACATTACGAACAGGTGTGTGTGCTCATGCAAGTTGTTGTTTGAGCATAGCCAATGCCGCGTTTGATGCACGTATGATATTACGGTCTCTGCTGTCGCCGAAGGAAAATTTTCGGCTGATAACGTTGTCTTTGGCGGCTATGGCTATCCACGTTGTACCTGTGGGTTTTTCGTCTGTACCTCCCGCCGGTCCTGCAATGCCGGTCACGCCAATGGCATAATCTGTTCGAAGGAGTTGTTGTACCCCTTGTGCCATAGCTTCCGCCACCTCACAACTGACAGCACCATGTGTTTTCAGCAAGTCGGGATCAACACCCAGTTGTTGGATTTTAACATGGTTGTCATATGCGATCACACTACCTGTATAATAGGCTGAGCTACCTGCCACTGAGGTTATCCGGCTTGCGATGGCACCTCCCGTGCAGCTTTCGGCCGTGGCCAGCAGCTTGCCTTTTGACTGTAATAACGCCCCTGTTAATCCTTCAAGCGTGTCATCATCATACCCCCATATATAGTCGGGGATGATCTTTTTCAGTTTTTCTGTTTCCTGTTCTATGGTTCTGTTTAATGCTTCCCTATCATTTCCCTTTGCCGTAAGGCGCAATTTGATGATGTCGGTAGAGGGAAGATAGGCCAGCTGCATATGTTTCGGCAGATCATCTTCCCAGTCTGCTATAAGCTCCGCCAGGGTCGATTCACCCAGCCCATGCGTCAGGATGTTTTTATGGATAATATACTGATCCTGATCCTTATCCTGTAAATAAGGGATTATATGGCTTTGCATTATTTCTTTCATCTCATAGGGAACACCTGGCATGGCAATCACCTGGTTCTCATGCGCGCTGAACCACATTCCCGGAGCAGTTCCATAAGGGTTGCGGATGGCATATGCCCTGTCCGGTACCATGGCCTGCATGCGATTGATATCGGTGAGTTCCCGGCCACGGTTTTTCAGATAGACCGTAATATCATCAAGGACGGTTTGGTTTAATACCAGCTCAGAATCAAAAAAGCGGCATAACACATCCCGGGTCATGTCATCCCTTGTGGGGCCCAGGCCGCCGGTCATCAAAACCAGTTCGGACTTACGGGTGGCTTCTGTCAGGGTCCCGAAAATCTCATCCCTGTCGTCGGTAATAATCCTGATCTCATTGACCTCAATTCCCGCATCATTCAGTCGGGAAGCCATCCAGGTCGCATTGGTATTGACCGTCTGACCGATCAGCATCTCCTCACCAATAGAAATAATAAAAGCTTTCATTTTTCTGAGTGTTTATATTTGCCAGAAGGTAAAGTTTCTTCTACAGATGGACGCTGCCTATAGTTTTTTCTGGTCGGTGAACGGTAAACGGTAAAC
>CAYMDX010000011.1:0-6976 GCA_964389125.1 uncultured Bacteroidales bacterium
AAGCCACATTTTTCCATAAAAGTGTATGTTCATTGGTCTAATATAAAGTTTGTCGTATATTTATTCATATGAAACACTATCGCAAACTATCAAAAGAGGAGCAAAAGCAGCTGCAAAAGCAGGGTTGCACCTCGGACAACTGGGATAAAATACATGTTAATCCTTCTTTTTGTCCCGACAATATTGTCTCCTGTTGTTTTTCCGGAACCAATTATTTGGGTTTGTATACAGATTCTGTTGAATATCCGGGGGGGCTGAAAAAAACGGCCGGGCTTTATAACACCCATTTTCATCATTGTGTTATCGGGGATCAGGCCCTCATAAGCAATGTTATGAATTATGTGGCGAATTATCGTATCAGCGACCACGTGGTTATAGAAAATGTTGATATGATCATGTTGGATGGGCCTACTTCCTTTGGAAATGGTACTATGGTGGATGTGCTGGATGAAACAGGTGGCCGCCGGCTGATGATTTATGACAGGTTATCTGCTCATCTGGCGTATATCATGGTAATCTACCGGCACAGGAAACATTTGCTGCAGTCCATTGAGCGGATGATCAATGACTATGTAGCTAAGAATACTGCCGAACAAGGGTTCATTGGAGCCCATACCCGGATTATGAATTGTGGACGAATAATCAATGTCCGGATTGGTGAGCAAGCCCGGATAGATGGGGCTTCTCGTTTATATGAAGGCAGTATTAACAGCCATATCTCTGATCCGGTGAAAATTGGTGACAATGTGGTTGCCGATCATTTTATTATCTCCTCCGGAACGGAGGTGTCCAGCCATACCATAATTGACAATTGTTTTATTGGACAGGGTTGCCGGCTTCTCAAGCATTATTCAGCAACCCATTCCGTTTTCTTTTCCAACTGTGAGGGTTTTGGCGGAGAAGCATGTTCAATATTTGCAGGTCCTTTCACGATTACCCATCATAAGTCTACTTTGTTGATCGGCGGGATGTTTTCTTTTGCAAATGCCGGCAGTGGCTCCAATCAAAGCAATCACATGTACAAATTAGGCCCTGTGCATCATGGGTTGGTTGAGAGAGGTTCTAAGACCACAAGTGAATCTTACCTGTTATGGCCAGCCAAAATCGGTCCCTTTACCCTTGTTATGGGACGCCATTACACTAACCCGGATACTTCCCGCATGCCTTTTTCCTATTTGATCGAAAACAAAGAAACAACATGGCTGGTTCCGGCGGTCAACCTGCGGAGTGTTGGTACCATACGTGATGCCATGAAATGGCCCCGCCGCGATAAAAGGAAGGATCCTGATATGCTTGACTGTATCAATTACAAACTGTTAACCCCCTTTACCGCAGAACGAATGCTACAGGGAAAAGACATTCTGGAGAACCTTGCAAACAAAGGTGAAAACAAAGATGACCATACATGGAACGCTTTACATATCTCACAAAAGGCATTGGTGCGGGGTATACAATTATATTCGATGGCTATTGTCAAATTCCTGGGTAATTGCATTATATCAAGAATTGAAAAATATAAGCCAGCGAACCGCCCGGGACTTATAGCGTGCCTTACCCCCCAAAGTGCCAAAGGGAAAGGTTCCTGGGTGGACCTTGCCGGGTTGATCGCTCCTAAAAATGAAATTGAACACTTGCTGGACCAGTTGGAAACGGGTGAAATAAACAGGCTGGAAGAAACAGAGATGTTTTTCAGAAACCTTCATGATCATTACGATGACTATGAATGGACGTGGGCGGCTGATAGCCTGGAAAGTTATATTCAAAAGGCTATTCATGAAATGAGCCCGGAAGATCTGATTTCCTTTATTGAAGAATGGAAAGAAAGTGTGATTGGCCTGGACGAGCAACTCTATGAAGATGCCAAAAAAGAGTTCCAGGAAAGTGCCATGACGGTTTTTGGACCTGACGGTGACCGGCAAACAAAAGAAGATGATTTTAAAGCAGTGCGTGGCAGCTTTGAAGAAAACCAGTTCGTTCACCTGATTCAGGAGCACATTCGCAGAAAGAGCGAACTGGCTGACAATACCATTAACAGCTTAAAAGCATTATAATCCAGGCCGGGATAGACCATAACATACCTGCAATTACATAGACTTTTCGCCAATATTCCCTAAACATGTTGGCACGTTGGTTGCAATATTATTATGATATTTGAACCAGGAATCAGCGCGGTTCAATATTTTTATTATAACGCTTTGTAAAACAGCCTTTAACCTGCTATTTCGGCTGCCATATTTCAATAGCAGACTGGCGATGTGGCTGTTTTTTCTGACAGCATAAATGACAAAATGACATATAAATTTTACTATGAGTGACTTATTTGAGAATGATTTTTTGATTTCGAAAGAAGGGCTGGATGCGGACAGTGAATTTATTCCCCTGCTCTCGTCAGAAGAAGAGCAGCGGATGGCTGAAGAAGAGATCCCCGAAGAACTGGCCATCCTGCCACTGAAAAACACCGTGCTGTTTCCCGGTGTGGTGATTCCCATTACGGTTAGTCGTGATAAATCGATAAAGCTTGTGCGTGAAGTCTATGATGATTCACGCATCGTTGGCGTGGTTTCACAAAAAGACGCTGATATCGAAGATCCTTCTTTTGAAGACCTAAATACCATTGGTACTGCTGCCCAGATCATGAAGATCCTGAAGATGCCCGATGGCAATACCACGGTTATCATTCAGGGCAAGAAGCGAATCGAAATAGAAGAGCTCACAAGCAGTGACCCCTACTTCATGGCCCGGGTGAAACCGTTTGAAACTGCCGACAAGCCCAGTGAGACGGAAGAGTTTAATGCCCTGATATCCACATTGAAGGATCTGGCCATTAAAATTGTAAAGCTTTCACCCAATGTACCCAGCGACTCTGCTTTTGCCTTAAAAAATATTGAAAGCCCGGTATTCCTTGTCAACTTTATCTCATCCAACCTCAATATTGATGTCCAGGAAAAACAGAAGTTACTGGAGATACCGGATGTGGAGACCCGCGCCAATGTCGTACTGGAACACCTCAACAAGGAGTTGCAGGTGGTGGAGCTGAAAAACCAGATCCACTCCAAAGTGAAGGTTGATATTGACAAACAACAACGCGACTATATTCTGGGTCAGCAACTTAAGACCATCCAGGAGGAGCTTGGCGGTAGTCCGCATGAGGAGAAGGTGAATGAGCTTAAAGAGCGGGCCGGGCAGAAGAAGTGGAGTCAACAGGTAAAAGATGTCTTTGAAAAAGAGCTCTCCCGCCTTCAGCGAATGAATCCGGCGGCCATGGAGTATACCGTGCACCTCAATTACCTGGAGACCCTTGTGGATCTTCCCTGGAATGAATTTACCCCGGATAATTTTGACCTGAAAAAGGCACAACGAATCCTCGATCGCGATCATTACGGTCTGGAAGAAATCAAAGATCGCATTATTGAATACCTGGCTGTGCTTAAGCTCAAAGGCGACATGAAGTCACCCATCCTCTGCTTTGTCGGGCCTCCCGGGGTGGGAAAGACGTCGCTTGGTAAATCCATTGCCAGCGCCCTCGGCCGGAAATATATGCGCATGTCATTGGGCGGTTTGCGCGATGAGGCCGAAATACGTGGGCATCGTAAGACCTATGTCGGTGCCATGCCTGGCCGTATCGTTCAGAATCTGAAAAAAGCCGAATCATCCAATCCGGTTTTTGTGTTGGATGAGGTTGACAAAGTCGGCTATAAAAACTTTTCCGGCGATCCATCGTCTGCTTTATTGGAGGTGCTGGATCCAGAACAGAACAGCACATTTTACGACAACTACCTGGAGGTGGAATATGACCTCTCGAATATCATGTTTATTGCTACCGCCAATACCGTATCAGGCATACAGCCTGCCTTGCGTGACCGTATGGAGATAATTGACCTGAGTGGTTATATTGTCGAAGAGAAACAGGAGATCGCCCGTCGTCACCTGATTCCCAAACAGCTGGAAGCGCACGGCGTAAAGAAAAGCCAGTTGCGGTTTACCAAGAAGGTGTTGGAAAGGGTCATTCAGGATCATACGAGGGAGTCAGGCGTCAGAAGCCTGGAAAAGGTTCTGGCAAAAATCATCCGTGCCCGCGCCAGGGATATTGTGATGGGTAATGAGAAACAACCCACGTTGAAAGTTGATGAGCTCGGCAACATACTGGGACCGGAGAAATACACACGTGAACAAACGCTCCTGAAAGATATGTCCGGCGTCATGACCGGCCTGGCCTGGACACCCACCGGCGGAGAAGTTCTGTTTGTGGAAGTCAGTCTGAGCAAGGGTAAAGGCAATCTGAGCCTTACCGGTAACCTGGGTGATGTGATGAAGGAGTCGGCTACCCTGGCTTTTGAATACCTGAAAGCACATGCCGAATCCCTGGGTGTTGATCCGGAGGTGTTTCACAAATACCATGTACACATGCACGTACCGGAAGGTGCCACACCTAAGGACGGCCCCTCAGCCGGCGTGACCATGTTTGCTGCACTGGCCTCGGCCTTTACGGGCAGGAAGGTGCGGCCTGCTGTCGCCATGACTGGGGAGGTGACCCTACGCGGAAAGGTTCTGCCTGTCGGTGGTATTAAGGAGAAAATTCTGGCAGCCAAACGTGCCGGCATTACCCGCATCATCCTGTCAAAAGAAAACCGCAAGAACGTGGAAGAGATCAACCCGTTATACCTGAAAGGCGTTGAATTTTCTTATATCTCAGCGATGATAGAGGTAGTAGATCTGAGTATGTATAAAGAGAAATCCAAAAAACCACAACAGCCCTCTTTGTCTTAACCTGCTCAAAGGCTGTTTTTTAGTTTTTTATTTTCTGAAAAAAATGCTACCTTTGCACTCCCGTTTTCGGGCCAGTAAACCTATTGTTTAACCCGGCTCCCCGGAAAACCTTTTGTGCCGGAACAAAATAATGTGTACAAATCCCCGGGCAGCCACAGATAAGATTAGTGAATGTCAGAAGAAGAAAAAAATTCCGGTGCGTCGGAACAAAAACCGGTTGTTAAAACCACAGATCAGGCTTCTGAACCAAAAGCCAACACCGAAGAGGTCAAGATTGAGGATCCTCAGAACCCTATTGCCGGTGAGGACATGCCGGTAGCAGAGGATACCACTGCTCAGGAACAGGTCCCCGGTGATTTTGACTGGGATGCTATCGACCAGAAGCAGGATGACTATTCTGAGGAAGAGCGTAAGCGTTTGGAAAACATGTACGAAGACACCCTGAAGTCAATCGGCGAAGGCGAAGTGATTGACGGCGTGGTGGTTTCCAAAAACTCACGTGAGGTGGTCGTCAATATTGGCTTTAAATCAGACGGTGTTATTCCGGCTGCGGAATTACGCTATAACCCCGACCTGAAGGTCGGCGATACCATTGAGGTATATGTCGAAAGTCAGGAGGATAGCACTGGTCAGTTGGTACTTTCCCATAAAAAGGCGCGTACGCTACGTTCCTGGGAGCGTATCAATAAGGCCAAAGAAAATGATGAGGTTATTCAGGGCCATGTCAAGTGCCGCACCAAAGGCGGACTTATCGTCGATGTCTTCGGTATCGAAGCATTCCTGCCAGGCTCACAAATTGATGTCAAACCTATCCGTGATTATGACATCTATGTGGGCAAATCCATGGATTTCAAAGTGGTGAAAATCAACCATGAATACAAAAACGTGGTGGTCTCTCACAAAGCCCTCATTGAGGCAGAGCTTGAAATTCAGAAAGCTGAAATCATTGCCAAGCTTGAAAAAGGTCAGATCCTCGAAGGCAGCGTGAAAAATATTACCTCTTATGGTGTGTTTGTCGACCTGGGAGGTGTGGATGGACTGATTCACATTACTGACCTCTCCTGGGGCCGTATCAACCATCCGGAAGAGATTGTCGAACTTGATCAGAAGATCAATGTGGTTATTCTCGACTTTGACGAGAACAAGAAACGTATTGCGCTCGGCCTGAAACAGCTTACGCCCCATCCATGGGATTCCCTTGACCCCAACCTCAAAGTGGGCGACAAGGTCAAAGGCAAGGTTGTGGTGATTGCCGATTATGGTGCATTTATTGAGATCGCACCCGGCGTGGAAGGTCTTATCCACGTCTCTGAGATGTCTTGGTCACAGCACCTGCGTACCGCACAGGACTTCCTGAAGGTAGGCGATGAGGTGGAAGCCGTTATCCTTACCCTCGACAGGGAAGAGCGGAAAATGTCACTCGGCATCAAACAACTGATCCCTGATCCATGGGAAAACATCCATGAGAAGTATGCCGTCGGCACAAAAACCACAGCTACAGTCAGGAACTTTACCAACTTTGGAATCTTTGTTGAGCTTGAAGAAGGTGTAGATGGCCTGATTCACATCAGCGACCTTTCCTGGAGCAAGAAAATCAAGCACCCTGCAGAGTTTACCCAGATCGGTGAAAGCATCGAGGTGGTTGTGCTGGATGTCGACAAGGAAAACCGCAGACTGAGCCTTGGACACAAACAACTGGAAGAGAACCCGTGGGATGTGTTTGAAACCGTGTTTACCGTTGATTCCGTGCATCAGGGTACCATCGTTGGCACCTCTGATAAAGGTGTCATTGTAGCCCTGCCTTATGGTGTGGAAGGCTTTGCACCAACCCGCCATATTGTGAAAGAGGACGGCACCACTGCCAAAATGGATGAAACCTTAGACTTTAAAGTCATTGAGTTTAATAAAGACAGCAAAAAGATTGTTGTTTCCCATACCCGGGTTTACCAGGATGAGCGTCACGCAGAGAAAGCCAGTGAAACAGCCGAAAAGAAGTCAAAGGAGAAGACGACCCAGAAAACGGTGAAGCAGATGAAGGAGAATCTGGAAAAAACAACCCTTGGCGACATAGATGCGTTGGCTAATCTGAAATCTGAGATTGAGGAGACAGAGAAGACCTCCCGGTCGACCAAAAAAGCTGCGGACAAAAAACCGGAAGCCGAAGAGAAGGAGGCCAAAGCCGCCAAAACAGAGGAAGAGCAGGAGCAGC
>CAYMDX010000011.1:7076-24143 GCA_964389125.1 uncultured Bacteroidales bacterium
GAAGCCGAAGAGAAGGAGGCCAAAGCCGCCAAAACAGAGGAAGAGCAGGAGCAGCTTTCTGAAGATAAGAAGGAGGCCAAAGCCGCTAAAACAGAGGAAGAACAGGAGCAGTCTTCTGAAGATAAGAAAGAGGCCACGAAAGAGGAGGAAACAACTGAAGCTTCCACTAAAGAGGCTGAAACACCGGCATCTGAAGAAGCACCTGCTGAACCGGAAAAAACGGATCAGGATGTGACCGGGGAGACCAAGGAGGCCGCAAAAGCCGACGCTGACGAAGGTGAAACCGCAGAGGAAGGTAAAGCCGCAGAAGAGAAAACAGCCGAGAAGGCCGAGGAAGCTGAAGAGAAGCCCAAGAAAACAAAGGCTAAAGCATCCAGCGCAAAAACAACCAAGTCGACAGCCAAATCCACAAAGAAAAAGGATGAGGAAGAAGAGGAAGCTGCCGGCGAAACAAAGAAAAGCACTACCGCAAAAAAAACGACAAAGTCGGCTTCCACGAAGAAGACGAAGACCGAAAATAAGAAGGAGGAAGAAAGCAAGGAAGGTAGCGGTGAAGAGGCTGATGCGAAAAAGGAAGAGGCTGATGCGAAAAAGGGAGCCAAAGCCAAAACTAAAAAAGAGGCTGACGATACCGGCAAAAAAGCCGAATAACCTGGTTTCTCACTGGTGTTATATGGAAAGGGTAGCCGTAGGACGGCTACCCTTTTTTCGTTCTCACTGGGCTTTCAGGCTGTGAAACAGAACGTCTGCCGGATGCATGGCTCTACGTCCGGTGCCGTCCAGGATCTGCTGCCGGCAGCTAGTTCCTGATGCTACGATGAGCGCCTCTTTTTCTGCTTTGCGAACAGCCGGGAATAGCGATAATTCGCCGATTTGCATACTTATTTCGTAATGGTTTTTCTCATAACCAAAAGCGCCGGCCATACCACAACATCCGCATTCTATTTTTTCAACGCTGGCATTCTCCAACATAGACAGCATTTGCACGGCATGATCCGTGGATGAAAGCGCTTTCTGGTAACAGTGGCTGTGCAGGTAGATTTGCTGATGACCGCCATTGAAGACGGTGGTGTCTATCCGGTTATTTGCATGCGCACCGGAGAGAAATTCTTCCAGCGTAAAACTGTTTTCCGCCAGTTTTTGGGCATGTTCCCGCAACTCATCTGAGACAATATCCGGGTATTCATCACGGAACGTTAAAATGGCTGAAGGTTCAATGCCGATAAGCGGTCGTTTACCGTTTATATGGGATGTTAGTGACCTGACATTGGTGTCGGCTATTTTTGTCGCTTTTTTAAGCAGTCCTTTGGAGAAACAGGCCCGGCCACTTTCTGTGTGTTCAGGCATTTCAATGCGGTAACCCAGGCGATGCAGCAGGAGTATGGTGTTAATCCCTGTTTGTGTATCATTGTAATTGGTAAATTCATCACAAAACAGGATGACGGTATGATCCGGATGTTTGCCATCATTCAGCTTTGGCAGGTTGGTTCTTGCCCACCGCCTGAGGCTTCGTTTTTGCAACAGCGGGAGGTCCCTGTTTTTTGTGAAGCCCAGGGTCGTTTTGATCAGAGAAGCGGTTATGCTGTTTCTGGCAAAAAAGTTATACACGGGCGGAAACAGGCTACCCAGCCGGTTGAGCCGGGCATAAGCTCCGATGATGCTTGCCCGTAACGGTGTCCCGTTGGCGTCATAGTATTGTTGTAAGGTTTCACCCTTGTATTTTCCCATGTCGACGCTGGATGGGCATTCGGCTTTACATCCTTTGCATGACAGGCACAGGTCAAGAACCTGCATGAGCTCGGGATGGTTAAAGGGGTTTTTCTGGTCAGAATGGGTAATCATTTCCCGAAGGAGATTGGCACGTCCGCGGGTGCTGTCTGTTTCATCCAGTGTGGCATGGTAAGATGGGCACATGACGCCGCCTGATTCGGGTGACTTGCGGCAGTCGCCGGATCCGTTGCATTGCTCCACCGCCCGTAAAAATCCCTTGGTGTGGCTGAAATCAAAATAGGTGTTGCATATTTTTTCTGCTGTGTCAGGCTCATAGCGTAATGCGGTTTTGATGGAACGGGCATCGGTAATTTTTCCGGGGTTCATGATGTTCATAGGATCCCAGGTGGCTTTAACCTGTTTCAGCATATCCACATTTTTCTGCCCAAGGAATGTTGGCAGGAACGGCGCCCTTAACCTTCCATCGCCATGTTCGCCACTCAGTGAGCCCCTGTATTTCTTAACCAGGCGGGCAGTTTCTTTGGCGACCTTCTCAAATCGCTCCACGTCATGTTGATCTTTCAAATTGAGAACAGGCCGCATGTGCAACTCCCCGCTGCCTATGTGGGCGTAAAACACACGGCGGAGGTTCAGCTGGTCAAGGAGTTGCCTGACCTCGGTGATAAAGTCCGGGAGGGCCTCCACGTGAACGGCCGTGTCTTCAATGACGGCCACCGGTTTGGCATCCCCGGGCATATTCGACAGGACACCGAGACCCGCCTTTCGCAATGCCCATACTTTGTTGATATCATCTCCGGTAATCACCGGAAAGTGATAACCCAGGTTTCTTTCCCGCATTTGGGCTTCCATTGTCCCGGCCCGCTGTCTGATCTCTTCCCCTGACTCACCCGTAAATTCTACCACCAGAATGGCCCCCGGGTCGCCTTTGATAAAAAAACGGTTTTGCGACTGGGAGATATTATTTTCGGTGCATTTTAAGATGTGACCGTCGATCAGTTCCACGGCCGCAGGCTTGTGTTTCAGGGCAATGATATTGGCCTGGAGGGTGTCGTCCAGGTCGTTTAGATGAACACACACCAGGGCTTTTTCTGCCGGAGGCAGTGGCACCAGGTTTAACTTCATCTCCTCATATAGGGCAAGTGTACCCTCGGCACCACATAAAAGTTTGCAAAAATTAAACGGTTCATCCCCGCCAAATACGTCGGCATGAAGCAGCAGGTCGAGTGCATATCCTGTATTCCTTCTGTTGATGCGGGGGTCGGGAAAATGTGTTTGTATCTCTTTTTGATTCTGCGGTTCCGACAGCATCTCGGAGAGTTGACGGTATATTTTATTTTCCAGCCTGTCGCCTTTGCATTTATCTTGAAAAGTCTCTTTGTCTGTCGGACCAAAATGAACTGTAGTCCCATCCGTCAGAATGGCTTTGATTTCCAGGGTGTGATCGCGGGTACTGCCATAAATCAGTGAATGTGAGCCACAGGCGTTGTTGGCCACCATGCCGCCGACCATACAACGGTTACTGGTAGAGGTCTCCGGGCCAAAGAACAGGCCATGGGGCGCCAGATAGCGGTTAAGGTCGTCGAGTATAACACCCGGTTGTACCCTGACCCACCGTTCCCCTGTGTTCAGTTCCAGGATCTTGTTCATGTAACGGGAAAAGTCAACAACCAACCCTTTACCCACTACTTGTCCGGCCAGTGAAGTGCCTGCTGCGCGGGGTATCAATGGTATCTGATTTTCATTGCAGAAGGATACGACTTTTTTCATGTCTTCCGGACCAGCCGGCCGGCATACTCCGGAAGGTACTTCGCGAAAGACAGAGGCATCTGTCGCATACAACAGCCGCCAGGTCTTGTCCCCAAAAAGATCACCGGTCAGTTCCCGTTTCAGTGATTCGAAATCTGTTTTCATAGTTGTTGGTTGTTTCATTATTCTGTTCCCCGGCCGGTTGATCCTGCCAGGCGGAACATTGCCTGTACCGGATTATGGTCTGCATGTTTAAAATCCAGATGAATGCCATGTACCGCCAGGGGTTCGATATTTGGAGAAGCGATAAAAAAGTCGATCAGCGTCGTGGGCGTGGTGTCAGGGAGGTAAGGGGTCTGCAAACGCCGGTTTGTTGGTGTGCCTGGATCATAAACAAAATGCCAGCCGGGCAGGTAGTCGTCCGGGATATACATCAGGTTTTCGGTGTCAAAAATATTGTTGCTGAATGCAGGTTCAAATCCGGGCGGACATTGGTTGTAATCCCCGCCCGCGATCACATAGTTTCCTTGGTTGTATTCATTGGTTAACATCTCTTTCAGGAAAGCCATTTCCTTTTTCCGCAGTTGTCCATCATCGAAGGCAGAGTTATGGGTGTTGATGATCACCAGTTCTTTGCCTCCGCTGACCGGGTGTCTGCTCAGCAGGAAGCAGCGCTGCAGGTGAAACAGTTTCTCGGGCCATCGATAGCTGCCTGGATAGCTGAATCGTTTGACTACTTCCGGCCGGTGACGAACAGATGTCATCAGACCTGACTCTACCCGGCCCATAGGCGCATACCAGGGAAGGGGCACAAAGCGCACATCATAGTTCTTTCCAAAGGCATGGCTCGCATCCGGCAGAAGCGTGGCCAGCTGGTCTTCCATGTTGATATAATAGGAACGGCGGGAGCTACGATCAACCTCCTGAAAAAGGAAAACGTCCGTGTCATCAAGCTCCCTGATAAAGTTGAGAATGGAATCCAGGTTTTCCTGTGTCCTGGCTTCGCTGGTTCGAACCTGCCTGCCGCCATCATAAAAAAAGTCCATATCATCTCCCAGACCTGCATAACCAAGGTTCCAGGTCAGCATGGTGAGGGTGTCTCCGGTGTGTAGCATATCAGGTCGGGATGTTTCGAATTGCGTTTCCTTTGTATCGGGATTGTACCAGGTTATTTGGGCATGCAGCAAGAAAAACAAAAAAGCAATAACCAGCATGACCACCGTTATCAGCAGTATCTTAAGCACTTTTTGCATAGGGTGTATGGGTTGATAAGCCAAAGTTAGTATTTTTTTTATGGAAGGATTGACGGTAAGTTGTAACCGCTGTTTGATGTTATGTATCTTTGTATGTTAGCCGCTTAAAAAATTCAGAAACAAAAAGACCTGCCATGATCGTTGCAGAGAACATTTATAAGTCGTATGGTGACCTTGAGGTATTGAAAGGGATCAATCTGGAGATAAAAAAGGGAGAAATTGTTTCTATCGTGGGGGCCTCCGGGGCTGGTAAAACTACCCTGTTGCATATTCTCGGCACCCTGGATCAGTACGACAAAGGAAGTGTTGTCATTGACGGGACAAATACCCGTGAACTGGGTGACCGGCAGCTGTCTGCATTCCGAAACCGTCACATTGGCTTTGTATTTCAGTTTCATCACCTGTTGCCTGAGTTTACCGCCCTGGAAAATGTCTGTATTCCTGCCTTCATTGCCGGTACCGGACGGAAAGAAGCTGAAGCCCGTGGCCTGGAGCTGCTGGCTATCCTGGGTCTTGCCGAACGTATGGATCATAAACCGTCAGCCCTGAGTGGAGGAGAGCAGCAGCGGGTAGCGGTGGCAAGAGCATTGATCAATGATCCGGTGGTGGTGCTGGCCGATGAACCCAGCGGGAACCTCGACTCCACAGCGTCAGGGGAGTTACACCAGCTGTTTTTCACCCTGCGCGACAAGATGGACCAGACCTTTGTGATTGCCACCCATAACGATGCACTGGCCGATATGGCTGACAGGAAGCTTAGCATTTTTGACGGGATCATTCCTTAAGCATGTCCTGAAGGTCATTTTCACCGATAACAGGAATATTCAAGGATTCTGCCTTTTTCCGCTTTTCCGGCCCCATGTTGTCACCGGCCACCAGATAATCTGTTTTGGAGGATACGCTACTCTTTACCTCACCACCATTGTCTTCAATCATTTTTTTGATCTCATCGCGTGAAAATTGATGAAACACGCCTGACACAACAAATGATTTTCCATCAAGAGTCGTTTTCTGTGATGGCGCTTCTTCTGCCTGCATCTTTAAGCCGGCATCCCTTAAACGCTGAATGATTCGTTTGTTATCCGGGTTATCGAAAAAGTCGCGGATGCTGCTGGCCATAACCTCGCCTATCTCATCCACCGCCAGTAATTCCTCCCTGGAAGCATGCATCAGCCGGTCAATACTGCCAAAATGGCGTGCAAGCTTTTTGGCCATCGCTTCACCCAGATGCCGGATGCCCAGTGCATACAGCACACGTTCAAAAGGGACCTGTTTTGATGCTTCAATGGCCGCCAGGAGGTTTTGCGTTGTTTTTTCCCTAAAACTGACTTTCCTCTCCTTGTGGGTCTCCGGGTCTTTGATCGATTTTTCCAGACCAATCAGGTCATCATAATGCAGGTCATACAGGTCGGCAGGGTTTTGGATCTTGTTTTTGTTAATCAGCAGTTCCGTCCGTCCTTCCCCAAGGCCGTCAATATCCATGGCCCGTCGACTGATAAAATGCGCGATCTTTCCACGGACCTGAGGCGGGCAGGCATTGCTGTTTGGACAAAAATGGATGGCCTCTTCAGGGAGTTTTTGTAATTGACTGCCACATTCCGGGCAACGGGTGATAAAACGGAACCTTTCAGCCTTGTTTGACCGTTGTGTGACGTCTACACCCACGATCTTCGGAATGATATCGCCACCTTTTTCTACATAAACCATATCATCTTTATGAAGATCCAGTTCATCCATCTTGTCAGCATTATAGAGGGAGGCTCTTTTTACGGTGGTACCGGCCAGGGCGACCGGCTCAAGATTGGCTACCGGGGTAATGGCACCGGTTCGACCAACCTGGTATTGTACATTTGATAGTCTGGTGATCGCTTGTTCTGCCTTAAACTTAAAAGAAATTGCCCAGCGCGGAAATTTGCTGGTAAAACCCAGGGCCTGCTGCTGGGCAAAACTGTTCACTTTTATTACAACACCGTCAATATCGTAGGGCAGGTTGGCCCGCTCCTGTTCAACCGATTCTATAAAACGGAAAACCGCATCAATGTCCGGACATTTTTGGGTGTGTCCGGATACTTTAAAACCCCAGGATTGTATTGCCTGAAGGCTTTCCCAGTGCGTTTTAAACCCGAGATCTTCCCCAAGAACGCGGTAGATGAAACAATCGAGGTGCCTTTTGGCCACCAGGGCAGAATCCTGGAGCTTTAAGCTGCCTGCCGCCGCATTTCTGGGATTGGCAAACGGCGTATCGCCTCTGTTGGCTTTTTCCTCATTAAGCTTAAGAAAACTCCTATGTGGCATATATATTTCGCCGCGTACCTCGAAAGACGCCGGAAGGCTTTCCTGGTCAAGTGAAAGGGGAATGCTTCCGATTGTTTTTACGTTGTTGGTAACTTCGTCTCCCTGAACACCGTCGCCCCGCGTGACGGCTCTTTGTAACATACCATTCTCATAGCTCAGGCCTATGGCAACCCCATCGAACTTCAGTTCGCAAACATACCCGTAAGGTTCATCCAGGGCTTTCGACACGCGGTTATCAAACGCCCTCAGCTCATCTTTGTTATAAGTGTTGCTGAGCGACAACATCGGATAGGTATGTGTTACCGTGGGAAAATGTCGGGTAACCTGTCCACCCACCCGTTGACTGGGCGAATTGTTGTCGGGCAGCTCGGGAAAAGATTTTTCAAGCGATATGAGCTCCTCCATGAGCTTATCATATTCATAATCGCTGATTGAAGGGTCGGCCAGCACATAATACCGGTAATTATGTTTGTTGATAAGCTGTCTGAGTTGTTTGACGCGCTCTCTGGCTTCATTTAGTTTCATCTGTATATAATTTTGTAAAAATTCCCAAATGTCGAAAGGTCTAAAACACTAAAAGGTAAGAAATTAAAGGTTCACGCTTCTCATTAATTACAGCATAAAAATAAAAAAATGCCGGTAAGGGGCCGGCATTTTTGTGGGATTTATTCAAAGCGGTAACCATATCAGGCCCCACCGATTACTAAATGCAGATTTTTGGAATTGATGAACATTACCGGGATTTGCTCAGGATTATAAAGCACCCTTTCTTCTTCCCTGTTAAACGGGTTACAGGTCAGTTTATCCGGATCAGAAGAAATCATAATGGCATCGGCATTGTTCTCTTTTGCAAACTCAACCACTTGTTTGGCAAAGGAGCCACGCGGTTTGGCACAGTTGGAGGAGTAAGGAATGTTGTTATGCTCCAGGATCTCTACAACCTGTTTGAGATCGGCATTAAGCTTGCGGTCGGTATATTTGTCATCGTAGTTGTCAACAAGCATATCAAAATGAGAGCCGGCCGCCTGATGTAAGATTTTAGCCCATTTTACTTTCTGTTTTGAACCAAGTTGCAGGTCAAGCGGGTAAACGATCCGTTTGTAGCTGACATTGCCGGCCGGTTTTTGGACAACAACCACAGGTACCGAAGAACGTTTGATCAGCTTCAGTGCAAAACTGCCGGTAATACATTGTAACCCTCTTTTCCCATGCGTTCCCAAAAAATGTAGCAAAACATCATTGTCACGCTCCGTTTCTGCGATGATTTTAAAAAGCTTTCCCTTCTTCATAAGTGGTATAGCTTCTATTCCGTGCTTCATCTGAATCTGGCTCGCAGTGGTCTCAAGCTTTTCGTTGATATAACTTTCGGGTTTTTTCTCCTTCTTAAGCATCCTT
Source organism: uncultured Bacteroidales bacterium (assembly GCA_964389125.1). GTDB lineage: Bacteria > Bacteroidota > Bacteroidia > Bacteroidales > UBA7960 > PUPG01. The sequence continues at coordinate 15,497 of CAYMDX010000011.1, forward strand.
TGGGTGTACTTATCCGGTACATGCAGGATAATCACTTTGCTGTTTAGTACTCTCGCCATGACAGCAGCATTGTCTATGGCATAGTCACTGACCTCTGTAAAATCAGTTGTTACAAGGACGGGTTGATTGCCGGGGGAATCCATGTTATTGTTTTTTGGAGATACATGATGAAATGACCTTTAAGGATGGACAATTTAGAAAAAAAACATGAAAAACCAAACTTTTGTCGGAATATATCTTTGTTTATCTGATCAATCTTGCAGAAAAAAAGAGTGGAAACCGCGTGCGGTGAATGCTTGTAAACTGTTACCGGAAGTTTTACCTATCGGAAAGGAACGCGATAATAAATGCTATAATGTAACATGATGGCTGCAGAGCCTCCGTTTTTCCCAAAACCACTGATAAAATAGGGCTCCATGTCTGGATCTGAGGTTCCCCCAAGAAGCAGGCGCCCCCGCAGACTCCAACCCAGAAAAATGTTTCGCCACAGTTCCGTTTTTAACCCAATGCCTGCTTCAAGCCAGTGTGCCTGGTATCGGTCAGACTCGATAGATGTTTCATAATCACCCCAGAAAGGATCATGGATAAGTATATAGGGTGCACGTTGCTCCAGGGTGCCATATCCATAGCGTCCTGTTACAAAAACGCCCTCCTGGGAGGAATGCCCGGAAGGTTTGAATATGTTGATATCCACACCCGCGCGAATGAACCTGCCTTCAGTCTGGTAGGTATGACTCTGTTTTTCGACGTCTACAGTCAACATGCCTGCTTCAACCACACCAAAAAAATATTCCTGCCATTCATAGTCAACGGATAGTTCTGCTGTCAGGGTTTCAGGTTCTACAAGTTTTCTGGCAAAACCCGACACATCGAGACCCAGCTTAACCGACGGGACGTACAGGGTGTCGTTCCCGTCAGGTTCATCAGCGGCTGCCAGCGAGTGACTAATCAGTATCACCGGTATCAGGAAGAAAAACTTCAAGGTGTTCATCAAAGGTGTTTGTTACGTATGTATTTGATTCTGCCAATGAAACAATATAATTTGTGGTATGGGTAATGTCTGCCAAATCAAAAAAAGTAGTAAACCCGCAATCTACCGATAAAAAAGTTGTTTCCCGTTCGTAATGCAACAGGATGGTGTCTCTTTCATGAAAGAAATCCAGTACAAACCCGCATGAATCGGCAGACGGGTTGAGCGGTAGCTCTATGAGGGTTACGGAATGCTCCGTTTCATAAATTGGCTGATCCGGCTTTTCCAGGGCATAGACACTAAGGGAGTCAACACCGCCCCATACCTCTTCTTCCTGTCCTTCCAGGTAGAAGCCAATTCGCAACTCATTGGCGGTCACATCTTCACACACCTCATCATCATCGCACGCGGTGAAGGTCAACAGCAGGCCACAGAGAAGCAACAGGTATTTAAATCGGAATAATGAACGCATGTTTCGACAGGTTATATAAGCATTCCCGACAATTATACGGGCTATGACAACGGTCATGGACGGTACATTCCATACAGACAGTTCCCCGGCAATCATCATATGATTATTACAGGCAAATCCTGGCTGTAACCGAATGACTGATACATGCCGCAGGCAAAATTATGAAAAAAACCGGTATCAGTAAAAGATGAAATCGCCTGGTATATTGCCGGTATGTTGACTATGTAACAAATTCCCTTCACTGTCATAGCGTAGCATTCTGCCCTGCTGCACATAATCGATGGCATCAGAGACATATAGTTCACCGTTTGACGGGTCTACCGAAAGCCCGTAAAAGAGCCGGTCATCAGCAGGTATGATGACGTCAACTTCCGCTTTGCTATCGTCTGTATGCAGACGATACACATCGCCACCAAGGAAGTAAAGCGTTTTGCCTTCCGGGCAAACAGTCAGGCGGCTGTAATGTATGTCGGCGTCAGGAAGTGGGTGTTCCGCCCGGATAGAAAAGTCATGACCGTTTATTTGATAAAGCACCGGAGGAGCCTTAAACAAGGACTCACCGCCGGAGAGCACCCAAAGATCCCCATCGGCCGTTGTTGTCATCGATACCGGTCCCGGGGGTACATGTATGCTGTCGGTTAATTGGTCCGTCTCCGGATCAATGACATACAATTGGTCCGACTCAACACCGGTGGCTGCAAATCGTGACGAAAGTTCCGCAATCGCTTCTGTCCAACCATGAACAGATATGTGGCCGGTGACCTCCAGCGTTTGAAGGTCTGTAATATGTATGCGGTCGGCATATAAATCAGTAACATAGGCTTTGTTGTCATCAACGGGTACAAAATATCGCGGTGATGTCAACCCTTCTATCGTTCCGAGCCTTTCAAGGGTTTCGGGGTGTATCACCTCAATGCGCCCCGAGTTATTTACCACCATATAGGCCTTGTCGTTGTGGATCACCATCGACTGGAACACATCACCCAAAGGCTCGCCATGCGCTTGCATAAACAGTTCCTGATGCATGGTGTCGTCGGCTTTATCGTAATACCCAAGCGAAGCATTATTCCATCCGAAATTGCCCTCATTGATAATAAAAACGCCTTCTCCATGAGCAATCTTCGGAAAAGCGTCTGCCGGCCGGCTTTCATCTTCATCACAGCCCGTTAATGGCAATAGAAGTCCCAGGAATAGTATCAATACAGGTGATATTTTCATAATGCAATGCATATATTTAAAAGGATAAGCGTATCCGGTTATTGTTTCAAAAACATGAACTTCTTACCATAAGACAGGTTTCCCAGTGTCAGATGTATAATATGAATACCTTCATTCAGAGGTATTTGATTCAGGTCAACATGAAGGTGTTCTCTTTTTTCGTTAACCTGCAGGGTGGCTGAATATTGCTGGCTTCCTTTCCTGTCAAAAATCCGGAGTTCCAGGTTGCCTTTTTCAGGCGCATAAATGCTGATTCGTCCGTTATGAGTGGCCGGGTTCGGCATTACCGTGGCTTTCAGCTTCTCTTTTTGATTGGCCGTGTTGATGACACCCACGCCGGTAAGGTCAAATCCGCCGGTGGGGTAGGGTGTCGGCCATGGACAGTTAATGACATTGCCATGACTGTCATGTCGGGCATAATCGGGCTGGATACTGCCAACAACATCTGTTATTTTCACATGGGTAACTCGGTTAATATCCAGTCCGGGTGTGTTTTTGAGGGTGTCCAGATCGAACGGAGTACCGTACAACACCCTGTATTTTCCCGCCAGGTTGTGGACTTCTGTTGCCTCCACACTGCCAAAAGCACCGATTTGGGTGTCGGTTTGGGTTAATGAGGTGTTGGGGAAACGAAAAAAGTTTTCGCCATCGGAGCTGACAGCAACGAAGCCAAGCTCCAGGAAATAATCGTCAAAGGCGTTTTCAAAAACGGCGAAGTCCCAGCCCTGGCCATTGGCGATGGGGGCGTCAAATGTCAGGATGACATGTCCCCCGTCGCCAAGGCTTAAGCTGCCCTGTTCTCCAGGTATTCCGGTCGCGTTTTCGCAGCTGCCGGCGGAGACATAGCCGAGCTCCGGGTTGTCAATATTTACATAGCCCCTTTCCACTTCGCAACCGGTAGCCCAGCCGACAAACACGGTTGAGTCTTTGTGCATGGCTGTGGTGCCCTCCTGTCCGGCCGGGGGAGCAAACTGTCCGGACACCCTGGACGAACAGATCAGTAACCCCGCAATAATGAGACAGGCGGTGCCAAAGTGCTTTAAAAGGGCCTTATAATATAGATGACGCATAACCCGGATTAGTATGTTATTGTTTGATGATCCGCTGACTGCTGCGATACTCTTCTCCTTCAAATACAACTATATACATCCCGCTGCGAAGTCCTGACAGGTCAATCGCCTGGTGGTTGGAAGCCTCTCCGGTATATACTTCCCTGCCATGTGCATCATACATGCGTACATGCATGGTTTCTTTTTGCATGGCTTCGGAAACACTTACGGTTACCTCGTTCCGGAATGGGTTGGGGTACATGTTGGCTTTACCCTCACGGCTAATATCCGAAATGGCTGTTGCATCATCCTCATCCATCATGGTAACCCGGCCGATACAAACATAGGCAGGTGTATTCATGCCATATTCTCCCACATCGGATGAGCTGAGCCTGATCTCAAGGCTGTCAACAGGTCCTGTTTCCTCCAATGAAAGGGTTTCCCAGGTATCAACAATGTAGTTCTCATCGTTGTCGTCAAAACGGTAGTCTGCAAGGTAAAACTCAACCGCCTGATCCTCTTTTGCTTCACCGTCCAGCCAACCTACAAGCGTCAGCAGAAACCAGTCCGGATCATCGCCATCTTCACCGCCGAACGGGTCCGTAAAATCATCACCATCACGTATGGTGGTCGCAGCATATGTATTGTTGGTAACAACAATCTCCTTTAATATATCACCGTCTTCCGAACCTTCCGGGATAAAAAAATAGCTGTTTTCAAACGTTACAGGGTCAGAAACATAAGCGACAGCATAGTTTTCTTCACCATCATAGCCACCGCCGGTAAAAGCACTGTACTGGTTTGCATATCCCGGCGTTTCATTGTCTGTGATGTTGGACACAGCGAAACCGCTCCAGCTCTCGAAGTCCTCGTTCCAATAATTTGGGAAAAAGATGTCCCCACTGGTAAATCCGCCTGATCCGTCAGAGCCATTCCAGTAGCTTTCTTCATCCAGGTCAAACCCTTCAAAATCCGCAGTGGACTGTGAAAATACTGCTGGAGCCGCAATCAGGCTTACCATCAGGAATAATAGTGTTTTTTTTCTTAAAAGATTGGTGATCATTGTAATACGATTCTTCATGTTAAAATTTAGTTTTTAATATTTATAAATTGTGATCAGGGTTATTTGGTTACATTCATTTTCAGGCCTGCCCTGTAATGCCTTAAAGGCATCGGGCGGCCGCTCATCACCTGGTATGACTCGTTCCACAGGTTGACGACATTGGCGAAAGCGCGCAATTCGTACCCCTGGATAGTGGTATACCACTGAATTCCAATGTCGCCGGTATGATAGGGGTTCAGCCAGGCTGTGTTGTCGCTGTTGGTGTACCTGCGTCCGGTGTACTGGTGATTAAAATTCAGGCTGAACCGCTGATATTTCAGACGCAGGTTATAGCCCAGGGAGTTTTTCGGCACATGGATCAATTGTTTCCCGGCGGATTGATCATTGGGGCTGGTGGCAATGGTGTTTTTTGCTATGACATGATCCCAGCGGGCCTGCCATTGAAGCTGTAGTGATTGCATTTGCATGCTTCCCCGGATCCTGGCTTCGACCCCATAGCTTCTTACAGCTGCCAGGTTTTCAGGGCGCCAGTGCATACTCCCCTGCCGGGGAAGCCAGACGATCTGGTTGCTGATTTTCTTGTGAAAGCCGGTAAGGGACACCTTTTCCAGAGCGGCAGAAAAGGTATTACTTTGCCGGACGGGAAATTTTTCTTCCGGGTTTTTAAAGGTTAATCCAAGGTCCTGGCTCCACCCTTGTTCCGGTTTCAGGTTTGGATTGCCACCCGGACTCCAGTATTTATCATTCATCGTAGGTAAGCGATAATTTTTGCCGGCGTTGGCTTTGACAAGCAGATGAGACCCGGCCTGCCATGACAGGCCAAAAGCAGGGGCAAATGGTGCATTTGTGTCATCCGTGAAGGCTTGTCGTCCGCTAGCCATGATCTGGAGCCTGTCAGATATTGCATCCCATCGGAGTAATCCAAAAAATGCCAGATTCTTATCTTCCTTATTTTCCTGGTATTCATCTGCTGTGGCCCTGACCCACTTGGCATTGATACCGCCTTTGACCAACAGGGACGGAAGGGGGTTCAATAACATGCCTGCTTCCTGAATCAGGCTCTTTGATCCTGACAGGCTTTCTTTATTCAGGCTGTCACGATACAGTAAAGATTGATCAAAATATCCGCCCCGCCACCGGAAAACGCCCGGACTCAGGCTGGCCTGCCACTCACCGGTGATTCGAAGGGCATCGTCCTCCTGATAAGCACCCGTGTGGTTCTGGAGCATGGTAGGGGGTATGCTCCGGGTGTTTTGCTGCCACCACCAGCGGATATCCAGTTTGTGTCTCTCGTTCAGGGCAATATGCGTTTCATGAAGCATGCCTTGCTTGTCGGCAGAAGCATGTTCCTGGGTCAGCACGGGGTTACCAGCCATGGCCGTATTTTTGTAGTCGTATCTGTTGGATGAGTTGCTGTTAAACAGCCTGACTCTGGTTGATACGGCCCGTTTTCCCCATGAGAGTTTTACCTGTTGTGCCAGCTCCCCGAGGCTGCCACCCGAAAAACCTGCCGACATGTTGAAGCCTTCCTTTGGGCCGAGCTGGTTATCCAGGTGTATGGCGCCCCCCATACTGCCACTGCCCCACAGGGCACTGCTGCCACCATACTGAACACCCGCCTCATCGGCAAAAAATGCCGGGAAAAGCGCCAGGTCTGCCTGACCATTCATCGGGCTTTCCAGCTTAAACCCGTTCCACAGAAGGGATGTCTGTCCGGCTGTCCCGCCCCTCAAAGAGCTTGTGGCAAGGATTCCCGGACCATAGTTCTTCACAAAGACACCGGAATGACGGGAGAGGATGAAATCAATACCCTGATCGTACTGTCCCTGCAGAATGTTGGTGTCAAGCCTGTGTAATGTATAACCCGAACCGAACGTGCTGAACCGTTGCACACTAACCTCTACCTGGTCAAGCGTGATCAGGGTGTCAGGCTCTTGCTCAGGGTCGTTGTTACCATAGACAAACAAAGGCAACATGCATATGAAAAACATATACCAGCGATGCATAATTATAAGTTTTACCGGGTTAAGCCGGTGTTTTTAGCAAAAAGGTATGGTCTATTGTAACCGGAAAAAGAAATGAAATGGAGAATTGGGTGCTAAGCAATGTCTCTTCGCTTTTTTCCCGAAAGCTACAAATAGATACAATACAGGCAGGTCTTCTGACTTGCTCCATGTTTATCGCCTTCCCACCTTCAAGGGCAGTGGCATCGGAGTGATAAACATATTCGAAAGAAGCTTACAGCAGCGGGAACTGTTCAGGATTTTCACCTGATTCCCTTTTTATCCGGGCGAATTGGAAAGACGCCGGATACCTGTACCGGTGCAAAGATATAAATTATCGGAAAGATGCAAGGGATATTTTAAAAATAAGTGGCAACGCCCATGCCCAACAGCGCATCCACAGGCCGGCAGTCGGCCTGATGAATGCTGCCATGGTTATTTTTGGCCAGGGAGCCACATCCGCCACCGCATGCCAGCTGGATGTTGCATTGCCGACATGCCTCTATGGTTGTGATATCGCGGCGCTGCCATTCTTCAATCTTGTTTTCATGATGGGAAACCACCGGGTAGAAGCTTCCAAGCTCTTCGCCTGGTTTACCAACTGTGGCAGTACAGCCATAGATCTTACCGGTGTAGTCCATCGCCCACTCGCCCTTGCAGGCAGGGCAGGCATCAAACAGCGGCGGTGGTAACCGGCCGTTGTCGCTCAGGAAACGTGCTATACTGAATGCAGGACGGTGAAAATCAAGAATTTCCGGATGCTCCTGAAGCATCTGATAGAGCTCTTTGTAAAGAGAAAGACGGGAGAAAAGCTCCCCACCATCCGAATGGCAATGATGCAGTTCATAGTTTCTGCCAAGCTGGGTCTTGAAAAGTGGTGAGTCCGTCCAGCCCCTGTTTATGGCATAACGGGCCAGATCCGGCAGCGTGTGAAGGTTCTCCCGGTCAACCACCATTCGCAGATTAACAGGCAATCCTGCATCCAGACAGTCATCGATACTACCGGCTATGCGAGCGAAGCTATCCCTGCCACCCTTATGCGGCCGCCGCCGGTTGTGTACTTCCTCCGGTCCATCAAGTGTAACCTGTATCTCCCTGATCGAAACATCTTTAAAAATATCGATGTATTGATCCAAAAGGTAACCATTGGTTACTACAGCCAGATCCAAACCATTTGTCTGGCAGGTATTGACAAAACCGGCAATGGAGTCTTTATAGGCTTTGTCTGCCAGCAGGGGCTCGCCGCCAAACAAGGTTACGTATTTCCGGCGATCGCCCAGATATGTGTTTATATAATGAAAAAAAGCATCCGTTACCTCCGGCGATAGCTTATCAGGCTTGTTCAGATAGGGCGCCTGATAACAATAACTGCATTGAAAATTGCACAGGTATGTCGGTGCAAAAAATACCTGAACCTCTTCCTGGTCTCGCTGCTCAAGGAAGTCAATATGCGCCAGCCTGAATCGCTGCTTCTCCGCTTCCGGATCTGTCAGATATCCTTTGCGTGTAAAATCAGCGGACGCCGGCTGATTGCCATCCTTTAATTGTTGCAACTCCTCAGGTTTGACTATGTCAGCATGGCCTGTGAGCAGGTTGGCGATCACATAATCCTCACTACCGGGTATCTCCGAGATAATATTGTATCGAGAAAGTTGCATATATGGTAAAACCTAAAGCGGAGCCTTTTAATTGAATGTTAGTCGTGGCAGCCCGCCTGTGCTACGGAAGTTTTTGCACAGCACTGTGCCTGTTTGGTTTTTGTTTGTTTTTCCTGCTTTTTTTCTTTTTTGATCAGACTTTTCATTGTTATAGATGTTTTGTTATAGATGTTTTTGTTATGGTTTGATTTTGATAAAAACTATTTATGTCCTT
>CAYMDX010000011.1:24243-27687 GCA_964389125.1 uncultured Bacteroidales bacterium
TTGTTATAGATGTTTTTGTTATGGTTTGATTTTGATAAAAACTATTTATGTCCTTTTACGGTAAAACTGGCTACCAATACTTCGCCTTTTTCATAAGGCTTTGATTCTTCAAGAAATTCAATATCCTTCAACCCGGCCTGCTCGATGTTTTGTATATATTCATCCCTGGTGACGGCCCCGGCCCAACATTCGGCAACCATATCCGGATTGTTGCGATAGGATTCGGGAATGGGTTTCAGGGCATAAATGTCACTGACCACAAACTGGCCGCCTTTTTTCAGTATCCTGGCAATCTCTTTCCATACCTTATCCTGGTGAAGGGAGTGATTGATGGTGCAGTTTGAGATGACTACATCAGCGATTTCCTTTTCAAGGTCAATGGCTTCCAGCTCACTTTTGATAAAACCTGTATGCGCGAGCCCAAGTTTTTTTGCCTGGTTGCGTGCGGTTTCCATCATTCCTTCGGAGATGTCGATGCCCCAGGCATAACCATCATTTCCTGCGAGGGTTGCCATGCGCAGGACGTCGTGGCCTTTCCCGCAGCCCAAATCAACACAAGTATGGCCGGGTTTGATGTCGGCCATTGAAAAGGCACCACCGCAGGAAAGGCAACACTCCTGTTTGGAAAGCTCATCATACCTTTGTGCTATGCTGTTGCTGTATTCGTCCATAAACTTGTATTTGTAACCGGATACATGTATACATATGTATTAATCTATGCAAAAATAATAAAAAAATTGTTTCAGTTTTCTATGGCTGTTTTACAATAGGACCCCGTTTCATTTTTTGCTGGTTTAACGGGAGGGTATGATGATGGCCAGGATCAGGTAGAAGAGCACGCCGATCAGTCCCATCAGGGCAGCTATTACGAAAATAATCCGTACGATCGTACTATCCATGTTAAAATAGTCGGCCAGTGCGCCGCAGACACCAAATATCATGCGGTCTTCGTTTTTTCTCAAGCGTTTATCTGTATTCATCTGTCTGCCTGTTTACTGCAAAAATACGGATAATGCAATACTTTTTCACTTGTCAGCATAAAAAAAGAGGCAACAAAACGCTTGCTGCCTCTTTTGGGTTTTTTTCGGCCTTATTGGCTTAGTCAAATGCCAGGATGGATTTACGTATGATTTCGACACATTCCATCAGCTGCTCCTCGGTAATAACGAGAGGAGGAGCAAAGCGAATGATGTCGCCATGTGTTGGTTTTGCCAGCAGGCCGTTCTCAGCCATTTTTACACAAACATCCCAGGCTTTTTTGCCGTTTTTGGGTTTGATAATGATGGCATTCAGAAGTCCTTTACCCCGTACAAGGGTCAGCATATCTGAATTGATCGCTTTCAGTTCCTTGCGGAGGATTTCTCCGAGGTATTCGGCTCTTTCTTCCAGTTTTTCGTCCTTGATCACGTCAAGGGCAGCCATGGCCACTTTTGCTCCTACGGGGTTTCCGCCGAAGGTGGAGCCGTGCTGTCCGGGTTTGATCACCAGCATCACATCATCATCAGCCAGAATGGCAGATACCGGATACAAGCCACCGCTGATGGCCTTACCAAGAATAAGTACATCGGGTCTGACATTTTCGTGGTCACAGGCGAGCATTTTTCCTGTCCGTGCGATGCCGGTCTGAACCTCATCGGCAATGTACAGAACATTGTGCTGTTTACAGAGGTCGTAGGTTTTCTTCAGGTAACCCTCATCAGGTACGAAGACACCAGCTTCGCCCTGGATCGGTTCAAAGAGGAATCCTGCTACATTTGGATCTTTCAGGGCTTCGGCCAGGGCGTCTGCATCATTATAGGGGATGCGGATAAAGCCGGGCGTGAACGGACCATAATCACCATATCCGTCAGTGTCGTTTGAGAACGAAACGACAGTGGTGGTACGGCCATGGAAGTTGTTTTCGCAAACCACGATTTTGGCCTGGTTTTCCGGGATGCCCTTTTTCTGGTAACCCCATTTGCGGCAAAGCTTGATGGCAGTTTCAACGCCTTCAACACCGGTGTTCATCGGAAGCACCTTGTCATAGCCAAAATAGTTGGTGATATACTGTTCGTACCGGCCAAGCACGTCATTGTGGAAGGCACGGGAAGTGAGCGCCAGTGTCTGCGCCTGATTATTTAAGGCTTCTACAATTTTTGGATGGCAGTGACCCTGGTTTACAGCTGAATAGGCCGACAAGAAGTCGTAATAACGTTTTCCTTCCAAATCCCAAACGTGTACGCCTTCGCCGTGTGATAAAACCACCGGCAACGGGTGATAGTTATGTGCACCATGCTTGTCCTCCAGTGCAATCGCCTCCTGCGATGTGATCTTTTCCTTGTTCATAACAACCTCCTTGAATTTTAAATTGTGTAATGATTTTATATATAGTGACAATCGTTATGTTGTCAGATTGTGGGCAAATATAGCAAAAGCCTCTGAATAAAAAACAATAAGTGAAAGGTTTAAGCGTAAATTGCCGTAACAAAAAACCGGCAGCTTTCCCAGAGGAAAGACTGCCGGTTACCATCACTCATCACCCGCTCTTAAATACGTGTGTTACTTTTTGGCTTTCGCATACCTGCGCGCCACTTCGTCCCAATTTACAACATTCCAGAAGTTGCTCAGGTAATCAGCCCGACGATTCTGGTATTTCAGATAGTATGCATGTTCCCACACATCTACCGCCAGGATGGGCATACCCTGTTCATCCGCTACATCCATCAAAGGATTGTCCTGATTAGGTGTACTGGTAATGGCCAGTTCACCGTTTTCCTTCACGATAAGCCAGGCCCAGCCGCTTCCGAAACGGGCCGTTCCTGCCTGACTGAATTCCTTCTGGAAATTGTCGAAGGAGTCAAATGTTTTTTCAATGTCTTCGAGCAGGTCGCCCGAAGGCTTGCCGCCAGCATTGGGCGCCATCACTTCCCAGAAAATATTATGGTTCCATACACCACCACCATTATTGCGCACGCCGGTCGGATGTTGGCTCATGTTTTTGAAAATATCTTCCAGGGACATGTTTTCCAAATCCGTGCCTTCAATGGCATTGTTCAGATTGTTAACATACCCCTGATGGTGTTTTCCGTGATGGATTTCCATGGTTTGTTGATCAATATATGGTTCCAATGCATCATGTGCATAGGGTAGTTCGGGTAATACATGTTTGTGTGACATAGTGTTCTCCTTTTTATGGTTATCAAAAATATTTAATTCGTTTACTGGTAGCTGCCAGCCAATGAGCGTGATGGCTGCAATCAAAACCAGTCCGGGTAACATTTTTCGTTTCATGATGCTTTGTGTTTATGTGTTGAAGATCTATTATTTCAATTTAGACTCAATATAAACAACAGCTGGTTTCGCATTTTGTTTAAACGGGTGAAGTTTGTTTTGGTTACCCTTTACCTGGTTCGTGTCTTACCTTTTATTTGTAGCGTGTGCTGTTGTTTTGCAGTAAACGGTGAA
>CAYMDX010000012.1:0-10684 GCA_964389125.1 uncultured Bacteroidales bacterium
ATCATTACAACATAGATGAACGCAGAGGGAGACCCGCAGGTCTCCCTTTTTTTATACCCTTCTTAACACAAAATACAAGCATTCAGCTACATGTGCGGCCTTCCGCACACTAAAATTATGCACTTTGGATACCCTGACTGGCCATGAGGGTGACAAATTCGGCCATTATCATGGCGGTCGCTCCCCATATGATATGTCCATCAACAAAATAACAAGGTGCAAGCAAGCGGTTACCATCGGCATGGATGATCTCCTCCTCCCTTACATTTTGTTTTTGAAAAAACCCACTCACCGGCAACTCCAGGATTTGCTCCACCTCTTTTTTGTCAGGAATAAATGAAGGATAATAATGCATGATGCCTATATACGGGCTGACAAGGTGATTGCTCGGGGGAATATATAAATCCGAAAGGCGGCCTTTTATTTCAACATCAGAACGGACAATACCCACTTCTTCTTCTGTCTCCCTCAGAGCCGTTTCTTCCGGCCCGTTATCAGCCTGTTCCCGGCGCCCGCCCGGAAGAGAGATCTGTCCGCCATGTACGCCATCATAGGGCGGGCGCTGAATAAAAACTATACGGGTATTGTTTTCATTATCAGGGAAAAACAACAACAGGACACTGCTCTCCAGGGGGTACTTCCCGGCACCCATATCCCTGATATCATCGTGCCGTAACACGGGTGCCATCAGGATCTGTGCTTCCTGCCCGGGCAGAAAAGAATAGTCAGTATCATGTACGTACCTGATAAATGTGGGAAAAGAAAACATATCAATCAACTCATCAAAAACATTTTTCGATCATCACCCTTGTAACGCTTCTTTGAAAACACGCAAACATCTTTCCCTGGCCTTTTTATGGTCAACCACCGGTGCCGGATATTGATCCGAGCCGGCTTCAGGGACCCATGTTTTCACAAATGCTCCGTCAGGATCAAATCGTTTTTGCTGGGATGCGGGATTAAAGATACGAAAATATGGGGCTGCATCACTCCCGGTACCGGCGCTCCACTGCCACCCTCCGTTATTGGACGACAACTCGTAATCAAAAAGCTTTCGGGCAAAATAGGCTTCACCCCGGCGCCAATCAATGAGAAGGTGTTTGGATAAAAAGCTGGCGGTGACCATCCGCAAACGGTTGTGCATATACCCCGTGGCATTGAGCTGACGCATTCCCGCATCCACCATCGGATAACCGGTCTGTCCTTCTGCCCAGGCATTGAACGATGCCTCGTCATCACGCCATTGTATACGATCATAAGCCGGTTTGAAAGCCCGATCAACAACCGCCGGAAAACACCTCATAATATTGGCGTAAAACTCGCGCCATATCAACTCGTCCAAAAATATTTCATTCCACGCAAGTGCCTTCCTGACCAGTACCCGTATACTCATGGTACCAAAGCGTAAATGTACGCCGAGCCTGCTGGTTGCATCTTTCGCAGGATAATCCCTGTACTCATGATAAGCCTCAATCAACGCTTTGTTGAGTTCCAACGCTGGCGCCTTCAACTCCGAATGGCGAAAGCCCATCGATTCAAGTGTGGGAAACTGCTCATCAGGGATGGGGCTCATGGCAGACAAGTGCTCTTCAGAAGACATGTATGTCAGATCATCATCCTGCAACACCTCTTTCCATTTCCGGCTATATGGAGTAAACACCTGGTAGGGCTTACCTTCTGAAGTCAACACATCATCTTTATCTAAAACCAGGTGATCCAGATAGCGATAAAACGCAATGCCTTTCTCATGAAACAGACTGTCGAGTTGTTCGTCTCGTTGAATGCCGTAAGGCTCATGGTCAGCATTGGCGAAAACTGCCGCCACAGGGTATTGCTTAATGACTTCCCGGAAAACATCGAGAGGCCGGCCCTTTCGCACGAGCACCCCTGCCTCCTGCTTGTTTAATCGCCCGTGCATGTCGCCAAGCGCATTATAAATAAATGTTACCCGGTGATCATCGGCCGGCAGGGACTCAATGATATCCTCATCAAAAATAAAAAGGGGAATAACCGGATAACCACTGACCAGGGCATGATACAGTGCTTTGTTGTCTTCCAGCCTTAAATCACGGCGTAACCAGCAAATAGCACAGGCTTCTTTCATTGGTGTCTGTCTTTTTTATTGAAGATCATTATAAAATTCGCGTTGGCATCCATCAGTTCGGTTTTCTAAGGGTAAGCACGGTAATTTCCGGGGGCATACCGATGCGTCCTGGAATGGACAGGAACCCGAACCCACGGTTCACATATATTTTCTGTTCACCTTCATGATACAAGCCGTTCCATTCCGGATACACCCATGCAGCGGGGCTCCATTGAAAACGTCGTGTGCTGATGCCAAATTGCATCCCGTGGGTATGTCCGCTTAGCGTAAGGTCTATGTCGGTCACCGGGATAACCTCTTCCCGCCAGTGTGAGGGGTCGTGCGACAACAAGATTTGAAAGGGAGCCTCTTCCCCACCCTTTAGCGCTAACTGCAGATCACCATATTGGGAAAAGGGAGGTAACCCCCAGTTGTCGACGCCGGCAACCAGCAGTGAATCACCCTCACTTTGTATGAAACGATGTTCGTTACGTAACAAATTAAAGCCCATATCATTATAGAGCTTCGTCAGGGCCTCCATGTTTACGGGTTTCTTCTCTATTTTTGACCAACGCCGGTAATCGCCCAGATCATGGTTACCCAAAACAGCATATAGGCCATCCGGCGCATTCAACCTTTCAAAAATAGGAATAAAATGCCGGGCTTCGGCCGGACGGTTATTGATCAGATCACCGGTAAAGAATATTATATCGCCATCCAGATCATTTATCATTCCCACGCCTTTGTTTACCGCTGCTGTACCAGGATAACTGCCAAGGTGGGTATCCGAAAAATGAATGATCCGGTAGCCGTCAAAAGCATCCGGCAGATTATCGAAAAATACCGTTTCATGCGCTACCCGAAAATGATACCGGCCGAGTGTCATCCCGTGAAGGGTTAAACCAAAAACTGCCAATGCCATGAAAAGACCGGCTATCAATATGATCCGGGAATCACCAGGGGGCTTACGGGATTGACCTGAACCGGTCTTTCCGGCCGGCAGACGGCGAAAAATTAGGATAAGCAGGTTCTTCAGGTCATTGATAAGCACAAAAATCATGAACACAAGCTTTGGAAAGAACACCAGTACCACACCACCGGCTATGTAAAAAAACCGTCGGTAAGTGACATAGTCGGGCATCTCCGAGTAGTGAATAAAAAACAGCCAAAGCAACACAAACAGAACCAGGATTCCGTCTACAAGCCAATAAAGACGGGTTGCCATGCGTCCTGCCCTGCCTCTGTGTGGCCATAGATGTTGTATGCCGCGAAAAGCATACATATCAATGAAAACCAGTAAAACAATAATTAAAATAAGTCGAATCACCATCAGTCAAAGAAATAGGGTCATAAAAACATCATTAAAATTACAGAAGAATTACCTTTGTATCACGATAAAAGTAGAACCTGTATTCGTTTTGAATGTTCACCACAGCTATGCCTGACCTGATTTATGAAGGATATTTTGCGCTCTTCCTGATCATTACACTCGGGATCATGCTTGGAAGTGTTAAATTCCGGGGCTTCTCCCTTGATATATCGGCTGTTGTATTCGTGGCGCTGATCATGGGGCATTATGGCATCATGGTCCCGGAAGCTTTCCAGACCATAGGATTGATGTTTTTCATTTTTACGGTAGGCATGCAGGCTGGGCCCGGCTTCTTCGATTCATTCAAAAAGTCTGGCAGACAATTTTTGGGCATTGGCCTTTTCCTGGTAACAACTGCAGCCTTGCTGAGTTATCTGATGAGTTATGTATTCGGCCTGGATCCACTTCTGGGTGTTGGCATATTCAATGGGGCTCTGACCAGCACATCCGGGCTGGCAGCGGCGATTGACATTTCCGGTTCAACATTGCCTTCCGTGGGCTATGGGGTTGTATATCCCGCCGGTGCGGTTATAGCCATTCTGGTAATCCACCTCCTGCCGGTAATGCTGGGGATAGACATGAAGCAGGAGGAAGAGAAATACCGCCGGTTAACGCAGGATGAACATCCTGAGATGATGGATCGCAACTTTGTTGTTGAAAACAAGAACGTTCATGGGAAGACCATCCATGAACTTGATGTCGGATCCATCACGCAGGCTGTCATCATACGTCTCAAACACCAGGGAAAGGTCTACACGCCGGGAGAGAGCACCCGGCTCTATCTGGGCGATATTGTAAAATTTGTAGGTACGGAGGCTGCGCTGGACAAAGTGGAGTTCATGATCGGGCCACGCTCCGAGGAAGAGGTACCCCAGGCCGCCGGGTATAAGGTAAACTGGGTGCTGGTTACCAACAAGGAGGCAATTAACAAAACCCTGAAATCCCTGAGCCTGACGGCCTATTACAATGCCACCATCACCAGGATCAGGCGCAGCGGTATCGACATCCCGCCTCGTCGTAATAGCACCTTACGGTTTGGAGACAAAGTATTGCTTGCCTCTGATAAAGAGAATATGCCCAGGGTAATGCAACTGCTTGGTAACAACGAAAAACGCCTCAGCGAAACCAACTTCCTTCCCATCAGCCTGGGCATCATTATAGGTGTATTGCTTGGTTCTATCACCTGGCCCATTTTCGGAGTTTTTGAATTCTCCCTGGGAATTACAGGTGGCGTTTTAACATCTGCCTTGATATTTAGCAAGTTAGGAAAAACAGGACCGATTATATGGAATATGTCTGGCGGAGCCAATAACCTGCTTCGTAAGCTGGGGCTGCTAATGTTTCTGGCTGCTGTGGGCACACAGGCAGGTGCCCATATAGCTGATGCCCTGTCCGAGTATGGCTGGACATTATTATGGACCGGAATGACCATCACCATCATACCAATGATTTTAACCAGTATCATCGGTCATTATGGCTTAAAAATCAACTTCGCCACTGTTCTTGGCCTGGTGGCAGGCTCCATGACGAGCACACCTGCTCTGGCAGCCGCCGATGCCAAAACGGGATCAGATGCTGCCACCCTGGGCTACGCTACCGTCTATCCAATGGCCCTGGTGCTCATGATCATCTTCTCACAGATATTAACCATCGTGTAACCACCGACTTTGATAATTGGTATCCTGAATAAAACCACGTATCTTTATAAGTATAACCCGACGTTAAATTTTATAGTGTTCCTATGGCGACCAACATGATCCATAATCCTCAAAAAATACGCGAAATCATTGATAAGTGCGACACCTGTTATGTGGGCATGACGGACCCCGAAGGCAAGCCCTACGTGTTACCATTTAACTTTGGCTACGAAGAGCATGTTATCTATCTGCACATGGCCGGGGAAGGAAAGAAGATTGATGTTCTTCAGCATAACCCGCGTGTTTGTGTGGCCTTTAGTACCGACCACCAATTATTCCACCGCAACGAAGGGGTGGCATGCAGCTACGGCATGAATTACCGGAGTGTATTGGCATACGGCCGGGCAACATTTGTTGACAATTATGATGAGAAGGTACGCATCATGAATGTCACCATGCGCAAATACACCGGAAAGGATTTCAGTTATAATGCGCCTGCCATTAACAATGTCTGTATTTGTCGCATTGATATAGACAAGATTGAGGGAAAGCTGTCGGGCTATTTTTAAGCGGTCAGTCTGCTCAGTCGTTCATCATAGTCCACAGGGTATCTTTCAGCTGGTCAATCCCCATGTTGGTGTGGGCTGAGATGCAAGATACCGGCACATCTTTAATGGCATCCTCAACCGTTTTTCGGAGATCATCGACTCCCTCCGGATGAAGCAGATCGCATTTACTGATCACCAGCAGTCTTTGCTTATCAAGCAGCTCGGGGTTATAAGCCTGTAATTCGTTGATCAGCACGTCATAGGCTTTGGGGATATCTTCACTATCGGCGGGAACCATAAACAACAACAGCGCATTTCGTTCGATATGCCGCAGAAAGCGGTGGCCCAGTCCTTTGCCTTTATGGGCGTCTTCGATGATTCCCGGGATATCAGCCATCGCAAAGGAACGGCCGTCTTTATAGGGAATCATCCCAAGCTGAGGCACGAGTGTGGTGAATGGATAATCGGCAATTGCAGGTTTGGCAGCGCTTACAACTGAGAGCAGGGTGGATTTCCCGGCGTTGGGAAACCCTACGAGTCCGACGTCGGCCAGTACTTTTAATTCCAGGATAAACTGTTGTTCTTTTCCTTCCTCGCCTGGTTGAGCATAGCGTGGGGTTTGCCGGGTGCTTGACTTAAAATGGACGTTGCCGCGTCCACCCCGTCCGCCGGGCAATAGCATCTTTTTTTCTCCATCAGCTGTGACCTCGGTTACAATATCACCGGTTTCTGCATCTTTAACCACTGTTCCGAGCGGAACATCTACTATAACGTCCTGCCCGTCAGCGCCAGTGCTTCGCTGTTTTCCGCCAGGAGCACCTGGTTTGGCAAAAAGGTGTTTGGTATATCGCAGATGCAGAAGCGTCCATCGCTGGGTATTTCCACGCAGGATCACATGGCCACCTCGGCCGCCGTCACCACCGTCAGGTCCGCCTTTGGGCACGAACTTTTCCCTGCGCAGATTGGCAGAACCCGGCCCTCCCTTACCGGAACGGCAATATACCTTTACATAATCAATGAAGTTGGCATTCATTTAAACGATCCTCCCCAATAAGCAAAACCTGGTATCATCAGATAAAATAATCTGTAAGAAGCTAAAGGTACATGATTAACTGACAGTATGCAAGATTTTCTGACTGTCCCGGTATGTATCAATGGCACAACTAATCTTTGCAAACACGTCTTCCACGGGTGCCATGCCATTGATGGCTACCAGTTTGCCCCGGGCTTTGTAATAGGATAGCAGCGGCATGGTTTGCTCTTTATACACCTCTTGGCGGCGACGGATGATTTTCGCTGAGTCATCGGACCTGCCCGAATCCTGGCTTCTCCCCATCATACGCTTAAATAACTCCTCCTCTTCAACCTCAACAGAGATGACCAGGGAGATAGGGGCGGCTCTTTTTTCCAGCAGCCGGTCAAGCATCTCTGCCTGAATGATGGTACGGGGAAAACCGTCAAATATGTAACCCGGAGCATCCATATGGTCAGATGCGCGACGATATAGTTCCCGCATAACGATCTTATCAGGGACCAATAACCCTTTATCAATATACTTCTTGATTTCAAACCCCAGGGTTGTTTTGTTCTCAATTTCTTCCCGGAGCAGGTCACCGGTAGCCAAATGGGTTAGGCTATACTTTTCAGCTATTCTTGCAGATTGGGTTCCTTTGCCCGAACCGGGAGGGCCAAAAATAACAAGGTTTAACATAACGCATTTTTTATATCCCCCGGGGGAAACAATGTTTGTTCGATTTAATTATTCAACAATCCGATATATGTCTTTGAAGTTTCTTCCATATCCATTATAATCCAAACCGAATCCGACAATAAAATCATTGGGTATCTCTATACCCACATAGTCGGGACGAACATCGTTTTGTACCGCATCCGGCTTGAGCAACAGTGTGGCAATACGCACGCTTTTAGGCTCATAATGCTTCATATCTTCAACCAGGTGTGCAACTGTTATGCCACTGTCAACAATATCTTCCAGTATGATAACATCACGGTCCTTGATCTCATGGCTCAGTCCAATAATTGTTTCCACTTTACCGGTAGTATCGGTGCCATCATACGATGATAGTTGAATGAAAGATATTTCGCAAGGATGCTGATAGTATTTAAACAGGTCTGCTGCAAACATAAAGGCCCCATTCAGGACACAGAGAAACATGGGGTGACTGTCCTCCCGGTAATCATCGGATATCCGATCGGCAATACGCTGTATAGCAGCCTGAATGTCTTCAAAAGCAATGTTTTTTTCAAACTCCTTATCTAATATCTTTACTTTGGTCATAATGAACGCTTTCTTGAAAACTCTTTATTAATATAAACCACAAAAATAAGGCAATGCTTTATCAATATCATCATATTTGAGCTAAAAAAATGAACAAATTATAAAAAAAATAAAATTATTCTACGGGTTCATGCCTCCAAACCCTTTTCTTACCTTTGCTATGGCAGCTGTCCAATTTTTTACCTGACATCGTTTTGATTGTATTGAAAACCATGGGTCCTTTATGCGACAGATCGGTTTGATTTCTGACACACATGGTTATCTGCATCCGGAGCTTCCCGAAATCTTCAAGGATTGTGATGAGATCTGGCATGCCGGTGATTTTGGCGGCCTGCATGTTGCTGAGACGTTGCAGGCGATAAAACCTTTGCGTGGCGTATATGGCAACATAGACGATCAGGGGGTTCGTGCAAGATTCCCGCTTATGTTGCGCTTCCGGTGTGAAGACTGTGATGTGCTGATGACCCACATAGGGGGTTATCCGGGACGTTATGAAAGGAATATACGGGAAATGATGAAGGCTGAACCACCTGATATTTTCATTAGCGGCCATTCACATATTCTAAAAGTAATGCCGGACAAGAAGAATGATTTGCTTCATATTAATCCGGGAGCCGCCGGCCGTAGCGGCTTTCATAAAGTCATCACCATAGTGCGTTTTATTGTAGATAAACGGAATGTCAAAGACCTTGAAGTGCTGGAAATCAAAAAATAATGATTCCCTTCATGGTGAATCTCTATCCCAACATGGTGGTATAAAAAACAGCAAACAGGCAATAGCGTAAGATATACGCCATTGCCTGTTTACATGACTATACTGTCAAGATAGTCTATTCGATTACCCGGATTATCGTATGATACAATCCGGATTCAATTATTATCTGCGCTGATCAGCGCTCTCGTCGCGGATTTGTCTGAACTCGTTTCCTTCGTACCAATTGGGGAATACATCGCTATTGGCAAGTTCTTTGCCAAGGTCGAAATACAGCCACATATCCTGATGCAGGCCATCCCAAATCCATTTGTCATGAATCACATCAGATGGTGCATGATAGCGATCTGCCATATCCTCGGAAACCATTTCGGCATATTCTTCGTCTTTTCCGATATAGTCAGAGCCGCCCTGGGCATAGATCATGGGCACTCCCTGGCGGGCCAGGCTGATATGATCGGAACGATAGAAATAACCGGCTTCGGGAGTGGGCTCGGGCACCAAATGGCGGTCCTGCTCTTCGGCGTGTTTGCGAAGATAGTCTTCCATCTCTGAGTTGCCGTAACCAACAACCGAGACATCCCAGGTCGGTCCATATACATTGAGGGCATCAATGTTTACACCACCAACTGTTGTTTCAAGCGGGAATACAGGGTTTTCGGCATAATAAGCTGATCCGAGCAAACCGGATTCTTCGGCCGTAACAGCCAGGAAGGCAATGGAGCGCTCAGGGCCTTCATCAAGGGCCTGGAACTTTTCAGCAAGGGAAATGATAGCGCCAATGCCGGTAGCATTGTCAACGGCACCATTATAGATGTCTACACCATCCTCTGTTTCCACCATGCCAAGGTGATCCCAGTGTCCCATGTATTTAATGGTTTCATCAGGGTATGTTGTACCTTCAATGTAACCGATCACATTGTAAGATTCTGCATAGTCAAAGTCGTTGTTAAAATCGGCACTTGCTGTCAGCCCCATTGAAAAAGCTTCGAAGTCATCCTGGACAGCACTGTTCAGGGCATCCTCCAGATTGGTGCCGGCCATTTCAAATAATTCGCGGGCAACGTCTTTCTGGATCCAGCCTTCAGCCTCCAGCTTAGGTTCACCTGTCTCTTCGCCAATACCGTACTGCGTGCCAGACCAGGAGTTTCTAACCACATCCCAGCCATAGCTGGCGGGTTCAGTCTGGTGAACGATGAGGGCACCATCGGCACCCTGGCGGGCTGCTTCTTCAAATTTATAGGTCCAGCGGCCATAATAAGTCATTGCGCGGCCTGTAAATAAATCGTCATCTTCAAGGATAAAGCCGGGATCATTGATCAATATAACGACGGTTTTGCCTTCCACATCTACCCCTTCATAATCATTCCAGCCATATTCCGGGGCTACCACACCATATCCGACAAAAACCAACTCACTCTCATCCAGGGAAGAATAATCCTGAAGTTTTGTGGTACCAATGACCATATCATCCAGGTACTGGTAGGCTTTTTCTTCATTACCACCCCTGATAGTCAGGTCAGAGAAATCGCGACCGGTGATTTCAACGAGAGGTACCCGCTGCAGGTATGAATCCCCCACGGCAGGTTTGAGACCAATTCGCTGATATTCGTCTGTAATATATTCCACGGTTTTTTCACCACCGGGGGTAGCCGGAGCTCGCCCTTCAAACGAATCATCAGCCAATGTTTCGACATGCGTGCGATAATTATCGCAGAATGTTTCGATATCTGCAGGGTCGGTTGCTTCACCGCAGCCATAAGGCAGGATCGCCATAGCCATGATGATGGTCATAAACCCTAACCGCTGCATAGATTGATTAAGCAGTAAACGCATCATTTGATCTCCTGTATTGGTTATACGAAATGGTTATTTATACCGGCAAAACCTGTTAGATGACTGTGTCAACATAAAAAGGCCGGCTGACTTATTTCTTGTTCTTATTCTTGTTCTTGTTCTCTCTGTTTTTTTTCATCATCAACAGGTCATACGCAATCGGTGCTGAGTTGAACAACGATGAATAGGTACCGACAGCG
>CAYMDX010000012.1:10784-22303 GCA_964389125.1 uncultured Bacteroidales bacterium
CAGGTCATACGCAATCGGTGCTGAGTTGAACAACGATGAATAGGTACCGACAGCGACCCCTATCATCAGGGCAAAAGCAAATCCGCGTATTACCTCACCACCAAGCAGGAATATGATCAGCAGCACCGCAATTGTAGTTCCCGAGGTGTTGAATGTACGGGACAAGGTGGAATTAAGTGCCGTATTGATATTGTTTTTGAGATCACGTTTCGGGAACAGTTTTATATTTTCCCTGATCCTGTCGAAGATGACCACGGTATCGTTGACCGAGTACCCGATAATGGTCAGGATGGCAGCAATGAAGGCCTGGTCGATTTCCATTGTCCAGGGGACCACATTATAGAATAACGAGTACAGGGACACCACAATGATGGCGTCATGGAAGAGGGTGGACATACTTCCAACGCCAAACTGCCACTTTTTAAACCGGGAAGCAATGTAGCTGAAGATAATGAGCAAGGCGATGGCAACACTAACAACAGCACCCACTTTAATGTCCTGGGCTACGGCCGGACCAACCTTTTGGGAGCTTAAGCGCCCTACCACCTGGTCATCTTCATCGGCAATAAATTGTTCATAAGTGATCGGGTCATTAAAGAAGTCTTTTATGCCTTCATAAATTTTACGTTGCGCGGTAGAGTCTGCCTCTGAAGTCTCTTCGTCAATAAGGTAGGAGGTTGTAATCCTGACCTGGTTTGTCGGGCCAAAGGTAATGACTTCAGCCGGCTCATCCAGTTCATCAATCAGGGAAGCCCGCATATCAACGGTGTTCACGTCATTATCAAAACGCACCACATAGGAGCGGCCTCCTGAAAAATCGATTCCATAGCTCAATCCACGGACAGCAAACGAACCGAGGCCCAGGAGGATGACAATGGCTGAAATCACATAGAAGCGTTTTCTGACGCCTATGAAGTCAAACTTCACGTTGGTAAGAACATCCCTGGTGTATTTGGAGTTGAATTTGATGCTGACATTCTTCTCTATCCATCTCGAGAAGATCAGGCGGGAGAGGAGGATCGCCGTAAACAATGAACAGATGATACCAATGATCAGTGTAGTGGCAAATCCCTGAACCGGTCCTGAACCGAAGATGTAGAGAACGACACCTGTTAAGAGGGTTGTGATATTACCGTCCACGATGGCAGAATAGGCATTTTTATACCCGTCAGCGATAGCGAGTCGCTGTCCTTTGCCGGCACGTAGTTCTTCCAGGATACGTTCATAGATGATCACGTTGGCGTCGACGGCCATACCAAGTGTAAGGACAATACCGGCAACACCGGGCAGGGTTAATACGGCGCCGAGGGAGGCAAGCACTCCCATGATAAAGAAGATGTTGGTTATCAGGGCAAGGTCAGCCACCAGGCCGGCCCTGCTGTAGTAGAATCCCATGTAGAGCAGCACCACAATGAAAGCCACCAGGAACGAGGTAAAGCCGGCATTAATCGCTTCCTGTCCGAGAGAGGGTCCTACGACTGCCTCTTCAACGATCCTGGCGGGTGCAGGCAATGAACCTGCGCGCAGGATATTGGCAAGGTCCTGGGCTTCCTGAACGGAAAACTGACCGGATATCTGGGAGCGGCCACCGGCAATTTCGGATTGCACGGTAGGGAATGAGTAGACATACCCGTCAAGCACAATGGCGATGGACTGACCGATGTTGTCGCCTGTCAATCTGCGCCATGTGCGGGCTCCTTCGCTGTTCATCGACATGTTGATCTCTACGTCTCCGGCTGGACTGAAGTCCTGTCGGGCATCGGTAATCACTTCTCCGCTGAGCGGAGCGGTACCTTCGCGGGTTGTTTCACGGATAGCGATCAGCTCATGGGTATTATCGGTGCCCCTGGCGGGTTTCACATTCCAGTAAAGCCGCATGTTGCGGGGCAGGATATTCTGAATCTGTGGATGGGACAGGATATTATTTACGCGTGCTGTGTCCTGCACCTCTGCGTATCCGACGACGGGTCCCTGGCGGGGTACCATATTGCCTGCCTGGTCCTGACCAAAGGACGGGGTAAGAAAGGCAAATAACGGATTCTCCTGGGCGAAATCCTGAAATTCTTCAGTATCATCGAAATCATCGTCCATCATATCTGCTATGCTCAGGCTGTCCTCCTCTTCATCCAATTCATCGAGATCTTCGGCCAGGTCTTCCATCAACGGATCTTCGGCATCTTCCATGTCCTCCTCGCCGTCAGGCGTCTGCATCTCCCGCAGCCTGTCATTGACTTCATAGAAATACTCATAGATTTCAGAAAATTCATAGGTTTCCCAAAATTCCAGTTTTGCTGTACCCTGCAGAAGGTTCCTAACACGATCAGGCTCTTTGATACCGGGCAGCTCAACCAGGATGCGACCCGTGGTGGCCAGACGCTGGATATTGGGTTGTGCAACCCCGAAACGGTCGATACGGGTTCGGAGAATCTGGAAGGAGCGGTCAACAGCCGAACTTACTTCATCCTCCAGTACATTCAACACCTCCTCATTCGAAGAGGTCACCGTAATACGATCACGCATCTCTGGCGTACTGAAAAAATATGCCAGACTGGCATCAGGCGCTACCTCTTCAAAAGCACGTCCCAACAGGGTTATAAAATCTTCACGGCCGGTTTCGCGCATCTCCATGGCACGATCCATTGCGGCCTCAAACGTATGATCTGTATCATCCGTTGCCAGAGCCCGAACAATAGATGGAACAGATATTTCCAGGGTTACATTCATGCCACCGCGAAGGTCGAGACCGAGATTGAGCTCCCGCTCCTTGCATTCACGAAATGTATATTGACGAAAACCCAGGTTATACACCGGCTCATTCATCATCGAATCGAGGTAAAACTGCTGCCGTTCGGCAGCAATAGAATCGAGCAGATACTCCTGCAGCAATTCATCCCCGTCAGCCATTTCCCTGGCCTGTTCAACATATTTCTCACTACGGGCATAACTCTCAGCATCACGCTCTACCTTATTTGCGAAATAGGTAAAGGATAGCTGATACAGACATACCAATGCCAATGCAATGGCAAAAAACCTTATCAAACCTTTATTCTGCATCTTGTTGCACTTTATGTTATCATGTAAAAAACGACCGCAAAGTTAATTGATTTTTTTCTCATTGGAAAAAAATACCGGAGAATTTACGTAATCGGTAAATCCGACCCGATACGCATTATTCTTTTGGCGTAGTCAATCTCTGCCTTTACCCTGATCAACAGGTCACCACCGACAATCAGATCAATACGTGGGAGATCTAATGCAGCATAGGATTTATTGATAAAACCCAAATCTACCAACACGACTTCAAGGTTGTTAATTCTTGCACTTTCAAAAGTAATGACCGGTATCGTTGTGATAAAGGAGTTTATCTTATCAGCGCCCATGCCCATCATGGCTTTCTCGTAAGGGCGGATGTCGGGATTATCAACGTATTCCTTTACACGATTCAGGTCCATGATACTTTTAGATGCACCGGTATCCAGAAGCACATTGGCTTTTCGACCGTTAATGGCAGCCTGTGTCATCAAATGGTAACCACCAGGATCAATGGCGATCAACCGCAAAGGTACATGTATGGTAGGATTATTCATGTTAAAAAAAAAGAGCCCTGGATGGTTAACAGGCTCTTATAAAAGCATTTATTATTATAAAAACAATGTATGTTTTATCTGGACAGGGTGAACTGCGTTCATCGCTATGTCGATCCTGTCAGGCTTGGGCATTCTGTATAAGAAACAAAATGCATCAATGGTTTTAAGCCGGTTCATGTTCGGTTTTGATGATCTTCATGCCTTGATGAATGGCTTCTTCATTTAATGGGATCAGGTGATGATACCTTTCGGGTAACACTTTCTGCAACCCTTTGGTCACATTTTCCAGGTCGAGGATGGGTTTGACTTTCAGGAAGCCCCCGATAACGATCATGTTAAACACCTTGGTGTTATTCATTTTAACAGACTCATCATAGGCGGCAATGGAACAGATGGTGATATCTTTACGTTCAGGCTTCCTGGTCATACCATTTTCTTCATAGATAAGCATACCACCTGGTTTCACGGCATCTTCAAATTTATCCATTGATGGCTGGTTGAGCACAATAGCGGTATCAAACTCGTTAAGAACGGGTGAGCTTATCTGTTCATCGCTGATGATGGCGGTACAGTTGGCTGTTCCACCCCGCATCTCGGGGCCGTAGGAGGGCATCCAGCTTACTTCTTTTCCCTGCATCACACCACTGTAACACAGGATTTGTCCCATGGAAAGCACTCCTTGTCCGCCGAATCCGGCAATTATTAATTCTTCTGTCATAGCTTATCAGGATTTTATTTTTCTGGTACTTTAATATCACCTAACGGGTAGAAGGAAAACATATGTTCTTCCATCCATTCGTTGGATTGCTTCGGGGTCATTTTCCAGCCTGACGGACAGTTGGCAACAATTTCGACCAGGCAGGTTCCCTTGTTCTCTTTCTGATACTCAAGCGCTTTTTTGAATGCCCGCTTGGCTTTACGGACATTGGCCGGCGCATGGACAGACTGCCGTGTGACATAGTATGTTCCCGGGAGTTGTGCGACCAGCTCTGTCATTTTCAAGGGATTCCCCATTGTGGCTACTTCGCGTCCACGTGGTGAGGTAGAGCTCTTCATTCCCTCCAGGGTCGTTGGGGCCATCTGTCCGCCGGTCATCCCATAAATCCCATTATTAATGAAGACGATCAGGATATTTTCGCCACGGTTACAGGCATGGATGGTTTCGGCTGTTCCGATGGCAGCCAGGTCACCATCCCCCTGATAGGTAAACACATATTTTTCGGGCATGGTCCGCTTGATGCCGGTAGCAACAGCCGGGGCACGCCCGTGAGCAGCCTCCTGCATGTCAACATCAAAATAGTAGTACGCCAAAACGGAGCAGCCAACAGGCGCCACACCTATCGTTTCACCCTGAATGCCCATCTCATCAATGACCTCTGCAAGCATACGGTGTGCAGTACCATGACCACAGCCCGGGCAATAATGCAGCACGCGGTCGGTCATTACGTCGGTTTTCTTGTAAACCAGGTTTTCGGGAGTTTGAATATTATTGTCTGACATACCTTATCCTCCTATAATTTTTTGTTCCAATGCGTTTAATATCTCGTCAGGGCTCGGAATGATGCCGCCAAAACGACCAAAGTGCTCCACTTTTGTCTGTCCGTTGGCAGCCAGCCTAACATCCTCTACCATCTGACCGGCATTCATTTCCACTGTCAAAATGCCTTTGACCTGTCCGGCAAGCCGATGCAGCTCTTCGACCGGGAAGGGATAGAGGGTTTGCGGCCGGATCAGGCCCACCTTGATTCCTTTCTTACGTGCCATCTCCATAGCTTTGCGGGTGATGCGGGCACAGGAGCCAAAGGCAGCAAACAGGTACTCGGCATCCTCACATTGATGTGTTTCAAAACGTACCTCATTTTTCTCTACCTCACGGTACTTGGCCTGCAGGCGCAGGTTTACCTTTTCCTGCTCTTCGGACTGCAGCTGCAGCGAGGTAACGATCACACTATCTTTGTCAGGTTCCTTCCCTGTGGTGGCCCATTCATAGTTTTCGCTGCTCCGCGGCTGCTGATCGAACAACTCGACTTTTTCCATCATCTGACCAATAATTCCATCAGAGAGTATCATAACCGGATTGCGATACTTAAAAGCAAGGTCAAAAGCCAGACGCACATAATCCACGCTTTCCTGAACGGTAGCAGGTGCCAGCACAATCAACTTGTAGTCGCCATGCCCCCCGCCTTTGACCGCTTGAAAATAGTCGGACTGCGAGGGCTGAATGGTCCCCAGACCTGGACCAGCCCTGACCACATTTACCACAACACATGGAAGTTCTGCGCCGGCAATATAAGAGATGCCTTCCATCTTCAAACTGATACCCGGGCTGGATGATGAGGTCATAACCCTTTTACCGCATCCGGCAGCGCCATAAACCATGTTGATGGCCGCTATCTCACTCTCCGCCTGTAAAACCTGCATGCCTGTGCGGTCAACCGGATTTTCCCTCATTAAGTATTCAATAACCTCAGACTGAGGGGTGATGGGATAGCCAAAATAAGCATCAGCACCCGCCAAAATGGCGGCTTCCGCCAATGCTTCATTGCCTTTCATTAATCTTAGTTCTTTCATCGTATAGGTTTCTTTTAATACTTGAACGGACAATGTTTATTTTTTCTTCTCACGATAAACGGTAATTACAGCATCCGGACAAACAATCGCACAATTGGAACATCCGATACAGTCAGCATTTACCTTTACCGCATAGTGATGTCCCTTTTTGTTGACCTCCTTGCTCATGGCCAACACATCATTGGGACAGGCAGAGATACATAATTCACAACCTTTGCATTTTTCAATGTTGATAACAACATCTCCTTTTCTAGCCATTGTCGTTATAATTTACAGGTGAACTACTCGTTTTAGTAATAATTTTAAACACAAAGCCCTCCGGCTACGGACAAAACTATAATTATTTATTTAAAGTACAGGGATATCAGTTGAATAATTTTTACAAGAAAAAATAAAAAGTTTGTCTATCAGATCATTATAATAAAAATTATAACGATTCTACATTGTAGTTAAAGGTTAAAGCTATTTCATGGGCTTTTATTTTTGTTCATTACTCTACATCAGCACTGTGAAGGCATTTGTTTGGTTATGGGTAGAAATTAGAAGTTAGTCACCCAATGGGCTTGAGCCCATAATATATGGCAGGCCAACTAATTTTTTTTATGTGATTCAAAATAGCTCGAAGTAATAGCCTAATAAAAAAATAACTATTTTTATGGTATCATGATAAAGGTACGCAAAGGTCAAAAGAAAAGGGTGTGGAGATGGTGGTTACTGTCATTGGAGTTGCTGCTTCTCATTCCGGTTTTGTTATTGCTGGTATCGAATCAGGTGATCCGGTTATCTGCAGAAAGTCACCTCTTTGACACCATTGAAGAAATCCCGCACAACCGGGCTGGCCTTGTGTTGGGTACTTCTCCCATGATTTCCGGCGGCGGACCTAATCCTTACTTCCATAATCGCATGATTGCCGCCTCAGAATTGTTTCACAGCGGGAAAGTAGAGTATCTGATCGTGAGTGGTGATAATCGTACACCCTATTATAATGAACCCCGAAAGATGCGGGAGGCACTGATACGACTCGGCGTACCCGGCGAGGTTATCTATATGGACTTTGCAGGTTTGCGCACACTCGACAGTGTGGTCAGGTCCAAAGAAGTATTCGGTCAGGAGTCCATTACAATTATTTCACAACGGTTTCATAACCAGCGGGCTGTTTACATTGCCAAACGTCACAAAATGGATGTTTCTGCTTTTAATGCGAAAGATGTTCCACCCGACAAAACCGATAAAACCCGTGTCAGGGAATGGCTGGCAAAAGCCAATGTATTCCTTGACCTGCTGACCCAAAGGGAGCCCCGGCACCTGGGTGCTGAAATCATAATTGGAGAAGAGGAATAAACACCCGACAGGTATTTATTACAGGTAATCCCTTTATAATATCTCCCCTATGCCCCACGACGAAAAACGTCGCCTTATTTCGGCTTTCTCAAAGTATCGTACACGAATAGCATCCTTTTTAAGAAAATCAAGAAGATATTAAATCAGTTGGTGGTATCTGTCTCTGATTGCACGTAAAGCTTCAGGGGTAATCTTCTCTTTATAAACCCTCACCATCTCCTGTATATCGTTATTTTGGATAATCAGGGCCTGCGCTGCATCAAAATGCAAAATACACGTATCATATTTTGCTTCAACAGTTAATGCTTTGAAATCAGACCATTCGTAACAGGCAGGCAACACAAAATAGCCCTTGGTTCGATCCTCAACATCCAGGTATAACCCATCACCATGGGGTTCTAAAAAAATAAATTTCGACAAACGAGTGATGACCATCTGTTCATATATTTTTCGTTGGCGACTTTTAAACAAGATCCCCTCTTCCTGGAAATTGTGTTGAATATCGACGGCCCGGTCATAGTGAGAAATGTTTTTGATTCGTATGACGGGAAATGTCTGATTCATATGGAAAATGCTACCTATAGCAGCATCAAACGTATCATGGGTACGTGCTTTGATCCTGTTGGTGATTCGAAATATTTCGCCGGGAAGGTAGTGCTGGTTAAGCACGAAATAGATGTATGGATCCGGATTTGCCATCGGGGCATCATTATAATACCCAAAGTAAGGAGACACAGCCTCAAGCACACAAGTATCGGGAATTGTCCAGTCAGGTTCCAGCGTGCTCAGGGGCTCCTCTTTGATTATTTCACAATAGGTTTCAAAATGGCGCATGTCGAAATGATATATATGAAAAATGAACAAAGAATGCCCTGAAGTGTATTTTAGCTAAGTTATGTCAGAAGTATGTTTCCGTTCTTATACATAAAATTACAATAATTTTGTTTACAATCAAAGTGTAATAACACATGAGCCAGCCTATGAATGAAAGCAGGAAATGTGCCTGTTTGCAGAGATATGCGATTATAGTCATGGAGAAATCAAAAAAACATTATTTTTGTACCTTGTATTTTTGACAGCAGCTTCTTATCAGAAGGTTGATGATGGGAGGCCTTTATTAACGAAAAAAGAATTTTATTTACGGATTTTTTATAAAATGAGACAACATGGATAAAAAAGGAAAGAAAGTGTATTTTTTCGGCGGGAAAAAAGCCGATGGTGATACCACAATGCGTAATCTGCTTGGTGGCAAAGGTGCTAACCTGGCAGAAATGGTGAACATAGGGGTTCCTGTACCTCCTGGATTTACGATTACCACGGAAGTATGCACCCTCTATAATGAGAAGGGATATGATCAGGTGGTCAGGGAAATCACAAAAGAGGTTGAAGAAAACATGCGCAGGGTTGAGAAAGAGATGGGCTCCGGCTTTGGTGACGCAGACAACCCGTTGTTATTATCGGTACGCTCCGGTGCCCGCGCGTCTATGCCCGGGATGATGGACACTGTACTGAACCTCGGCCTGAACGAAAACACCCTGAAGGGGCTTATCAAAAAGACCGGTAACGAACGCTTTGTATGGGATTCATATCGCCGTTTTGTCCAGATGTATGGTGACGTGGTTATGGGGCTGAAACCAGAGAGCAAGGAGGAAGAAGATCCGTTTGATGTGATCATGGAAGGCCTGAAGCAGGAGCAGGGAGCTGAAAATGACCAGGATCTGACAACGGATGATCTGAAAGAGCTGGTCAAAAGATTCAAAAAAGCCATAAAAGATAAGACGGAAAAAGAATTCCCGGAAGATCCCTGGGAACAGCTCTGGGGTTCTGTGATGGCGGTTTTCCAGTCCTGGAACAATCCACGGGCTACGTACTACCGGAAAAAATATGATATCCCGGCGGAGTGGGGTACAGCGATTAACGTCCAGGCAATGGTCTTTGGCAATATGGGTGAAACATCTGCCACAGGCGTTGCATTTACCCGTGATGCTGCCACCGGCGAAAAGATATTTAATGGTGAATACCTGGCTAACGCACAGGGTGAGGATGTGGTCGCAGGAACCCGGACGCCACGCCAGATAACCAAAGAAGGCTCGCTGCGCTGGGCCAAGCTGCAGGACGTATCAGAAGAAGAACGCAAAAAGGTATACCCCTCACTGGAGGAACTTTTCCCTGAGATATACAAGGAGCTGGATGCCCAGCAGGAAAAACTGGAGCAACACTACCGTGACATGCAGGATCTGGAGTTTACCATCCAGGAAAACAGACTTTGGATGCTTCAGACCCGGAACGGAAAACGGACAGGACCCGCCATGGTCAAGATTGCCATGGACATGATGCGGGAAGGCCTGATCCGTGATGACGAAGCCCTGTTGCGTGTCGAACCAAACAAACTGGATGAGCTGCTTCACCCTGTATTTGATCAGGATGAGCTGGCCAAAGCCAGTCTGCTGGCCAAAGGGTTGCCCGCTTCACCCGGAGCTGCAACCGGCCAGGTGGTATTCTTTGCCGAAGACGCTTCCGAGTGGGCTGCACAAGGTAAAGACGTTATCCTGGTGCGTATCGAAACATCTCCTGAAGACCTCAGCGGTATGGATGCAGCAAAAGGGATTCTTACTGCCCGCGGCGGCATGACATCGCACGCTGCCGTTGTTGCCCGCGGAATGGGCAAATGCTGTGTATCAGGAGCCGGTAGCCTGCAGATCAATTACAAGAAACAGACAATGACGATTGATGGCAGGGAGTTCAAGGCAGGTGACTTTATCTCACTCAATGGTACCACTGGTGAGGTGTTTGACGGCAAGATCATCACCAAAGACCCTGAGATGAGCGGTGACTTTGCCAAGTTGATGGAGCTTTCCGAAAAGCATACCCGCATGCACGTAAGAACCAACGCCGACACACCAAAAGATTCAACCAAGGCCCGCGAGTTCGGTGCCAAAGGAATCGGCTTATGTCGTACAGAACATATGTTCTTTGAAGGTGACCGCATTAAGACGATGCGCGAAATGATTTTGGCTAAGAACGAAAAAGGTCGCCGGACGGCATTAAACAAACTGCTCCCCATCCAGCGTGAAGATTTCGAAGGCATTTTCGAGGCCATGCACGACCTTCCTGTGACCGTTCGCCTGCTTGACCCGCCACTCCACGAGTTCCTGCCGCACGAAGAGGCAAACCAGAAAGAAATGGCCAAAGAGATGGGTATCACACCGGAAGAGGTTAAAACCAATGTAGATTCCCTGCATGAGTTAAACCCCATGCTCGGTCACCGTGGCTGCCGCCTGGGTAATACCTATCCGGAGATATCGGAAATGCAGACCAGGGCGATCATTGAGGCGGCTCTCAACCTGAAGAAAAAAGGCATTAAAGCCATTCCGGAGATTATGATTCCCCTCACCGGAACACATCAGGAGATGATACTGCAGGAAAAAATTGTTCGTGATACCATAAAAACGGTATTCGAAGAATATGGCGATAGCATCGACCACCTTGTCGGAACCATGATCGAGATTCCGCGTGCGACACTTATAGCCGACCGAATCGCGGAAAACGCCGAGTTTTTCTCTTTTGGGACCAATGACCTCACCCAGATGACCTTTGGTTACTCCCGCGATGATGCCGGACGGTTCCTGCCGATATATCTGGAAAAAGGCCTGCTGGCAAACGATCCTTTCCAGGTATTGGATCAGGAAGGCGTCGGACAGCTGGTCGAGATGGGTATTGAAAGAGGCCGTAAAGGCCGGCCGGACCTGAAGATCGGTATTTGTGGTGAGCATGGCGGAGAACCAAACTCTGTGGAATTCTGCCACCGGGTTGGTATGGACTACGTGAGCTGCTCTCCATTCCGCGTCCCGATTGCCCGTCTGGCAGCTGCCCAGGCTGTCGTCAGGAAAAAGGGTAAATAACCTGCATAGAAGCCATAAGGCATCTGCAATACTTGTAAAAAAGCCATCTGACCATACGTCCGGATGGCTTTTTTTTGCACCATAACCCCTGGAAGCCTTTGGCTCTCGCCTTCGTGTC
>CAYMDX010000012.1:22403-26912 GCA_964389125.1 uncultured Bacteroidales bacterium
CTTCGTGTCCTTGGTGGCTTTGTGGTGAAAGAAAAAAATAAACCACAAAGGCATTAAGAACACAAGGTAAATCACAAAGAAATAAACCACAAAGGTTCAGAAGGCGCAAACAAAGAACACCGTTCACGGATTCCTTCGAGCTTCAAGCTATTTTTATCCTATACCCGGGATCCAATTGACGTTTTTAAAGGAGAGAAATTTATCTGTTCATGAAAGATTCGGGGGTATTCGCAGACATAAATGCTTTGGCAGCATGGATATCTTCATACATCAGCCTGTCATTATTGACAAAGCTGACGTTCTCCCTGAAGGCACTTAACAGACGATATATGACAGGTGACGTTTTGGAGGTGTCCCTGAATTCAAGGGCCTGACATGCAGTCATCAGCTCTATGGCAAGTACTTTCTCAAGGTTGTCGAGGATCATATGTGTTTTTACAGCGGCATTTGCCCCCATGCTCACATGATCTTCCTGACCCTGCGATGACTCGATGGAATCAACCGATGCGGGTGTACACAACTGCTTGTTTTGACTTACAACGGCGGCAGCTGTGTATTGCGGGATCATAAAACCGGAATTCAGACCCGGTCTGGCAACCAGAAATGAGGGAAGATCGCGGGCCCCTGATATCAGGCGATAGATTCTTCGTTCGGAAATACTTCCAAACTCTGCCAGGGCAATACCCAGGTAATCAAGGCTGATTGCCAGTGGTTGTCCGTGAAAGTTACCCGCCGAAATAATCAGGTCATCATCAGGAAACAGGGTCGGGTTATCCGTAACGGCATTCATCTCACGGCGAAAAACCCCGGACACATGGTCAATAACATCTTTTCCGGCACCATGAACCTGCGGTATACATCGAAAAGAGTATGGATCCTGCACATAATTGCGCTTCTCCAAAATCAGTTCGCTACCTTCCAATATCTTCCTGATATTGGCGGCTGTATCCAGTTGCCCCTGATGGTTTCGGACCCGGTGTACCTGCTCAAAAAATGGCTCTATGCGACCCATGTATGCTTCCAATGAAATCGCACTTACCAGATCGGCCCATAATGACAGATCGTTTGCACGAACAAGCGCATAAGCGCCATAAGCACCCATAAATTGTGTGCCATTCAATAATGCCAGCCCCTCTTTGGCAGAAAGGTCCAGGGGGGTCCATCCTTTTTGCTCCAGAAGATCTGCTGCGTGATATTTTGCTCCCTGATAGATGAGCTCACCCAAACCCAGGAGGGGCAAACTCATGTGTGCCAGTGGCGCCAGATCTCCGGAGGCGCCCAGGGAGCCCTGGGTATAAACCACCGGATACATCCCATGATTATAAAAAGCGATGAGACGCTCCAGCGTTTCCATTCGAATCCCGGAATGTCCGTAAGCCAAAGCCTGAATCTTTAAAAACAACATCAGCCTTACAATTGACTCCGGCACCTCATCCCCTACCCCACAAGCATGGGACATTACCAGGTTTTTTTGTAAGATACTTAAATCTGTTTCCGAAATATTATGGTTACACAGGGAACCAAAACCGGTAGTGACGCCATAAATTGGCTCCTCCTGCCGCTCAATCCGTTCATCAAGGTAGCGCCGACAATCATTCACCCTGTCTCTTGCAGTATCAGAAAGCACCAGTTGCACCTCATTGCCGATGATCCGGCGAATGAGATCAAAATCAATCCTGTCAGATGAAATATGATGGGTAGACATGTGAAAGACATTTAAAATGGTTGGGTGTATAATGATTAATCAGCGCTTTTTTCGTGTACTAAGTATTTAATAACCAACGATCTATTCCCCGTTATAGGCATGTACCATCGTAATGACCTGTTCCAGCTCAAGGGTATGTTGTTCGCCGTTTCGCATATTCTTCAACGAGAATACGCCTTTATTCATCTCTTCATCACCAGCCATGAGCACAAAGGGAATGTTGTTTTTATCCGCATACTGCATTTGTTTTTTCATTTTTGCGGGTTCGGGATAGAGCTCACAGCGTATGCCGCGGGCACGTAATACCTCAAGCGCAGGCATGCAGTAGTTTCGCTCTTTTTCACCAAAATTAACAGCAAGTAACTGGCTGAATGTTCCAACGCTATCAGGAAACAGCGACAACGACTGCATTACATCGTATATCCGGTCGGCCCCGAATGAAATACCTATCCCCGACACATCTTTCAGACCAAAAATGCCGGTCAGGTCATCGTAGCGACCACCACCACAAATACTACCCATAGGGACATCCAGGGATTTAACCTCAATAATGGCACCTGTATAATAATTTAACCCCCGGGCGAGGGTCAGGTCAAGTTCAACCCCACTATTTACCGGTGTTATAGTAATGATATCAAACAACTGACGTATCTCATCAAGCCCTTTGCTACCTGTTGACGAACTTTCCAATACAGTCTTAAGGTGATCCAGTTTTTCCTGATTTGTGCCAGTAACCTGCAAAACAGGTTTCAGCTTTTCAATGGCTGCTGAAGAGAAGCCACGTTCAGTTAACTCTTCCAATACCTTTTCCAGACCAATCTTATCCAGTTTATCGATGGCCGTGGTGATGTCGGTCATACGATCGGGATAGCCTATATATTCAGCCAATCCGGCCAATATCTTACGGTTGTTCACTTTAATGGCCACACGGATATTCAAGGCCGAGAATACCTCATCAATGATCTTGATAAATTCTGCCTCATTGACAAGGGAGTCGCTGCCAATCACATCAGCATCGCATTGGAAAAATTCACGATAACGGCCTTTCTGGGGCCGGTCAGCCCGCCAGACGGGTTGTATCTGATACCGTTTAAACGGAAAAGTGATCTTATGCTGATGCTGCACTACATACCGGGCAAAAGGCACGGTCAGGTCATAACGCAATGCCTTCTCAGATAGCAGCGGGGATAATTTCGAAGCATCTTTTGACTGCCAGACCTCATCATCAATTTTAGCGGTAAAGTCGCCGGAGTTCAGAACACGAAAGATCAGGCGGTCGCCCTCTTCCCCATATTTTCCCAGCAGGGTGGAGAGCATTTCCATGGCCGGGGTTTCTATTGGCCGAAAGCCATGCAACTGATATACCTTTCTGATTGTATCGAAAATATATTCCCGCCGGCTGATTTCAAGCGGGTCAAAGTCCCTGGTACCTTTGGGTATTCCTGGTTTTTCTTTTGCCATAGGTGTTTGTTTTGCAGGTACAAAATTAATCCCTTTTAAGAAATAACCTTGTCAAAGGGTGTAAAAAACACACAGCTGTTAGTTAAAATGCCGGTCAGATAAGCATCCGGGAACACTATCCTTTGATGACGGCCAGAGGTGTAAGTTCCACATGGACATCAACCAGATCACGTTGTTGTTTCATAACCAGGGAGATGTCTTTGTAGGCAGCCGAGGCTTCATCCAGGTCACGCTGGTTCCTGATGGCATGAAGGATACCTTTATCATTCAGCTTCTTAACCTCATCCTGATAATCAAGCGACCGGATGGCCTGTTTTCTGCCCATGACCCTGCCGGCACCATGAGAGCAGCTCTCGAAACTTTCTGTATTTCCTTTTCCCTGTACGATATAGCTGTTAGCGCCCTGACTGCCGGGTATGATCCCAACCGTTTCTTTACCTGCTTTGGTTGCGCCCTTGCGGTGTACTACCACTTCCTTACCGTAATGCTTTTCAATGGCCGCATAATTGTGTGCAATGTTGATCATGGGCGCATGATTAAAAGACTTTCCAAAATATCCCTTGCACAGGTCAATAACACTTTCCATCATCTCCTTGCGACTGGCGTAGGCAAAATCTACGCAATAATTCATCTCACGAATATACTGCCGGCCTTCCTCACTATCGAGGTAAAGATATGCCAGCTGATGCGAGCGGGGTACCGGACTTTGCCATTCCGCATTTCTTTTAACAGCCAACCGGTTGTAATAGTCAGCCACTTGTTTGCCGATATTCCGGCTGCCGGAATGAATCATGATCCATATTTGTCCGTCCGATCCTTTTTGTATTTCAACAAAATGATTTCCTCCTCCCAGGGTCCCAAGCTGCCGGCAGGCACTATTATACTCCCTTTCAGCAACAGGCATGGGCTTCGAACTGTCAACAGGAGGCATCTTACGGGTATCCCGGGCCACTTTATGGTGTTTATGACCTACGGGTATACGCGAATGGATAGCGGATATGACATGTTTCAGATCCTTTCGGGGTATATCGGTTAATGAGGTCTGAATGGCACACATTCCGCAACCAATATCGACACCCACGGCATTGGGTACAATCACCTCCTGTGTTGCCATAACACCGCCGATCGGCATACCAAAGCCTTTGTGGCAATCCGCCATCAGCGCAATGTGGTCTGCCGCAAATGGGAAATTAGCCAAATTTTTGGCCTGCTCCAGCGCCCCTTCTTCAATCTCGTCCACCCACATCTTTATGGGCAGTTTTTCGGTTTGAATTTGTCTGATCATATTCTTTGTTATTCGTAATCTCTGTTATTCAAATTTACTGATTATAAAACAATTTGAT
>CAYMDX010000013.1:0-25315 GCA_964389125.1 uncultured Bacteroidales bacterium
TTTTTGTGTTTAGAAAACGTTTATTTGGTAGTCATTAACACAGCACTTTTTGGTAGATAAATATGAAAAATACCCAAAAGCTTTTACACCAACCTCAAATTTAACTATTATCTATATAATATCCAAATATTTTTCTTCCATATTTGAATAACCATAACAAACGAAACAGAAAAATCTCTGAGGTAATCGAATAAATATGCTTACATTGGAATGCCCTGCTTTCACTGATTTACTTTTATTGCCACGGAATTTTTCCTTCCAGAGCCTGCTTTTCCGCAGCACTTGCCAGGGTCTCCATATACTTTTTAACGTTATCGGGAGGAGTTTCACCCAGTGGCACAAATAACAATGCTGCACTATTCATGCAATAGCGAAGGCCGGTAGGTGGCGGTCCGTCATCGAACACATGGCCCAAATGAGAACCGCTGGAGGCATCAACCACCTCCGTACGCTCCATCCCAAATGATTTATCGGTACGATAATATACCGCACCCTCTGTAATGGGCTCAAAGAAACTGGGCCAGCCACAACCGCTGTCAAACTTTGTATCCGAATAAAACAAGGGCTGGCCGGTGGCGGCAGAGAAATATATACCGGCCTCAAAAAAATCATCGTATGCACCGGTATAAGGCCTCTCTGTTCCAGCCTCCCGCAGGATGCTGAACTGTTGCGGGTCAAGCTGTTCTTTCCATGACTCTTCGGACTTATCTACGGGATAACGACCCGGGTCATTGGCGTTTTTATCTACCTTTCTATCTACTTTCATATCCTGTATGTTTTGATTATGATTTGTATACACGAATAATGGAAACAGTAATAGAACCAACCATATATGTCGCATAACTCATGAACTATTTATGAATAAATATTTGTATATATTTATAACAAACAATACAAACAGAAGTTCAAGTCGTATTATTGGCATATTTCTGATGGTATCATAACAATTATATTGCAGAAATGGTTTTCTTTGTCAGCGAAATTGAAAATGTATACTTATGGAAGGATTAACGGGTGTATTTTTTAGTGTTTGTATCTTACTGTTGTTTCTGCTTGGCGGAAAGCTTTTGCGTGCGAAGGTTCCCTTGCTCCAGCGCATATTCCTGCCTGCTTCTATCATAGGCGGTTTTCTCGCCCTGATATTCGGGCCCTATTTACTGGATTTGCTGCCATATTTTTTGTATGATACATGGTCAGAGATACCGGGCTTGCTCATCAACATTGTGTTTGCCACTTTGTTTCTTGGTGTTGTAATCCCCGGGGTTCGTACCATGTGGACACAGGGTGGCAGCCAGCTTTGTTTCGGTATGATTGTCGGAAGCGGCCAGTACCTGGTTGCGCTTCTGGCCACGGCCCTTATTCTTATCCCGTTGTTTGATGTCCCGCCCATTTTTGCCACGATCCTGGAGATTGGTTTTGCCGGCGGGCACGGAACGGCGGCAGGGATGCAACAGGTATTCACCGAACTGGGATTCCCGGCGGGTTCTGCCCTGGCGCAGATGTCGGCGACCATCGGGCTCCTGACGGCGGTGATTGGCGGTGTTTTCTATATCAA
The DNA here is from genome assembly GCA_964389125.1 of uncultured Bacteroidales bacterium. Classification (GTDB taxonomy): domain Bacteria; phylum Bacteroidota; class Bacteroidia; order Bacteroidales; family UBA7960; genus PUPG01. The sequence goes on from CAYMDX010000013.1 coordinate 1,556, forward strand.
CGTTGCCATACGACGGGGATACTGTGTAAACCTGGATAAATCAAAAGGAATTCCCGAATCCAAAAAGGTAGGCCTGCTTCCGGAGAAGGAACGTTTCACTGCTTCCAAAGCAACGGTAGCCTCTGAATCCATTGAACCATTGGCATTTCATCTGGCCATCGTTGCGCTAGCCATTCTCATAGGCTGGCTGATTCTTGCAGGGGTACAGAACCTCCATCCGATGCTCGCAGGGTTCCCCCTATTCCCACTGGCCATGATAGGCGGTATGATTGTCCAGATCATCTCCGCACCGTTAAAAGTAAGCCAGTACTATGACAGACAAACCTTTGAACGCATCCTCGGCATGGCCCTTGATATTCTGGTAGTGGCTGCAATCGCCGCCATCAGGCTTGATCTGTTTATCGCCAATTTCTGGCCGTTTACCATTCTGATGGCGGCAGGGATAGCCTGGTTGTTCTTCAGTCTGGTGGTCCTTGCTCCGCGGATGTTTCCCTACAACTGGCTGGAGCGTGGTGTAACGGAATATGGCATGCAGAGTGGTGTTACGGCGATGGGCTTATTGCTTCTCAGACTGGTTGATCCGCATTACCGGACAGATACAGCCCAGGCGTTTGGTTTTAAACAAATGCTCTATGAGCCGTTTTTCGGTGGTGGATTTATCACAGCTACGGCGCCGTTTATCGTATACAACCTGGGCTTATGGTCCTCCATATGGGCTGCAGCGGGTATTATCATTGTTTTTGCGATCATATCAATTTTGAGCGGCTGGACAAGAAAAAATCCCAGGAAGAAGGCAGGTTAATCTGCCTTTCCCGGGATTGTTCATCAAATCTTTTATTGGAAATTCGGCTATGCCTGGGACTTGTTCTTCCGTTGGCCAAAGCCTGCTGTGAGGCGGTCAAGGATGATCGCCAGGATCACAACAACGAGTCCGGCTTCAAATCCTTCTCCTACCTGCAGGCGCTGAATACCACGCAATACGTTGGTACCAAGGCCACCTGCTCCAATCATGGCCGCGATCACCACCATTGAAAGACCAAGCATAATCGACTGGTTCACACCAGCCATGATGGTTGGCTTGGCAACGGGGATCTGTACTTTCATGAGTTTCTGCATACTGGTGGCACCAAATGCGTCGGCAGCTTCGATCAGCTCAGCGGGCACCTGTCTGATACCCAGATTCGTCAGACGAATCAGCGGTGGCAGTGCAAACACAAAGGTAGCGACAACACCGGGCACGAGACCAAGGCCGAAAAACATTACGGCCGGGATCAGGTACACAAAAGCAGGCATGGTCTGCATGAAGTCAAGGATAGGCCTTATAATGGTATTAAAACGATCGCTGCGCGATGCATAAATACCAAGGGGGAGGCCAACGACCATGACAAGGATCTCTGCAGTAAGCACCAGAGCCAGGGTTTCAACGAAAGGAAGCCACATGCCGATATTCTCTGATAAAAGTAAGCCGATGATGGCAAATAAACTGACTTGCCAGCCAGCCATTCTCCAGGTCAGGAAGGCAATAACGGCGATAAGCAGCAGGGGATGCATGGCTAACATACCATCTTTGAGGTTATCTACCAAAAAGTATACCAAGGCACTAAATGCATCAAAAACGCCACCAAACTCACTGATCAGAAAATCTACGCCATCCGAAATCCAATCTTTTAAAGGTATTCTAAATGGAAACATTGAATATAGCTTTACAGATTATTCCTTATTATTTTCTTTTTCTTCAGCTTCTTCGGCTTCCTCTGACGCGTTATCAGTCTCTACATTCACATCAGCGCCTTCAGCAAGGGCCGCGATAATGGCTCCTTTCACAATGACACCTTCAAGGCGATCCTCATCATCCAACACAGCAACAGGGCCAAATTCCATGTCCTGATAGAGGTTGATTACCTCTGTCAATGGCATATCTTTTTTCACTGTTGCAGGCTTATGAAGCAACGATTCATCAAGTGGAACTTTCTCCTCATCTTTATGTTTGTTCAGATAGTCAACAAGCTCCCTGGCTAAAATATAACCTTTGATGTTGCGTTTGGCATCAGTCATCAGAATACCGGTCAGCCCGGCTTTACGAATCTTACGCAAGATTGTCCGGGGCCCGTCGTTTGTCAGAGCCCGCTCATGGACTGGCTGCATAATAGCGCCGGCTGTCAGAATAGCTGTCCGGTTCATGTCTTCAACGAAAGCCTTTACATAATCACTGGCAGGCCGCGAAATAATCTCCTCGGCGGTACCGATCTGTTCAATGCGACCGTCTTTCATGATAGCAATACGATCGCCGATACGGAAGGCTTCATCCAGGTCGTGTGTTACAAAAATGATCGTCTTCTGTAATTTATCCTGGAGTTCCAGCAGCTCATCCTGCATTTGACGACGAATGAGCGGGTCAAGCGCACTAAAGGCTTCGTCCATCAGCATGATATCTGCATCGACGGACAAACCACGCGCCAGACCAACACGTTGCTGCATCCCACCTGATAGTTGTGATGAGTAGCTGTGCTCATTGCCGGTCAGACCAACCTGTTCAATGACTTTCATTGCCTTTTCACGACGTTCTTGTTTATCCATACCCTGGAGTTCCAAACCGAATTCAACATTTTCGAGAACCGTACGATGTGGCAGAATGGCAAAATTCTGGAATACCATACCACAGAAGTACTTTCTCCGAAAATTGCGTAAATCATCGTTATTCAGCTTGGTGATGTCAACGCCGTCAATAATAATTTCACCTGTAGTAGGTTCATGGAGCCTGTTTAACAGGCGCTCCAGGGTGGACTTACCACTCCCGGAAAGTCCCATAAGCACAAATGTTTCGCGTTCATACACGGTGAAATTCACATCATGTACGCCCACGATCTGCTTCAATTCATCAAGAATCTCCGCTTTGGTCTTGCCTTCATCGAGTGCTTCAAGGGCCTTTTCGGGGTGGCGTCCGAAAATCTTACTCAGATTTTTAACAACAATTCTTTCCTTCATACATTCAGTTTACGTATTATGGTAGCCAATCCTGTACTCTATCGGGATTTTCAGAGATCCATTCTCTTGCAGCTTCCATTGGCTCCATACCTTCTTCAATGTAGATCATAACTTCACCCATTTCCAGGGGTGTCCAGTAGAAGTTGTCAAGGAATTCATATACATCTGGTGCTTTATCCTGAAGATCAGGATGTACAATAGTGGCTATATGTTCTTCCTCACCAAGACTTTTCTGAGGATCTTCCAGATACTTCAGGTCATAAGCGGCGAACTTCCAGTGTGGTGTCCAGGCTGTTACAATGATCCACTCATCACGGTCAATGGCACGTTCCAGAGCGGCTGTCATAGCAGCATCAGAACCTGAGAGCAGTGTGTAGTCAAGGTCATAATCTTCAATAGCCCTTTCAGTAGCAGCCATCAGGCCGGCACCCGGGTCAATACCTACAATTTCACCGTCAAATTCATCAACATAGTCGTTGAGCTCTTCGATGCTGTTTACCGGAACATACTCAGGTACAACAAGACCAAGTCTTGCACCGTCGAGGTTTGGACCAAGGTTGATAACATCATCCTGTGTTTCTTCGAGGTAAGCTTCGTGCGTTACCGGCAGCCAGCCAGCTACCATTGCGTCAAAGTCACCACGGGCAACGCCCATCCACATCGGGCCGGCATCTACTGATGTCATGTCCACATCGTGGCCCAGTTCATCCATAATAACAGCTGCCACAACATGGGTTGAAGCAATCTCAGAGTCCCACAATACATAACCGAGGTCGATCTGATCAGCCTCAGGTTGGCAGGACTGCATGTTAAACATCATAACCATTGCTACCATACCGGCAGCAGTAATGGTCAGTGTTCTTTTTAGTAATTTCTTTGTGATTCTCATGGGTTTTCCTCCTGTTGTTTTGATTTTTTAATGAGTAATTTAAAAAGAGCAGCGTACGTCAGTGTACGCTGCTCGATAGTATAATTTATTAGAAATAGTATCCAAGGTTTATATTAAATCGAAGGTTCCAGTCCATATCATCTACAGGCATTGGTTGACCCTGATCGTCAAGATGACCTGCACCCAGACCGGTTCCAAAAGAGTCGGTCAGCCATGGATGGTTCTTGCCCATCGCAAAGTCTACATAGGTGAAGATGTTTCCGGCGGTAATCAGGAAGCCAGGTACCAGCATGTGGGTGTCTTCGAAATCCATACCGTTGATTTCACCATCCTTGGTCATCAGTGAGTAGTTGATATAGGGCTGTATGTTGCTGATGGGTCCCGCATCCACATCAATGCCGTAAGCTATACCTGCCGTAATAATATTGGCACGTGCAGCCACGCCATCACCATAATAGGGGTCACCATAAGCACCCATCTGAACGCGGTCAACAATCTCACCGTCATTATCTCTTGCTGCATAATCATAATTGATAAACTGCAGTTTGATGTTGAGGCTGTTAATGGAAGAATTCACGTGGGCTGCAAAGGCATGGCCATACTCAGTGGGGTCCTCATCAATAGCATCATTCATATCAATATGAGAATTGTATAGACCCTGCAACTGTCCGGATACGCCAATTTCGGTTCCTTCAGTAATCATATAACCAAGCCTTGCGTTGAACTGGTTCAATTCACGAAGATCAGCATTCATGCCGGGAATTACGTTATAGGAATATGTTCCGGCAGCGGGTCCTCCGAATGATGCACTTCCGTAAGAAGGACCTGCCGGCTCAGCCTGACGGAAATAAGCTAATTTGAGGTTCAGGCTTTCTGAAATATCATAATCAAACTTAATACCCATGTTGTAGTCATCTTCCAGACCCACATAGTAGGGCGTCAGGAACCACCAGCTGTGTGAGTTGAAGGTGAGGTTACCAAAGGGTACCTGTGTAACACCAAGCTGCATGTTCAGATCATCCGAAAAATTATACCCCAGATAACCATGATGGATAAAATGCGTGTTGAATGTCGGGTAGAAGCGATATTCAAAATCGAGGATCACATCACTGTAGCTCGCAGATACATTTAAACGCCATGTATCCCAGGTAGCATAAGTGTCGGTGGTCATCGCATCGGACTCATAGTGCTGACTGGCTATGTTATAGCGCATGGCACCGCCGATGTTCAGATAATCGTCATCCTGGGCATTTACTGTTGTGCCCAGCCCCAACATAAAGAATAGTGATAAGAAAATAGTAATTTGTTTAAATTTCATAATAATAGTTTTTGGTTTATAATAATTAAACAAGCAAGTTCATGTTAATTGTTCGCATACAAAAAAACAAATGCGTCTAAACAACAGATGGCTGGCCAAAATAATTGTTTACTGTTGTTTCATCTTTAGAAAATTCAGCCAGCGAAAAAAACCTGTAAGTTGCGTTTCGCTAAGTGAACAAAAAACAAATGTAGAAAAAGATTTTTAAGTATCCAAATAAAGTTTTTGTTTTACATACATATTTAGTATCCTAATTAGTTGCAAAAGTGCATTTTATATGCATCAAAAAAACACATAAACAAAGCTGCCCGATTTTTCGGCATGTACAACTAATATAAACAGAGATGTGGAGGAAATGTTCAGAGGCATTTTTTATTTTGTGTTATCACGAAGCTGATCCATCCCTTTTTCCAGGATATCATCTTTCTGAAGCGACAAGCTGTCGCCCTCTGTATTAATTTCAGCATAGATATCCGGTGGCACTCCGGATTCAATGCTTTGCCCTTCGGGATTTACAAACCTTGAACTCGAAACCCGCAACCGCCAGCTATTGGGAAGCTCCCAGAAAGCAGGGATCCCTCCTCCCCCGCCGGTGGTATCACCCACAAGCGTCACATTATCCACCGTCTTCATATATTGCGCAAAATAATTGGTGGCACTGTAACTTTTGCGATTCGTCAATACCACGACATGGCCGTCGTATCGTATACCGTCGTAGGGTTCAATATGAACTTTCTGGGCTTTAAAATCCTCATGGCCCGGCCCATTTTTGACATAACTGGTTCCCACAAACTGCTCTGTTTCTATAAAACGTGAAACTAACTTACGGGCATTATCCGTACTTCCTCCGCCATTGTTTCTGACATCAATGATCAGTCCGGCGGCATCCTCCAGGCTGCTAATGATCAGATCCAGGTTTGACTCACCAATCGTATTGGCAAAACTACCATAATAAACGTAAGCAATATTATCTTCCAAAGCAACAAATTGAAGCGGGCCAACATAACGCTGGCGCCCTTCAAAATAGTTCCTTTCGATAATGGAATAATAAAAATTCTCCGGGCTGTCCAAATACCACTCCCAACTACGTGAGCGGTCAAAAGAACTGCTCAGGTTGACATGTCCATCACGCAGTTCATGCAACATGGCTGCACATACATCAAACAATTCGACCGGCCCCATATCCGGGTGTATTTCCTGCCGGTATTGCTCATATTTTTCATCCCAATCAACACCTTTCTCTTCAAAAAATGAATAGTGACGATCCGCAAAAGTCCATACTTCGTCAAATATGGTCTCCGGGTCTGTACCTGCATCCGTCCCCATGAACATTTTTTCACAGGAGACCAATAACAGCAGCAGGCTTACAATCCAAATGGGGTGTTTCATAGTACCATATTATTTAAGGTATCCAACAATGGAGATCAGTTCATCATAAAATAGAGCTCAAGAACGATCTGATGGTTGGCATTATAGGTGTTCAGATTATGACTCCCGCTGATGCGGTAATAGTCCCATACATACCCTATCCGGTAGCGATTAGGATTATAGGCATCGCCAAATGTATCCCTGAAAAAAATGCCGCCAGATAGTCGTGCGTAATTGCCGGGTCGCAGGATCATGCTTTCACGGTCGAACACACGGTAACTCCCATCTTCAGAGGGCTGAAATGTGGTGGCATACTCAGGCAGGCGCATGCCATATCCCAGTAATCCAAGAGACAGTTGAAAATCAAAATGCCATTCACGGTCCAGAAACACTGGTATATAAGCAATTTCAGCACGGGGTTGGACCTCAGCCATTACATCGGAAAACAAAAAGGAGTTTGACAGAAATGGCGCTATCCGGATATTGCCGTATATATCGACCTGTGCTCCCAGATGAATGTCTAAGAGCCCTTCTGTTTCCAATCTTCGCATATGCATATAACGAATGCCAGCCACCGGATTATAGACCACGCTGCCTTCATGATGCGGACGGGTATAATGAAATCCCAGCCTGGCAAAACTTATTGAGGACTGATAACCAGGGGCATCTACATGTCGGCTAAAGGCAAGCATCCCACCAGGTCCGGCATAATGCAGGTTAGACATGCGCTGGTCAAGCAGGCGGCCATAGGAAAATCCCTGGTCTATCTTGAAAAAGACCCGTTTTTCAGGAATATCTGAGATATAGGAGGTCCTGAGATGGCCGGGTTCTTCCTGGGATAAGCATGAGTACTCAAAAACACCGGAATATTGCGCACCACCATCCACTGCCAATGCCTGGCTGTTCAGAATAAATAGAGGAAAAACCAGCATGTATAAGAACAGGGCCCTGTTCATGATTGCTCCTTTTTATGATTATTTGCGATATTTGGTTATACAAACTTAAAAAATTATAAAATAATTTCTGCGTTTTTGTTGGAGTGACAGCCAAAATAAGTTATCTTTAATAAGGGATAGGTAAGCATTCATCGCAGGCACATAATGGATTCGGAGTATACCACGTCAAATTATTTTATAATTTCGCAAGCTTAAAGGATTAAGAATGTCATCTACAAAACAAGAAGCACTTTTTGGTAAAACCCTTGAACAGCTAAAGGAGATTTGCCGATTGCATGGCTGGCCAGCTTATTCAGCCCGCCAGATGGCTGACTGGCTTTATAAACATCAGGTTACAGAGATCGCGGATATGACGAACCTGTCCAAAAATATACGTCATCATCTGCAGGAACATTATATAATAGGACGCACAGCACCTTTGGATGTGAGGGTTGCAGCAGATGGCACCAAAAAATACCTTTTCCCTGCAGGTCATCAAGCTTTCATAGAAACAGCCTACATTCCCGATAAAGACAGACATACCCTCTGTATATCGTCGCAGGTGGGTTGTAAAATGGGTTGTCGTTTTTGTATGACAGGCCGCCAGGGATTTCAGGGGCAGCTATCTTCCGGTGAGATTCTGAATCAGATACAGGGTGTACCGGAACATGACCGGTTAACGAACATCGTATACATGGGTATGGGTGAGCCACTTGACAACCTCGATGCCGTGATGGAGAGCCTGGAAATATTGACCGCTGACTATGGTTACGCTATGAGTCCCCGGCGCATCACCGTTTCTACGATCGGTATCTTGCCGGCCATGATAACATTCCTTGAAAAAAGCCGCTGTCACCTTGCCATCAGCCTGCATTCGCCTTTTGAAGAGGAAAGAAAAAAGCTGATACCCATGGAAAAAGCCAATAGTCTGCAAAACATCATAGCGGCTATCAGGCCCTTCACAAAGGATAAACAGCGACACATTTCTTTTGAGTACATTGTATTTAAGGGGCTGAATCACAGCCAGGAGCATGTCAAAGGCCTGGCAAAATTGCTTGGGGACCTTCGTTGCCGTATCAACCTCATCCGGTTCCACGGAATACCGGATAGCGAACTGAAAACCCCGACAGATGAAACCATGCATACCTTCGAGATGGCCCTGGAAGAGAAAGGACTTACCACAACCATCAGACGATCACGCGGGGAGGATATCCAGGCAGCATGCGGTCTTCTGTCAACACAGGCAACAAAATAGTTGTACAAAAAAACCGTTATAATGAAGCTGTTTTGTTTATTCCAACAAATCAAAAACACCAGTTTTTTGTTTATCTCTTATTATTCATAATATACGCTAATACATAAACAACATTCAATGGCAATACTTGGAAACATCATCAAAGGTGCGCTCGAAATTACGGATAAGGTCATTCCTGAGGGTTCACCCGTGGAGCAACAACAGGATCAGCTGAAACAGCTTCTTCAAAAAGCATCTTCCACAGAATTCGGACGCTATTATCATTTTGACGACATTCTCAAAAATAAAGACCTGCATAAAGCATTCACAGAACAGGTTCCCTATCATGATTATGATGCCATCAATGAACACTGGTGGAAAAAACAACGCGAAGATGGCCTGCCTGATGTAACATGGCCCGGCAAAACCACTTACTATGCATTAAGTGCCGGCACAACCGGGGATGAGAGCAAACGGCTCCCCATAACTGGAGAAATGCTGGAATCCATACGAAAAACCAGCCGTAACCAAATATTAAGCAGTTCAAATTTTGATTTCCCGGCTGAATTTTACCAGCGGGAGATCATTATGCTCGGGAGCGCTACCAAGCTGGATAAAGTGGGCAACCACTACGAAGGAGAGATCAGCGGGATAGCCGCAGGCAATATCCCCAATTGGTTTGAACGTTTTTATCGACCCGGGAAAAAAATCGCATCCATTACCGATTGGGATAAGCGTGTTGAAGCCATCGCAAAAGAGGCTAAAAACTGGGATATCGGAGCTATGGCAGGCATGCCAAGCTGGAACGAGCTTATGCTGAAAAGGATCATCGACTACAACCGCGCCAGTAATATTCATGATATATGGCCGAACCTGCGGGTTTTTGTATCGGGTGGCGTAGCACTGGATCCTTACCGGAAATCGTTTAACAAATTGATGGGCAAACCCATCACATTTATGGACACCTACCTTGCCTCTGAAGGCTTTCTCGCCTACCAGTCAAGACCCAATCCGGATCTGGCCATGACGCTGGCCACCAATGCGGGTATCTATTTTGAGTTTGTACCCTTTTCTGATGACATTTTAGATGATCATGGCAGTGTGGTGCAGGGGACAAAATCCCTGAGCCTGGCAGAGGTTGAAAACCACCAGGATTATGTACTTATCATTTCATCCGTTGCAGGAGCCTGGCGCTACATGATTGGTGATACCATCCGTTTTACTGATAAAGACAAGACGGAAATCATCATTACCGGGCGCACCAAACATTTCCTGAATGTGGTAGGCTCACAGTTATCCGTTATCCAGATGAATAAGGCGATGCAGCAGATGGAGGAAGATTTTGACATGCAGATACCGGAGTTTTCCGTAGCTGCTGTAAGGGAGGAAGATGACTACATTCACCATTGGTATATTGGTGCAAAACTGAAGCAGGACCAGCCAAAGGAGGAAACAATCGCCCAGGCTCTCGACCAATCACTGCGAAACATGAACAAGGCTTACAATATGGCCCGGAACAAAGCCCTCAAAAAAGTGAAAGTAACAATCATTCAACCCGACATTTTCCATGAATGGGTAGAAAAATATCAGGCCAAAGGAGGACAGGTGAAAATACCGAGGGTCATGAAAGAAGAGGAATTTATTGAATTCCAAAAGTTTGCCACAAAAGGGTAGGCCCTGACGACGCCTTTTATTCACCAAAAATAACCTATCCCATAAAATAAGTACAAATTATTTTGTTTTTACGTCATATATGTATAATTTTAAGACGTAAAACAAATTTGTGCTTTTATGAATACTATTGTACCAAATAATGGCTTATGGATTCGTGAAAACGGACGAATCCGTCTTATCCCTTTTTCTGACATTACCCACATTCATCACCAGGATGGTTTATCTGAACTTCGCTGCGGAAAGGAGCTGATAAAAAAACTGGTTATGCCTCTTTGCGGAATCGAGAAAATGATACCCGGGAATCATTTCATACGCACACACCGAAATTATATTGTCAATACGAATTATATTAAAAAATATGATCCGTCCAGGACAGTGATCTATTGTAACAGCGGCGAAGAGTTACCAGTGTCAAGGAGAAGGAAAAAAGAATTCGAAACGTTTTTATACAGGCATTATGAATCATTAAAACCTACGTGCAATGGAAGACCAAAACATACTAAACGAGAAGCTGAGTGAGAAGCAACACATTGACTATGTGTTCTTGTTCCACGGGTATACCATTATGGTGATGAAAAACGGAACCAATGAGGTGCTGGACATACCGCTCGGTTCGCTGGAAAAAATACTGAGTGGGGACACATTTTTCCGGATTCACCGCTCTTATATTGTCAATCTGGAAAGGGTCAGGGAAATGAAAGTTCAAAAAAACAAACTGCTAATACAGATGCGCGGCCAGGATTTACCCGTAGCACGCCGGAGAAGAAAACAACTCCTCAAATTACTTGGTGCTGTCAATTAATTCTGTACCGGCTTCCTGGATTCAACATGACAAGTCTTTACCAGCTAACGTGAAAACAGGCATGGAAACCTGCTGTTATAAATAATTCCGCATATTATTCCGGGAATAATTTTGGAAATCAGGAATAATTCAATATATTTCGATAGGAAAACCTGATTGTTCCGGTAATTAAATGTCAGGTTGATCATGTATGTTGCAGTCTCCCGGCAGGCTCACGGTTTTCCCCCTGATTTGCAGACAATCAACAGCAATACAATAAAACAGGAGGGCGCTACCATGCAAAAACATGATTTATTTAACCCCAAAAAACAGACAGGTTATTTACCCGGAATAGGTATTTTGTTCCTATTCTTTTTTACAGTAACAATCGGACAATCAGCTGAAAAATTCGATTTTTCCAGTGGAGGGTTTACCAATACAGCCCATTTGGAAGAAGCAGCTGCCTCTTATCAACTCCCCGAAACCGACCCCATGGCCTATGATATCGATGCCCGGTCATCGTTGGGTGTTACCGCCACACTGATAGATCAATACCTGGAGCATGCATTGACCTCATTACGATTAATCGCCCTTTCTCCGGCGACGCGCAGCGGAATATGGCCCGAAATTAAACCGGCCATGCAAACAATGTGTCAGGCAATACCCGGTGCGGCTTTGTATATTGAACCTGATGGCGGATACTATAGTGTTGAACAAGATTACACAAACCTGAATCTGTCAGACAGGGAGTATTTTGAACCACTTTTCAGCGGCGAAGAGATACATGGTTCATTGATTTACAGCCGTTCAACAGGTAAACAGGCTGTCCTGTTGGCTGTTCCCGTCTTTGAAGGTGAACAGGTAACCGGGGCGGTTGCGTTATCTGTTTTTCTGGATGATTTTCAGCAGCTTATTTCAGAATCTCTCAATCTGCCGGACAATTATTTGTGGTATGTCCTTGACGAAGAGGGCAATACGGTACTCCACCCAAGGACTGACTATATGTTTATGAACCCGGCAGAACAGGGTAGTCCTTCGCTGAAAGAAGCGACCGAAACAATTTTATCCAATGAAAGCGGACAAACATCTTATGTCTTTGGCGGTCGAAACACCTATATACTGTATACCAGTACGCACTTAAATGACTGGCGCGTGTTGCTTGGCCAGGAAGGTGAACAGGTCGACGACCAATATATGCCTGAAGCTTATAAAATCCTTGGCAACCTGAAAGAAAGTATCAAACAAGAGCTTCAAGAGATGGACAATTATCTTAATGAAGTAATTGCTTCTTTCGATGGCCAGTTCCCTGAGGAGCACATAGCGAGGGATGCCTTCATTCAAATGTACGAAGATAACCCTTATGTCATAAGTTGTGCCCTGATTGACACGGAAGGTGTTATGGTATACCTCGAACCTCCCGAATTCCATCTTTCCGAAGGCGAAAACATCCGGGATCAGGGAAACTACTTCGTGATGCAGAAAAACAAGGCTCCCATGCTGAGCAACTCTTTCATCGCCATTGAAGGATATGATGCCGTAAGCTTGCAGCACCCGATCATTGATGACAAGGGAACATTCAAAGGGTCAGTCAGCCTGTTGATAAGGCCTGAGGTAATGATCGAAGAGCTGGCCACACCACATATCATCGAAACAATGTATGATCCATGGGTTATGGAACCCGAAGGCCGTATCATATTTGAAAAAGCGTTTGAAGGAACCGGTAAGATGCTGTTTCTGGATTACCGATACGAAGAACAGCAAAGCCTGCTTGAACTGGGTGATGAAATATCCAGACAGCAAAGTGGCCAAAGTGATTACGTCTTCTATGACCCTGACAAAGATGAGAAAAACGTGAAGATAGCCATCTGGGATACAATAAAACTGCACGATACCGAATGGCGCATAATCGTGTCTTATTCGCCCTATCAGTAAAGGGGGACTTCCTGGACAGGATTAATAGCCACCGGTGTGATCATGCACAAAAAACCCGGGAGGGTCGGCATATCGTTAATCCCAGTCATACCAGCAGTCATACCAGCAATGTGGAATGTAACAACTACCAGATCTGCATAACCCTGATTCTTGTTTACGGGTGGTGCATTACAATAGTAACTCCTGTTTTTCGTTCTGTTTTCATGAAAATCATCCGGCAATATGTAAAAGGTCGCAAGTGTTTATGGAGCAAATCGTTATTTAACCTGCTACCCCTGATCTTGCTTTTTATATCTGTATCCTGCACTCCCCTTATATCCTCAGGTCCCAACCCTACAGCGGCAAGTACACAGCGGGTGGCCGACCCGGGATTGGATAATGAGGCCTATGCTGAACGCCTGAGGAAAGACGGCTGGAATACTGAGCTGCTAAATACGGCTTCAGATGCTGATTATCTTGATGATGACAAAAAGAACCTGGTGCTTGCCCATAACCTGGTGCGATCCGATCCGGAAAAGTTTGCACGCCTATATGTTAATGAATACATCTCCTATTTTGAGGATAAGAAATTTATGTATCCCGGTTTGGATATAATAATGATCACCCGTGAAGGGGTTGATGCTGCCCTGGAGCTTTTCAGGGTTCTGAATCGCACCAGTTCAATGAGCTTATTACGCCCTTCACAGGGCTTATCAAAAGCTGCCGCATCACATATTGATTACATAACAGATCTTGGCATCAGAGGACATGGTGGTCAGGGTGGTCTGCGTGCGCGTATCGAACGTCAAGGCGACTGGGATACCAAAATTGGAGAAAACATTGCATACGGCAACTTTTCTGCGCATGATGCATTGTTATACCTGCTGATCGATGATCATGTCCGCAACAGAAATCACCGAAAAATTATTCTGTCACCCGATTTCCTTTACATTGGTGTTGCAAAAGGGATCCATCCAAACTTTCCTACCGGATATAGCTATGTGATCAATTACGCCCATACTTTTACGGAAGAACAGTAGTTTGGCTTCCACTGCATCCACATTGGGACTGTAGGAGAATGTCGCTGGCATTAATGAAAATAAAACCGGTATGCCAGACTTATATTTCTTCCGGGCATGGGAAACTGCCTGTCTTCGACCCTCGACAGATGGTCTCTGTATTTTTGATCAAACACATTATCAACGCGTAATATAAGTACATGGCGTCCATGGTAGTCGATACGGTAACCGGCATTCATTCCGAGCAGGTTGTACCCGTCAGTGGTATTTTCATTGGGGGCAACCTTGTCCTGTTCAGTGACAGACCTAACCGTGGCACCTACCCATCCATTCTCATAGCTGTATTCCAATTTACCCCGCAGACGTAATGGCGGAATAAAAGGGAGGTAGTCCTGATCACCAGCAGTTCGCCGGGCATCCACGTAATCCGCAGAAAACTCAAAATTTATGCGATCTGTAAGTTGTAATTTTGACACAAACTCTCCACCCAAAAAGCGGGCCTTGTCTCCTGTGTATTCATACACCGGCAGCGACGACCCGGGATCCTCTTCACCGGTAGGTTCAAAAATGATGTAATTTTTATACCGGTTATAAAAAAGAGCCATTTCTACATAAACCTTCTCTGATTGCCATTGAACGAATAAATCTCCACCATGGCCTATCTCATCTTCAATATCAACATTGCCAAGCTCATAAACGCCTGAACAAAGATGAGGGCCGTCAGCAAAAATCTCTTCCACCATTGGGTTACGGTGGGACCGCGCAAACTGACCACCGATTTCCAGGCCGGTAACAGGCCGGTAATTGATTCCTGCCGAACCGGTGAGATTCAATGAGGAACGCGATTTATCGGCTTCCGGAAACACATCATTGGGTAGTGCACTGGTAGCATGGATATCCGCACGTGCTCCTGCCTGAAGTCTCAGGCGGGGTGCCAAGGGTATCTCCTGGTAGGTAAATATACCCAGGTTATTACGACGTTCACCTGGTGTATAGGCCTCATCACCGCCTATATCCATATCATGGCCATAGAAATTCAGGCCCAGCGCACCCCTGTCAAAAATACCAGCCGGATGATGCTGTAGTGTAAGCGTGGAGCTGTAAGCATATTTATCATGCGACAATTCAATATCTTCATGGGTCTCCCCTGCTTCTGTTTCGATCTCGATCTCTTTCTGATCCAGGTGCGTCGCACTAAAGCGCCATTGAAGTTTATCAAAAAAACCGTTTCGCTCAGCGGCAAACCTGCCTTGCAAGCCATATCGCTGCTGCCTGACCTCAATGGACTCATCCGGATCATCGATATGCTCTGGAAGACCATATGCCTGATTGTTGGCAGACAGGCTTAATCCGCCTTTACGATCCTGCCCCTGCAGGCCAAACCCGACGGCGGCATCATAATTATCCATATAAGTTCCGGGCATAGGGCCTTCCGGTGTACGTATATTGCCGGTTTCCCTGATAGCCAGTCTGCCTGTGGCAGCCCAATTGGAAGTGCCATGCGTATATCTGGCAAATCCGGCACCCATATTATTCATGGTTGCTCCCTGACCCGACACAACACCCGTTGAGCCGGACTCCCAATCTTCAGGTATATCAGCCGTCATCAGGTTTATAACTCCGCCCAGTGCACTAGAACCGTACATAAGGCTGGCAGGACCTTTTACAACCTCAACACGGTTTGCCGATAAGGGATCCATTGTAAGGGAGTGGCCTGAACCTGACTCTGAAACATCGCCCATGCGCTCTCCATGTTCAAGCACAAGGATACGATCGCCATCCATTCCACGTATCACAGGACGGGCAGGCGCGGAACCGTTTGAACGCATGGCTATACCAGGCTCTCCATCAAGCATCTCTCCAAAAGAGGGCTCCCCAATTTTCTGTAAAGACTCACCGAAAAATCCCATATCGGATTGATAGCGAAAGCCACTCGCCGTCGGGGAAGCCGATATCACAACACCCTTAAGCTCAACCGCATCCTCCTCAACTTCAAAATGGATGGTTTTCTGCTCAGAACCGGAAATGGTTAACTCAACCGTTTCTGACGTATAACCCAGCGCCATTGCCACAAGACGGTGAGACCCCGGCGGAATATCCCGTAATTCATAATACCCTTGATCATCCGTTAAAGTACCCAAACTGCTGTCTTCAATAACTATATTAAAAAAAGGAACAGGTTCATCGCTTCCGGCCAATGTAACCCTCCCTGACACACTACTATTTTCAGCTTGTGCCAGAATGGAGAAAGAAATCAATAAAAATGAAAGGCTTAAAAAATTAATTTTAAATTGCATTGTATCTGTGTAATAGTATTAATAACCTGATTTACAAAATAGAAATCTTCATGTTTTTTGCCATAAAACCCATGGCCAGGGTAATATCCACAAATGGTTAAACCAGTGAATACCTTTTCCTGCTATCCGGTCATACAGAAGTTTCCAGGGAGGCGTCAAATAAAGACATGGAGTATGGTAAGCCGGAAAGGTTATTAATACATCATCGGGGGAGCCCGCAAAAGGGGCAGCTGGAAACGGGATAATTCCACCAGCGATGGATCACCAGATACAGAATGTACCCGTAGTAAAGGCCGAAAAACCTCCAGGGCCACAGCCGCCATCAATACCAGCAGGGATATATCGGATAGCATCGTCAGCAGGAAAAGCTCTCCCCTTGAATGCTCATGACCCGATTTTTCCGAATCAAATGGTGTTGTATTATCACCGATTGGTGACTCATAAGGGTGTGCATGTCGCACGGGCATACCACACGGACCTGTGTGATAGTGCCAATTGGCCAGGTCGTTGAAAAACAACCACCCAATAGACAAAATCATGAGGAATGTCAGTATGCGTCCGGCTTTATTCATTAGAACTGCTCATAAATCAGCACAAATATAAAGTTATTTTGTGAATCTATGAACAGCTAAAATAAACCAGACTTTAAGACACTGATATGCCTTTAGCAAAAACAGGGAAGGTTATGACCGATGCATCAGAAAAGTGGACATCCCTTTTCTGAAAGAATTAATAATCCAGTATGTCTACAGCAGCATCTTTTATCATTTGCAATGATGGCAGTATGGCTGTTTCCAGGTTTTTGTGAAATCCCACCGGGGTAAAGGCTGACCCAACCCGCTTTACAGGCGCATCAAGATATTCGAAAGCCTGTTCATTTATTTGTGAAACCAGCTCCCCGCCAAAACCGGAAAATACTTTATCCTCATGAACGACCAATACCTTGTTTGTCTTTTTTACGGACTGAATAATCGTTTCTGTATCGAGCGGTATCAGGGAACGAATATCAATCACTTCAATTTCACGGCCAGATTCTTTGGCGATTTCATCGGCGGCCTGAATACTCATGTGGGTTGTATTACCATAGGTCACAATGGTCATATCTGATCCTTCCCGGCGGACCCTGGCCTTTCCGAAAGGCACCTCGAAATCATCAGGAACAACAGTTTCGGCTGCTTTGGCATTATAGAGGGCTTTGGGTTCCAGAAACAGCGAAGGACCTTTCGACCGCATAGCTGTGCGTAGCAGTCCTGCTGCATCATCGGCAAAAGAAGGATATACCACCCGTATTCCGGGGAATGTGGTCAAAGCCCCTTCCGTCGTTTGAGAATGGTAAAGTCCGCCACCGATATAACCACCGGAAGCCAGGCGGATCGTAACGTTGGGGGCAAACTGTCCATTGCTTCGCCAATAGTCGTGAGTCATTTCCACATACTGTTCCATGGCCGGCCAGAAATAGTCTGCAAATTCAGCGCCTTCAACCACAACACGGATTTTTTCATCAAAGCGGCTCATTCCGTTGGCCGTTCCGACAATATAATCTTCGGCAATAGGCGCATTGAATACCCTTTCTTTACCGAATTCCTGCTGCATGCCTTTGGTCACATTGAAAATACCGCCTTTCTCCTTATAGGCTATATCCTGCCCCCAAATGTAGGTGTCGGGGTTATGCCGAAACTCGGCTTTCAGTGTTTCATTGAGTGCGGTGATCAGCTTCTTTTTCTCCCCTTGCTCATTATGACTGCCATCCGGATACTTTTCCGGTTTGTAAGGCTCGGGTATGACAAAATCATAAATGGTTTCAGGGTCGGGGTCCGGAGCCTTCAGCACAGATTTATGCGCCGCCTTTAGTTTTTTGTTTGCCTCTTTATCCACTTCTTTAAGCTCGTCTTCGGTATAGATCTTGTTCTCAAGAAGCAGCTTTTGAACTTTCACCATCGGGTCATTGGCCTGAACGCAGTGAAGCTCCTCGTCATCCCTGTAAAGGTCCTGACGATCGCTGTTGGAATGTGAGCCGATACGCACCACGCTGGCATGCACAATCACCGGTTCGCCGGAGGTAAGTACATGCTCTTTTGCCTCATGCATGGCGTTCATGGACTTCAGCACATCCTTGCCATCACAATGGATGATATGCAGGTTTTTAAACCCGCGGAAATTATCGGCTACCCTTTTGTTGGCTGTCTGATCCCGTTTGGGAACGGAAATACCATAACCATTATCCTGAAAAACAAATATAACCGGCAATTTTTCATTGCTGGCGCCATTGATTGCTTCGTAGACATAACCTTCCGAGGCGGAAGACTCACCCTGGGAGGAAATAGCTACTCCTTTATGCCCGTAACGCTTCATGGCACGGGCAACACCTACGGCATGGAGGGTATGGTTACCCGTTGATGAAGAAACGTTGTGGATATTCCATTCGGGCTTGGCAAAATGGTTAGACATGTGACGCCCGCCACTGGCTACATCGGTGGCTTTTGACAATCCGTTCAGCAATATTTCTTCTGCAGTTAAGCCTGCTGATAAGGCAATTAACATATCGCGGTAATAGGGAAACAGATGGTCGGTTTCGCGATCGAAGATTTGCCCGATGGCTAGCTGAATGGCATCATGACCGGCATAGGGGGCATGATACGACCAGCCGAGAGCCTGCTTCAGGTAATTGGGCGCTTTCTCATCAAGCTTTCTGCCCAAAACCATCAGGTCATACCAATCTTTAAATGTTTTCTTATCAACACTGTCCAGGGTGTAAACCTGCTCGGATGTCTTCTTCTCTTCGGTTTTTTTCTTTGTGGATTCCATAATTACAATATATATACTGACAACTACTTTTCTGTGTTTTCTGTCAGATTAACAGCATTTATAACCCATTTGTTTATTGACGCATAGTGGTTTTTATGGCTTTTGGGATCTGTTCGATAATATCTCCGGCAGTCATTCCTTCATGCCCTCTTCGGGAGGCGGCCAGATCTCCTGCCCGTCCATGCAGATAGGCGCCCAGCAGGCAGCTTTGCAGCGGGGAATAATTTTGCGCCAGCCAGCCAAGAATCATCCCGGTCAACACGTCCCCGCTGCCACCGGAAGCCATACCGGGATTTCCTGTGGAATTAAAGTAGGTACGGCCGTCGGGACAAATAATGGCTGTGTGCGCACCTTTTAGCATCACATAAACCTGGAACCGGTGAGCCAGCTCTTTGGCTTTATCGAAACGGTCATGGTCGCCGGTGGTTTTTCCGGCCAGGCGGTCCAGCTCGCCCGGGTGAGGGGTAAAGATGGATCCTTTGGGCAGAAAGCCGCACCAGGTCAGGTTTTCTGAGAGGATATTCAATGCATCCGCGTCCAACACCATAGGTACTGTGGTATTCTGAATAAGCACCTTCAATGCACGGGCGGTCTGATCCTGCATGCCAAGCCCCGGACCGGCACCAACCGCGTTGTACCCTTCCAGTTCGTGAACTTCTGAAATGTAATGGGGGTGATCATCAACCGTGCACATTACCTCAGGTACGGCTGTCTGTAAAACACTATAGGCACATTGTGGAATTTGTACCGTCAACAGCCCGGCGCCGCAACGAATGACCGACCGGGAAGCCAGCACTGCCGCTCCTGCCTTTCCGTAACTGCCGGCCATCAAAAAAGCATGTCCGAAATGGCCCTTATGGGCAAATTTCTTTCGCGGACGGTAAAGCGACCGGATATCGGAAGCAAGCAGATAATGGTATTTACTGTCAATCTGCCGGATACCTTCATCCAGAAGGCCGATATCCAGCAAATACCATTGTCCCAGAAATTGCTGATTACCGGCAAACATAAAAGCCAGCTTGGGAACCTGGAAACTCAGGGTATAGCTGGCCCGGATAATATGACGGGGATTGTTGTCCCGATTGTCTTCACAAAATAATCCGGTAGGAAAATCAATGGCGATGACTTTCGCTTCCGAAGCATTGATATCCTGAACCACTTTAGCCAAAAAACCTTCCAGGGGCCTTGTCAAACCACTTCCCAGGAGGGCATCCACCACCAGGTCATCAGACTGCAAAGCCGGAAGTTGATTCGCATCGGTTACATCTTCCGCATGGAGGTTTTTAACCCCTACCAGGCGTTTTTCATTAACCAGAAAATCCTCAGATGGCTTATCTGTATGACGTATTTTGTATACAATCACCCTGTAACCGCTTCCGGCCAGCATGCGGGCAATCACAAGGCCATCTCCCCCATTATTCCCCATACCACAAAATACCCTGATGGTTTTATCTGTCTTATTGTGGCGGCGTATCCAGTCATAGCATTTGCCGGCAGCCCTTTCCATCAGATCAATAGATGAGACAGGCTCGTTATTGATGGTATAGGCATCCAGCTCCCGTATTTGACTTGCATTCAATATTTTCATATCAGGAAATCATTGATTTTTGTTGAACATTCCATGTTTCACTACTTTTGCAGGTGTGTGTTGCGATCAACATGCGCATACGTAAATCAAATTTAAGCCTATATTTCGGAAAAAACAATGCTTACATCGCATAACAGGGGCGCAGAGAAAAAGCATGCATGTATCCTGCCAACGGCATACCTGCCCCCCATAGAATATATGGTTATGCTGATCAAGGCATCGTATGTTCGTATTGAGCTGCATGAAACATTCCCGAGGCAGACCTGGCGTAACCGTTGCCGTATACTGACCGCCAATGGCCTGTTGGATCTCAGTATACCCGTGCACCGGCCACAGGGTAATCATACGAAAACAAAAGATGTGATTGTAAGTGAACGTACAAACTGGCAGGCCAAACACTGGCGTGCCATCACAGCCGCTTATAACAAAGCCCCTTTTTTTCTTTATTATAAAGATCTTTTCGCACCTTATTTCCTTAACCGCTGGTCAGGGGCGCTCTGGCAACACAACAACCAACTGCTTGCGACCCTCATGAATGAACTTTCCATTGACACTACCATCGGAACAACAGAGTCATACCAACCGGCACCGGCCTTTGAAGAAGATTACAGAGAACGTATCACCCCGAAAACACAGCGAAGGGAAAAACCGGTTGTTACACATTTTCCGCCCTATCACCAGGTGTTTGGCGACCGGTTTTGTTTCACACCCAATGCAAGTATCATAGACCTTTTGTTCAATACCGGCCCGGAAGCAACCCCTTATCTCCGGGAAACAGTGAAATATGCTAATGGTTAATCCAGGGTTGGATAGGCCACCCGCACATGGTATATATTCAGGAGCATGCGTTTCAATATCCCTTTAACGGTGGTGATGTCTTTAAATGTGATGTCAGCATTATCAAACTGCTTTTCCTGCACCTGTGTATCAATAATATCATCCACCAGCTGACTGATTTGTTGTTCATCGGGCTTTTTCAGGCTTCTTGACGCAGCCTCCACGGAATCGGCCATCATCACGACGGCTGTCTCTTTGCTGAACGGGCGGGGCCCGGGATAGACAAAATCTGCCTTGTTTACCTCCTCATCCGGACTTTCTTTTACCTGCATGGTGTAGAAATAGCGGGCAGTGGTTGTTCCATGATGTGTACGGATGAAATCGATCAGGTATTCGGGCAGGTTATTCCGGCGTGCCATTTCAATACCATCTATAACGTGGGATATAATGATTCTGGCGCTTTCCTTAAATGAAATTTCATCGTGCGGGTTATAGGCTGTATTTTGGTTTTCTATAAAATACAGTGGATTATTCATCTTCCCGATGTCGTGATACATGGCGCCTGTACGTGCCATGAGTCCATGGCCACCGATTTCTGTAACAGCCTCCTCTGACAAATTGGCCACCTGGAGGGAGTGCTGAAACGTACCGGGGGATTTCATACCGAGGTTGCGCAACAGCTTGTTGTTGGTATCTGCCAGCTCCAGAAGGGAAAAGTCGGTTGGCAACCCAAACAACCTTTCAAAAAGAAAAATCAGCGGATAAGCGAACAAGGTGAGGAAGGCACCACCGGCGAAATACAAAAAATCCTGCCAGTAGAGGTTCTCCAGCGAACCGGTATGTGCCAGTGACAGCCCAAAATACACGGCTGAATACGTAACAAAAATCAATGCCACCGTTATAAACAGCTGGGAGCGCCGCCTCAGGTCCGACATACTGAAAATAGCCACAATACCGGCGATAAACTGTAGAAATACAAATTCAAAACTACGGGGTATCAAAAATCCAATCAGAATGATGGTTATGATATGCACATACAAGGCGAGCCGGTTATCAAAAAAGGCACGTATGACAATAGGTACCATACAGACAGGTACCAGGTAGAGATAGTCAATATTATAACGTATAACCAGGCTGGTGAGGAATACCGTCAGCAACAGTGACAGCAAGACCAGGAAAATGCGGCGGTTATCATCAAACACATCCCGGCGAAAGAAATACAGAAAGAGCAGCAATACAATCATGGAGATACTTACCAACACAAATTGTCCGGCATATAAGACGGCCTGCATGCCCGAGTCCCCCACCTGGCGCTGGTATTCCGCCTTGAAGGATTCCAGTATCCGGTATGTTTCTGATGTGATAAGTTCACCCTGTGAGACAATTTTTTCACCCTCCTGCACCATCCCGCGTGTCACCGGAATGCTTTCCAGCTCAGCCTGCATAGCTCTTTGGGTTTGCTCTTCATCATAAAACACATTGTGACTGAGTGCATTTTCGATCAATGGCTGCAACAACACAACATCTACGCTGTCCTCCAGGTCATCAAGAGCCGTGATGGCATACATGTAAGCTTCCTGGATATCGAATAGCTCGTCAAGGGTTTTTGACCGGGCCACATTGTCATCCAGCACCCGGATTTCAAAATCATCAGGCTGATCACTGAAAGGTTCATTCAACAGGATGATCCCGGCATCATAAAGTTCTGATAAAATATCGGTGGCTACTGCCTTATGTTGTTCCTTCAGTCCGCCATTTTCGGCATCGGGGTATTTTTCGTTCCAGGCGTTTTCAAAATCCCGTTCAAAGGCATGTAACATTGACACTTTAACCATTGCCCGGCGCGAGAAAATCGGTTTAAACTCCTCCCGGACGGCCTGACGTTCCTCCTCCAGCTCCTGGTCAGATTTCAGGATGGCAAAACTGAAAGGGGCTATAAGGTCTTCGTACATCCAGGGGCGAGCCTGTTGATATTCATAGTCAAAACCGGGCTGACGCGGAAATAACTGCACCAGCAGGAAAATGGTTACCAGGACAAGTATGACCTTGTATATAATGGAAAAATGGCGTTGAAGCCATTGAAAAATTGTTTTCATAATGTATTACTGATTCGGTACGAATTTAACAATTTCTTGAAACAAAACCACAGACCGGTGCTTCGGGAAATCAAAAAAATAGC
>CAYMDX010000014.1:0-16129 GCA_964389125.1 uncultured Bacteroidales bacterium
GAGGATGCGAGGAAGCGAAGATGCGAGGGCGAGAGCTGGGAACTTTTTGACCTTTCGACCTTTCAGACCTTCTATAAACACTAACGAAAGAACCCATTAACAAGAAGTTATGAAGATACTTATTACTGGCGGAGCCGGATATGTCGGCAATGAGCTTGTGTTTGAGCTTTTAAAAGATGATTCTGTGGAGGAGATTATCGTGTATGATAATCTGAGTCGGCAGAATTATAATCTGTTTCTGGATACACGTACAAAACAAACAAAGCTCAGCTTTATTTATGGAGAGCTGCTTGACTCCCGTAAGCTGCGTCAGGTGCTTCAAAACATAGATGTGGTATATCATCTGGCAGCAAAGGTTTCTACCCCCCTGGCTACCGAAAACTCCCATTTGTATGAACAGATTAACCATTGGGGCACCGCAGAGCTTGTTTATGCCGTGGAGGACAGTCCCTCTGTCAAGAAGTTTGTATATCTGAGCACCACCTCCGTATATGGCGCGTCCGAACACAATATCGACATCCAAACACCGCCCGACCCCAAAACCTTCTATGGCAGCAGCAAGTTGCGCGGGGAGGGCCATGTGGAACGCCTGTGTGGGAAGATGCAGGCCTGGATTATCCGCTCGGGAAACGTATATGGTTACAGTCCCAGCGTACGCTTTGATGCGGTCATAAACCGCTTTATGTTTGATGCCAACTTCCGCGGACAGATTCAGATCACCGGTAACGGCAAGCAAAAAAGGGCCTTTGTTCATGTGGATAAACTGGCTCACATGCTGGCCAACATCATACATATCGAGCCTGCGTCAGGCATTTACAATTTCAGCGAACATAACCTTTCTATTGAACACATAGCCAACATCATTCAGCAGATCTACCCCTCCCTGGATATGATTTTTGTGAATCAGCACCTGGTTATGCGCGAGCTAAAGGTAATGCCGGATGAAAGACTCACCTCCCTGTTAAACCTGCCCGAAATCAGCTTTAAAGATGAGCTGGAAAATTTCAGGGAACAGTTTTCCTTTTCCTCTGAGTGAGCCTGCAGTTTACTCATCATAAAAAGCGAAGATTAACAGGGTAATACCTGCACCGGGAGGCACAAAAGCCAAAGACCATCACTTCCCATGTTTTTACATCAGCGTAAAGCGAAGGCTAAAGCCCCCATGGGTGTTTGTATTGGGGTATTGGTTGGACACGTAGGGTGTATTGATGGTGTGATCAAAGAAAAACCGGAAGTTCAACCGTGGGCTTAGCCGATATTCAGCCGATGTGTTCAATGCGATATTCCGTTGGCCGGAGGAGATGACATCGGTTTCTTCCAGGAGCTTCCGCAGCACGGTTCTGTTTTCACGTATCGACAGGTCAAAACGAAGGATCAGGTCGCTTTCGATACGCTGCGTACTGCCAGCCTGTGTGATATTAAATGACAGGTTTTCAAATCTGTAGCCTGACCCGATAATAATCTCATTGCTATAATTGTCGGTAACCTGATTGTTGGCGAAACTAAGGGAGATATTCCGCGATCGGCGGTATTCAACACGGGTCATCAGGTTGTTTTGCCAGGTAATGTCGATGTTGATCAACGGGTTAAACTGTTCGGTTATTGACACCTGGCCGATTTCAAACTCCGGAATAAAGTTTTGGGTATTCTCTTCCTGCGCGTTTTGGAACCCGTCCTGGTCTTCGTAACGCAGGTCAGACTGGAAGTTTCCGATGGTGTAAGAGCTTCGGTACCCGTGTCCGATCGTGAATGACTGGAATAACCGTTGAAATAGCGGTAGGCGGGACAAACCGTCATAGGTCAGACGCCAGTTGGGCATCGGGAAGTTGAGAAAGGGATTCAGCGATATGTCTGCCGGGTCTCTGCCGCTATAGGCAGACAAAAAGGCAGGGATGAGCACATCCTGCGATGTGCCGCCGTAGCCTACCGGGAAGCCGGTGGTGTCATTCACCTCTCCGTCCCAGTTGGGGTTTTCCATGGCAAGGCGCATCGCTACATCCAGCCGGTGGTCTTTGAAGTTTTCAAAGTTTTCTGACAGGTATGTGCGGTCGTCCACCGATTCAAATGTGGTCAGCAGTGCGAAAAAGGATATGCTGAAGCTGCCCTGCTCCATGGGGTTAAATGATCCAAACTGCTCCTCATCGGGATCATACTTAAAATATTCGGTATGGGAGCTGGATTTGTTCCGTTGTGCGGTCACTTCGATGCGGAGGTCGCGCACGGGTTCTACCTGTGAACGGATCTGCAGGTTTTTGTTAATGTTTTCTGAATAAGGAGTGTTCAGGTTCGGGTCCTGGGTGATCCATCCTTCCCGTGCCGCTTCTTCACGTATGTCGCGCTGACTGCCGAAGACAAAGCCGGTACCGGGAGCCATCAGGTCCCAGTTCTGGCCAAGTATAGAAGGTTCAGGATTAAAACCCGGCATGTGGGTACCGCTTGTCTCGGTATAGTTAATGGAGACGTTCCGGACGCTCATCAGCATCCTGAAAACCGATTCAATGGCCATCCTGGCATAGTTTGGTCTCTCGGACACCTCTTCTTCTTCCTCCTCCCTTCCCCCGGGCGGCTGTGGTCCCCTGCCACGGTTTGATTCCTGTTGAACACCACGAAGTATGCCTTGCTGATTGATACGCTGTAAAAACCCGATCTTGTTGTAGAGGTTGACCAGGTTGGCATTGAGGTTTAAACGAATGCTCTGGCTGTTTTCGATGGTGTTTCCGAGCTCCTGGGCTGACAGCGGGGCGGCAATCCAGTCAAAGTTTGCTGTATACCTGGTGTTGGCATTAACCCAGTCCAGCAGAGGCAGCTTGTTTAGAGGAATATTATAATTGAGATTTGCCTGGTGCGAATAAAAAGTCGGGCGACCCAGGTTCGTTATGTTATTCCAAATCTCTTCCCGCTTTTGCTCATAGTCATCATCATCGGGGTTCATGCTTCCCGGTGGTTCGTCCACACGTGTTTGCATGGTGGCATTAAATTCCAGGCGCAAAGAGCGGGTCAGGTCAAAACGCATGTTGTAGATACGGTCCCAGTCGAAAGACTTTACATGGTTCGGCTCCAGGAGGACAACTCCCTCGCTTTTCCCCCGCATGAGTGACTCGGCATAGCCACGGTTCATGTTTGACTGGAATGACAATGACCGTGGCATATAGTAAAAGTTGAGATCCCGGAAAAGCCGTAAGATGTCATTCTGAAAAATGGACACATTAGAGAAGGGCGATACATTGTTCGGGTCGGTGTTATAATTATAGTTTACGCCCGCCTGCCAGTGGGTTTGCCGGTCATATTCAATGTCTACATTGCGTGCGTAGATCTCCTGGTAAGCATAGGTAAAATCAAAGTTGCCGGGGCTAAAAAAACGGTTTTGGTTTCCGGGACCAGCCAGTGACACATTGGTAAAGTTGATGCTTTTTCGTCTTACAACGTCCTGTGCCAGCCTCCTGATAGAGTCCCTTTCGGCCTCAGTCTCGTAGGAATCCAGGTCATCTTCAAACAGCAGGTCGGGATTTAAGGGGCTGTACTGCGGATTGCTGATTGATTCGGAGTAGCTGAAATGCAATGGTAAGCGTAATCCTACCTGCTCGGGGAATAGTCGTCCCAGCTCCATGCTGGTCGACACATCATAATTGATCACTTCTTCCTGTTGACGTTCACTCACACTCTGTTCGATACCGCCAAATCCGGGTGTGCTCATGAAGCCGGCCAGGGTGATACTCCCCAAATCTGCCAGGTTTGCATTGATCCTGGCATTGGCTGCCCAGCCGCTTTCATCATTGAAATCATACAAGCGCAATTCATTGACCCATACTTCTGCGGATTTTGGTAGGCCATCATTCTCCGGTGTCTGGTGGGTGTTTTTCGGGTTTCTGATTCCGATCATGATCACCTGGATGTTGCTCAGGGTGGGATTACCAATAATGGTCAACTTGTTTTCCCCATCCTGTCTGCTGAAAGGTTTTGTAATAGCAACTTCCGTTCCGCCTTCCCGTGCCAGGTTGTTTCGTTCAAGCTTGAGATCCTGCAGCATGTCAAAAGCAATGTCGAAGTTGTTTTCCTCCGGCCAGATAATATCAGGGTTGAAGGTCCTGGGAAGCCAGGGGGTTACGGTCATCGGCACCTCATACTCGTAATAGTTATTGGTAAAGTCTGATCCCAGACGAATAAAGACGGACAGGTCGCCATCGCGCAGGTCTTCTTCCTGGCTGACCGCTTCGGCATGGGCAAACATTTTCAGGCGATGATATTGCCTTACATCCAGGTTGGCCGTTTTATATACCGCCCTGGCATCGCCATCCTGCAGCTCATTTACCCGGAGCGCCAACGATTGCTCATTACGCTGATGCATGGTTGTCGTACCCAGGTCCTGTTCACGCTCGATGCCCGGTGGCAGCACATAGGGGATAGGTTGCCGCTGCCCGTTTTCTTCTATGTTGACTGCAAAGGTTTCAAAGGTAGTTTCGGCATTGTCGCCCGGGATATATTCACCGGGGGCCGTGAGCTCCCTGTCAAAGGTCCGCCAGTCACCGCGGATAAGCTCCAATGCTGCAAAACGGCAAATGATGCGGCTTTCAAAATTTTTGAAAAACATTCGCATGAAGCGAATAGACTTAAAATCCTGGATGTCACCAATAACCTGCCGGTTGGGGTCACGTAAAGGGATCTTGAACTGATACCAGGTCACATTTTCAACCTCATTGTTGGCCAGCCTGACGGTGGCTTCCATCTCATCGGTAATATAGTTCTCTCCAACCTCCATATCTTCCGGCCGCAGGCTGACCCGGTACTGATGGTAACGCTCTGCTTCGTTGAGGGTGCCGTCTTCATTAATATCTTCAGAATTAGGAATGTTGGTTGCCGCTGTGGGATAGGCTTCTTCGGATTGTTCGGAAGTGGGGCTGTTTCCCTCCAGGCCGTTATACCGCTTATACCGTTCAAGGATACTCACCTCGTTGGCATCCAGCTCTGTGCCTCTGTAGTACTGGAAGTTGTCGGCCGAGGGATCATCCCAGGCCTGTTGATAAGCCTCCGAATTGGTGCCGTACATGTCGGCCAGCACCTGCAGGAAGTTTTCATTAAAGAAGTCCCGCTCTTCTTCGGTTCGTAGACCGTCAAGCCCTACATCCTGAAACTCGCGGGAGCCAGGGTCATTGTCGAAGGCATTCGTCTGGGCCGGAACCGTAGGTACACGTCCCCATGCTGTGGTATCGACGTTGGCATTGTCAATCTCGTCTATCGGTCCGATCGGTAACCCGTTTTCAAAGCTTTTTCGTCCATCCCGCAAAATATCTTCCGACACCTCCCCCAGGTTGATATACAGATCGCCACCTTCATGATTTTCTTCATACACAAAAGGATCCATCATCCAGAACTCTATATACTCGATGTTGGCGTTCTCAAAGTCTGTCATGGGAAGCCCGCGCATAATGCCGCCCCAGCGTGTGTGCGGATCGTTAAGGGTCCCGTCCTGCGCCATGCCACTACTATAGCTGGTTTGTTCGGTGTCATAATTATAAGGCCCCCTTTCGTTGGGGTAAAAGGCCATGTTGAGTACCGGTATGGGGGAGGGGATCCCCGTTGGGCTCTCCTTGTTGGGCCATATTTCATTTTCAAGCACTTCCCTGACAAAGTGGTTTGACCGTTGCTCCTCGTCATTCCTTATGTGTGAAGGGGTCAGACTGCTGTTCCGGGTAAAGAGGGGATCTATCACATACCAGGCAAGGTTTGCCACATTGTAGCGAAAAGCCAGGGTGTCAGCGTTGCCGGGAGCCGCCTCGGGAAACATCCCCTGACTTGTTTGATGTTGCGGGGTGCTGGCAATATGCCACCGCTGCACATTCTTCAGATCAATGGCCGACTTGCTGCCTTCAAAGTCATCAATGTAGGATGTGCCCGCATCACCAATATGCCGCGAGTGCCCGGGTATCAGATGGGCAAACTCCCCCTCCATTGTTATCCGTGAAGGCGTGGATGTTTCATAAAATGGCAGCCTGTCAAGCAGGCGTGTGATATACATTGACTCTGTGCTGTAGGTGGAGTTCAGGCCCCATATGGTGTTCGCGATAGGCTCATTGCCAATGTTTACCTTTTGTGTCATGGGTCGTTCTGACAAACGCATGATGGTGCCTCCGACATTAAAGTTATCACTGATACGGTGATCAACATGTGTACCCAACAGGGTTTTTGTCTGGAGGCTAAACATATCGGCACTCTCCAGTGAGATGCGAATGGGGGTGCCTGAATTCAGGATGCCTTCATTGAGGATGGTCACACGCCCCAGCGTATAATCCACAGAGTAGTCAACACCTTCAGTGAGTGTTGTTCCGCCTGCGGTAACCACAACCGACCCCTGCGGTATATTCATGGCATTCAACGGTATCTCAGAGCCAGCTTCCGACTGAAAGCTGCCTTCCAATAGCCACCGGTTGCTCTCGGGAAATTGTTGTGCTTCATGCTTTGTCTTGGTATACAGTTCGTCGAAAGCATATTTGTCACCAAGGTCTTCATCCTGTAGCTTTTCGCGAAGGTGGGAACCAAAAGGTTCTACTACCGGGAAATAGATGCGGCCGTTGTCAGACTCTATGGTACCACCCTGGGTGGCTGCATTGTCGATAAAGTCAAAAACACCATCCGGATGAGGGTCAAGCTGGGTGTTCAGTCTGTCAAGGCCCATTACGCGGATCAAAGGAACCCCATTCACATCATCCTGTGGATCCTCCTGGTTTTCCGGACCTTCTTCCAGGAAACCTACCGGGACACCATATTCTTCACTGTCATAAAGTACGTTAAGCCTGAACTGATCCCGGCTGATCTGATAGGACTCCAGGTTATACACATTCTTCATCATCAGATCCCACAACGGCCGGTCGGTGTTAACGGCCGTACTTTTCAGCATCTTAACGATAAGACCATCCGGGGCGCTTACCTGGTTGGAAAATTCTCCGACCTGGTAGTTGGTCTCATCACCAATGAGGGTGTATTCAAAAGCGACAGCCAACACCTGGTCCGGGTTGATGCTCCGGTTAAGGGAAATAAATCCCAGCCTGGGATTGTATGTATATTCATTGCTTTCAAGGCGGCGGGCATTTTCCACATTTTCATAATCGGTACCCGAGCTGTATCCTTCTGCAGAAAGTGTGCTGTTCACCTGGCTGATATTGCGGATGGCGTTCACCATTTGCTGGTTATCCAACAGGCTGTTGGCATCATTGCGTGGCTTAGGATCTGCACTTCCCGTGATATTCTCATGATAAGGATCGTGTTCCCCCAGGTCGGAAAAGGCTATGATATTCCGGTTGTCCTCGGTAGCCGCACCCACATTGGTTACCCACACCTCCATCCGGGTTATGTTGATATTGGAGCTTAAGGTGGGCAGGGTCTCCAGGGCGTCACCATAATTGTCGCGAAAGTATTGCGCCAGAAAGAAGTGGCGGTTCTCTTCGTACTCGTCGGCAAGGATCTCAAACTGCATGGTCTGTGCACCACCGGCCACCTCTATGGTAGAAGATTCTGTTTGTTGCTGGGAAAAAACACTGGTGACCATGGTGTTCCCAAAACGCAGCTGCGTTTTAAAGCCAAACAGCCCCTGGGTGCCGCGAATAAGGCTGCTTGACAAAGGGAGGGATACATCTCCGGCTTCTACGAGCTGGACAATCTCATCCTCTGTCCCACGGTATTCCAGCTTCATTCTGTTTTCGAAATCGAAAGCAGACTCAGTATTATAGTTTGCCCCTAAGTTAACTTTGGTGCCAATGTCGGCCTCCACCGCAAGCTGTATGCTTTGCTGGAAGTCAAAATTGGTGGTGCGTCGCCGTTGTTCGTCCAGGTTCGGGTCCTCCCGGTAATTCGACATCACACCAAAGGTTAGCTCCGCTGATCCGCTGGGACGGATATCGATAGAGCTGCCGCCAAAGATGCGGTCAAAATACTCACTTCCTACATGTATTTCCGGTATCAGGCCGTCGCGCCGCTCAAAGTCCCGGGGAGAGGCTTTTTCGCGCCAATATTCCTGCAGGCGCTTGTCCATGTCATACTCAATGTAGTCCTCGAAAGGGATATACACCGGCCTGCCGATAATCATATCGCCAACCTGCCTCGTACGAATGTAACTGCCTGATTCAGGGTCATATTCGTAATGCGTGGTAATGGTTTGGGGATTGGTCATTGACAGTCCGGAGACAGGAAATCTGTCAAAGTCATATATGACCGCACTTTCAAGAGGTATGTCCAGTCCGGGAATCGTATCTGTTAATGATGTATCGTTAGAATCATTCTCTGACTGGCCGGCAACCGCACCGGGAAACAAAAGGAAAGTGATCCCAACTACTGATAAAAATGTCAAAAATCGCCCTGATACCACCAAAAAAAATATTTATCTAACGTATTCAGAAACTTTTTAATGCCTCCTTCACAAGCTGTTCTGCCGTGACAACGGTGCTCTGATTTTTTTTCAGTAAGGAAGATATGGCTTGTTGAGCGGCTTGTTTTGTAAACCCCAGCATTACTAATGCAGATAACGCTTCTTGTTGTATAGTATTGTTTGTACCTTCTAAATTTTCCGGCTGTAAAACACCTTCTTTCTCGAGGCGGTCTTTCAGGTCGACAATGATACGTTCGGCTGACTTGGCGCCGATGCCTTTGATAGACTGTAAAACGCCGATGTTTTTGTTGACAATGGCCGATTTAATGTCTGCCGGCGTCATCGACGACAGGATCATTCTTGCCGTGTTGGGACCAATGCCATTGACGGCAATAAGGAGCCTGAAAAGATCAAGCTCTTCTTTTTCGGCGAAGCCGTAGAGCAGATGGGCATCTTCACGGACTACCTGTACGGTATGAAGCTTTACGGTCCCACTGTCGGGAATGGCATTGAATGTTTGTAAGCTGATATGAAGCAAATACCCGACCCCCTGGCAGTTTATTACCAGGTAGGCCGGGTTTTTCTCGGCAATAGCACCTTCAACAAATGCGATCATTCTTGTTTACCCTTTTTTTACTGTTTCTATGGCGGCTTCTATGGCTTCATTCAGCATTTCCTGTGGCGGGGTTTCGATAAAGCCATTGTCAATGAGCCCCTGTGTCGTATTTCTTGCCAGCTCAATATCGGCCTTGGCTTTGTCGTATGCCTCCTGCCAGCTCATCTGTTTCCTTGCCACACCATCTTTGATGGCCTGCATGGCAACATCGGCTGCTTCAAAAGGGAACACCTCCGATTCGCTCATCTTGGCGATAATATCTTCTGTGTTGATACCCCTCTTTTCAGAAAAGCGGGCAATGGCTTCCGCTGCGGCAATAGCCATATTATCAGTAATACCCGAAGCCCTTACCATCAAAGCTCCTTTCAGGATTCCGGGGAAGCCGATGGAGTTGTTCACCTGATTCGGGAAATCTCCTCTGCCGGTTGCCACGATATAGGCGCCAGCCTCTTTGGCTGCATAGGGATAGATTTCAGGAACGGGGTTGGCACAAACAAATACGATGGGCTTGTCAGCCATGGATTGTATCCACTCCTTTTTGATCAGGTCGGGCCCCGGCTTCGACAAAGAGATGAGCACATCTGCATCTTTCATGGCTTCTTCCATGGTTTCCACCTTGTCGGGGTTGGTGACCTGACAGAGCTCCCATTTGCGATAGAAGCGCTTATCGTCTTCAATATCTTTTCGTCCTGTGTGCAAGGCTCCTTTGGAGTCAAACATGATGGACCTGGCGGGGGTTGCCCCGGCGTTGTTCACAATCCGCGCGATAGTAGCATTGGAAGCGCCGGCACCAAAATAGACGATCTTCACGTCTTCCAGCTTTTTGTCAACCAGCTTGAGTGCATTGAACAGACCGGCCAGGGTCACACAAGCAGTGCCCTGGGCATCATCATGCCATACCGGGATGTCACACTCCTCCCTGAGCACATCCAACACCTTGTAACAGTTGGGTTGTGATATGTCCTCCAGGTTTATGGCACCGAAGCTGTGTTGTGCCATCTTTACGAAGTCAATGATCTTGTCGGGATCATTTTTGCCGTCTGGCCCTTTGCTGTCTACACATATGGCGATGCCATCCACGCCGCCCAGATATTTCATCAGAAAGGCCTTCCCTTCCATGACACCCATACCACCAGGCGGGGTGCAGTCACCATCGCCCAAAACACGGGTAGAGTCACTGATGACAGCTACCAGGTTTCCGCGGTTGCTCAACTCGTAGGAGGTGTCATTGTCTTCGCGGATGGTTGTGGAGATCTTGGACACACCGGGCGTGTACCACGTGTTAAACCAGTTAAAGCCCATCACAGGCGCTTTGGGAAGGGTTTGCATCTTCCCGTTGTACATACGGTGCGCGCGTAACGCCAGCTCCTTGTAAAACAAGGTTTTGACTTTTGCTTTTTCTGCCTGGCTAAAGTCGTCGGGAATAAGCTCTTCCAGGTTGTCGAGGGTAAGGTTGAGTTGTTTCATGGCGATTATATTTTGGTTCAGCGTAAAGATATCATTTTTTACCAATGTGCCCACATGAATCTGAGTACGCAAGTCCATCCCATTCGCAGATGCAAAATTGCGTAATCAATGCTGTTCAATGATTTCAAACAGTTCGTCCAGCTGCGGGGTCAGGATAATTTCTGTACGCCTGTTTTTCTGCCTGGCCTCGGGGCTGTCGGCCGGATCTACGGGGTGGTGTTCTCCACGTCCGGCTGCTATCAGACGCTGCGGGTCAATGTCGCCATGTTTTAACAAAATCCTGACAATGGCGGTGGCACGTAATACGCTTAACTCCCAATTATCTTTAATGCGTGCACCCGGCATGAAAGGAACATCGTCGGTGTGGCCTTCTATCATAATATTGATGTCAGGATTCTCAGCCAATACACCTGCAAGTTCACTGAGGGCCCGTTCGCCATCTGCATCCACCTCTGCACTGCCGGTTTCAAAAAGCAAGCGTTCCTCCAGGGAGATATATACCTTGCCATTACGAACCTCCACTGAAAGTCCTTCATCCCGGAAACCCAGCAGCGCGTTGGAGACAGTCTGCTGCAGCGCATCCACAATAGAGTCCTGGCGATGCAATATTTCCTCCAGCTCGTTCACCCGTCCCTCTTTTTCCCTGACGTCTGCCATCAATGTGTTAAGGTGCTGCTCCTTCTCCTCCATCTCACGCTGGGCCTCCTGAAGCTCATCCTCCCTGCGCTGCAGGTCTTCCTGTGTTTCCTGAAGACGCTCCAGTATCTGACGGGTTTCTTCCGTTTTCCCTTCCATCAGGGTTTCCGCGTGTGTCTTATACTGATCATAGGCTTCCTCAAGGTCGTGCAATGCATTACGAAGCTGCATAGTGTCCTCCTCAAGCCTGTCGATACGTTGTGAAAGGGTGATGAGTTCTTCCTCCATCCTGGCATTCTCTTCCTCACAGGCTTCGAGCCGCTCCGTTAACTCTTCGTTTTCGGAGACCGTCTGGTTATAACGTGCTTCCAGATCTTCAAAATGACTGGCCGGGACACAGGAGAAAAATGCCACAGCCAGCATGGCGGCAAATGTAGTTATGACTATCCGCTTCATGAAAATGTCGGTTTGAGAAAAGGTTTATACATATAAGGTTATCTTCAGCGTACCACCTGTATTCGTTCCGTCTGGATATGGCCGTCTGTATGTATCTTTACGAAATACATACCCGGATGGAGGTTTTCTACAGAAAGGCTGATATTTTGTGCGTCTGTTTCTTCCTGAATGACTGTCCGCCCAAGCAGGTCAATAATCTCCACCGTCTGCATGTTGTGCGCCGATTCAATATGGAGATTTGTCCTGGCCGGGTTTGGATAGACTGACGGCGTCTCCCGGCCTGAATCATCCGGTGTGTCACTGCTTAATGCAAGGCCGTGATCCGGGAACGGGTTGGCGGAATACATTCGGTACTCGCCCGGTTCAAGCGTGATCGGTGCATGGATGTCATCCACTTCCAGCTCTTCACGGGTAAAGAATTCATACCATGTACCGGTATGCTGAAAGTTGGGCGTGACCTCACCCGCTTCCACATCGAAGTTACCCAGAATGGTTACCGGGTTATCATTATGATTTAGATGGATCTGCTTCATGGCGCCATCGAGGCTGAGGGTATAGTCCTCGGTGCGGAACACGTCATGCTCTGTTTTTAGTTCTGACAGCGCCGCGTAAATGTCGTATAACCGTTTCCGGCGCCAGTCGTCATAATAATCCCAGCGAATCGGTTTTGGGTCGGTACGGCAGCCATCGTCAATGGTGCCATCCTGGCAATGGTTGATGGAGTAATCATACCCCAGCTCACCAAACTGCCAGATCATTTTGGGACCCGGTATGGGGATATAGAAAGCGGTGGCCAGCTCGGCACGTTGCAGCGCCACGGTTAGCGAGGTAATATCATGGTCAGGGTTATCATCCCTGCCCCAGTTCAGGTTTCTAAACATCATGCGCTCTTCGTCATGGCTTTCCATGTAACCAACAAGATGCGGATCGTCCCAGCCGCGCTCCTGGTATGAGATCCATTCAAAGTTGCTGTCGTCAAGCCATCCCATGGAGGCCTCCTGGTATTGGTGCGTAATATTGCCCCAAAGCTGCATACCATAGTCGGACAATTCCTCTTCTTCCTGGTTTTCGGTGAAGTGCTCCAGGATGACCCAGGCATCGGGGTTGGCCTCCCAAACTTCGTCGGCAATGCGCTTCAGATTCGCAATCCTGTCGGCATCATAATTCCAGCCCTGACCGCCTGACTGTTCGTTGGTAAACCCTTTCGTGAAGTCGAAACGGAAGCCATCCACGTTAAACTCATTCAGCCAGTACTGGGTGATACGCTTAAACAGCGCCTTGGTGTGTTCACTGTCCTGGTCAAATGTTTGGCCCCAGCACCAGGGCGGATGAGGGCAGTCTTCCAGGTACCAGGGGTTCTCCGGCAAAGGTTGACCCCAGTCGCCGGCGTCTTCATCAAAATACATCTGCACCAGTGGCGACAGGTTAAAACTATGGTTAAGCACAATGTCAAGCACAACAGCCATGCCCCGTTCGTGGGCTGCATCAATGAACTCTTTGTAGTCCTGACGTGTGCCGTATGCCTTGTCGGTAGCAAAATAGAGGGCCGGGTTATAGCCCCAGGAGATATTGCCTTCAAACTGGTTGACCGGCATAAGCTCGATCACATTTACGCCAAGGTCCTCCAGGTAATCAAGGGAGTCCTGAACGGTTTTGATGGCACTCGTTTCCACAAAGTCGCGGATGAGCAACTCGTAGATGACCATATCCTCAACCGCCGGTGGGTCAAAGTCTGTCACTGTCCACTCGTAGGGTGTCCTCCCGGGATGCATGATACTGATCAGGCCATAAGTATCGTCGTGGGGATAAGGCTTCAGGTCAGGGTAGTTGAAGTCGTCAATATAATGATCGTTCCAGGGGTCCAGCACCTTATGCGTATAAGGGTCAGCCAGACGAAGCTCCCCATCGATATAATACTGGAAGCCATATTCTGTATCTTCCTCCAGGTTCTCAATGGTAAGCCAGTAGCGTGTGCCATCTGGCGTGCGGTGCATCTGGTATGCATCTTCCAGCGACCAGTCATTCATGTCGCCAAGTACGAACACGAAATCTTTCAGGGCAGGCGGGTCATGAAGAACCAGGGTTACCGTGTTGTCGTCGAGGTAGTTGATGCCATTTTCGACATCGTCAGGCAGGGGTGCTTCGGTAACGTCCTGGCGAATGAAGACCGTTGTCTCCGCTTCTGCCGTCTCTTCATCCTCGCCCCAGGCAATGGCTTCGATATGCTGATGACCGTAATCGTCGGCTTCCCAGTCATAGGCTAACACTTCATCGGTGGTGCCGGTAATGTATTGGTCGTTGATATACAGGCTAATGGAGTCTGCTTCATTGGCCACGGCTTCGACTGGCACCTCTTCATGCAGGGCATAAACCGGCTGCATGCCGGTGGGGGAGGTGAGCGATATAAAAAGTCCCTCCTGGGCAACGGGTACATAAAGGTCATCCGTTTGCGGAGACCCTTCGACCGCCCTGAATACAAAGTGCAGGCCGGTGATACCAACATGCTCCGGAACATCATAAAAATCCCGGATGGTCGGTGTGATCTCCAGTTCATAAAGATCCGTCCCGATCCTGGTAAGCTGTGGCTGTACCTCATTATCACCCCATTCACCAATCACGTATTGCCATTCGGCACCTTCAAGAATATCTATGCCTGTATGGGTATAAACATCACCGGTATAGCCTTCCATGTTTCCGGAACCTTCGGTGGCATCAAATGTGATGGTGACAGGTTCTTCAGCTGTCGGTTGGGGCGGGTCAGTCGTTATTTGAGCCGTAACCGTCGTGGAGAGGATGATCAGTGCGGTAAAAAGAATATGTATTGATCGTATCATGGGCTTTCGTATTATCTGTTCCTAATTGCTTTTTTACTATCATACAAAAATACGAAAATATTTTTCATGCCTGACTCTGGCATGTTGTTGTATGATTCATTATTATTAACTTTATAAAAAAATCAGTTGTGCCAGTGGTGCCGCTGTAGAGTGTATTTCCAAAATCTAATTGTCATGATAAAGAAGGCTTTTAAGGTTATTGTCATTATACTGGCCCTTGTGCTGGTGCTGTTGATAGTGCTTCCGTTCGCGTTTCAGGGGGCTGTTATGGAGCGGGTTAAGCATGAAGTAAATGAGCAGGTTGATGCGGAGGTTGATTTCGGACGTTTCCGGCTTTCCGTCCTCCGGGATTTTCCCGATGTCTCTCTTAGCATCAATGACATCCTGGTTGTTAATGAGGCCCCGTTTGAAGGGGATACCCTGGCAGATATCGGCCGGGTTATGGTTACCATCGATCTGCGAAGCCTCTTTGGTGGTGACGGCTATGAGATAAAACGGATAAGGCTCGATGCGCCCCATTTGTATCTGCAATACCTCGAAGACAGAAGTGCCAACTGGAATATCTTCCCTGCTGTAGATGAGGATGATGAAGAAGTTGCTTCCACAGAATCGTCAGACTTTAACCTGGCACTACAACGTATTGATATAGAAGATGCAAGCCTTTCATATCATGATGACGTATTCTTAACCTATATTGACCTGGAAGGACTTAACGGTCGTTTTACCGGAGACCTCACACAGGATATTACCATCCTTGACACCAGAAATACAAGGGTGGAATCTTTCAGCCTTCGTTATGACCGTATGCCCATCCTGAGCAATGTCAGGCTCGATATGATGGCTGAAGTGGAGATGAACCTGAAGGATTGGATATTCCGATTCCACGAAAACGAGTTGGCCATTAATGAGCTGCCGGTCTCGTTTGATGGGATGGTCGGACTCCCTGAGGGGGGTGGCACCCGGATGGACTTCTCTTTTGCGGCCACCCGCTCTGATTTTTCTGCGTTCCTTTCGATGGTTCCCATGGTCTATGCCAAAGATTTTGAATCACTGCAAACCTCCGGCTCTCTCGAACTTGGTGGCTATGTGAATGGTTTGCTGAAAGGCGAACAGGTTCCGGGCTTTGAAATAGCCCTGTTGGTAGAGGATGGCATGTTTCGTTACCCTGACCTGCCCGCTGCCGTGAGTGGGGTGCGTGTGGATGCCTCGCTTGCCAATGCAGGTGACAGCATGGATGATGTGGAGATGTCTGTTCCGGAGCTGCGCATGATGCTGGCCGACAACCCCGTCCACGCCGGGTTTAACATCCGTACTCCCATTAGCGACCCATGGGTGGATATGTTCCTCGATGGCCGTTTAAACCTGGGGGATGTGGGTGACTTCTTTCCGCTGGAAGAAGACATGGTGCTTGAAGGCATCATTGAAAGCAATGTAGAGGCCCGTGGGCATCTGTCAGATCTTGAAAGCCAGTCTTTCGAACGTTTTCATGCATCAGGGCGCGTGGAGGCATCCGATATCATCGTGGAGTCTGGTGACCTCGAAGAGCGCTTGACCCTGAGCCGGGCAGAAGCTACACTCAGCCCGCAACAGCTTGCCGTAACCGATTTCCGTGGCCGGTTTGGAGATAGTGATCTTGAAGCCACCGGTCAGATTGATAACCTGTTAAATTATTTGTTTGAA
The DNA here is from genome assembly GCA_964389125.1 of uncultured Bacteroidales bacterium. Taxonomy (GTDB): domain Bacteria; phylum Bacteroidota; class Bacteroidia; order Bacteroidales; family UBA7960; genus PUPG01. Next base: position 16,046 of record CAYMDX010000014.1, read on the forward strand.
GATGAGATGCTTAGCGGCCACTTCGATATCCGCTCCAACTATCTGAATGTAAATCAGTTAATACCCGACAGCCCAGATGTGGAA
>CAYMDX010000014.1:16229-24057 GCA_964389125.1 uncultured Bacteroidales bacterium
TAACGGCCATCCCCGTACCTGCAAATCTTGACGTTGGTCTGCAAGCAGAAGTCGGGCGACTGACTTATGGTGACCTGGATTTGCGGAATATTGAAGGAGGACTGCACATTGCCGACCAGCAAGCCTTCCTTGACCCTCTGGCTGTGGATATCCTGAATGGACGTGTAACCTTACAGGGGTTGTATGATACCCGCCGGGAACAGCCCGACGTATCGCTCAGCCTTGGCTTCTCTTCCATCGATATTCAGGAAGCCTTCAACACCTTTAATACCGTTCAGCTGCTGGCGCCCCTAAGTGAGTACGCCATGGGAGCTGTCTCCGGCAACCTGACCCTGCAGTCCCTGTTTGATGACACCCTGGAGCCTGTCGTGGAAACCCTGTCGGGCAGTGGCAGCCTGCATTCAACCGGTATCACGGTAAAGAATAATCCCGCCCTGGTGAGCCTGGCTGATCGTGTCAAACTCGATATGTTCCGCGAGTGGACGCTCGACTATATGTCACTATCTTTCTCCTTTGCCGACGGAAGGGTTGATACACGGCCGTTTGACGTTGGCTTTGGTCAGTCGGAGGCTGTGATTAGCGGTACGACCTGGTTTGACCGGCGCATCGACTATTCGATGCGTGTTAACATCCCCCGTGAGCAGTTTGGGTCAGATGCCAATGAGGTGCTGGATGATCTTGTTGCCAGGGCTGCCGGTATGGGTGTTGATGTTGACCCGGGAACCCATGTCAGGCTTGATGTGCATGCCGGTGGTACGGTGACCGACCCGGAGCTTTCTGTAGGGATGGCCGGCACCGTCGATGGTCTCAAAGATGGTTTGCGGGATGAGGCTGTCCGCCTGCTGCAGGAGGCAGAAGAGCAGATTCGTGATGAAGTTGATCGTGTGCGTGACCGGGCGGAGGAAGAAGCCCGGGAGGTGATCGAAGATGTGCAGGAGGATGTGAGTGAAGAGCTGGAGGCCCGCGCGCAACAGGTTATCGATGAAGCAGAGCAACGGGCTGAACAGTTAAGGCGTGAAGCCAAAAATACTGCCGATAAAGTCAGGGAGGAGGCCAGGAAACAAGCCCAAAATATGATTGATGGAGCCAGCGGGCCCATAGCCAAAGCTGCTGCACGCCGTGCAGCCGATACCCTTATCGAAGAGGCTGATCGCCGGGCAAACCAGATAGAGGAAGAGGCTGACACCAGGGCACAAAACCTGCTGGATGAGGCACACCGCCAGGCCAACCGCATCAGGCGCGGGGAAGAATAGATCAGCCTTTCCCGCCTCCAAATGTCGACGCATCAACGATGTAGCGGGTATGCACACCAAAACCGATCTTCCCCTCCTCGTCAAACGCCTCGACGTTGAAGACAAGCTTTCTGCCTTCTGCGGAAGCAAGCGTAGATTTTGCATAGACCTTCAGGCCAACCGGGGTGGGTTTGACATGTTTTATATCCAGATGGCCGCCTACGGTGGTATGGCCTTCTGATAAATACGCCTGAACACTGCTTTGCGCCGCCTGCTCCATTAAGGCCACCATGGCCGGTGTGGCAAACACCTCAAGGGTGCCTGACCCATGCGCCAGGGCGGTATTCTCTTTCATGACCATTACCTCTTTCCGGCCCTTAAGACCTGCTGGGATATCCATATGCTTTGTACGTTTATTACTGAAAATCTTTACTTTTGTGTACTTGCAAATCTATAAAAAAACAGTCATGTATATTCTGACCTATAACGTCAATGGTATTCGTGCTGCGGTAAGGAAAGGCCTGGCTGACTGGCTGGCACAGGAAAACCCCGATGTGGTCTGTATTCAGGAGACAAAAGCACAGCCCGACCAGATACCTGCCTCCCTGTTCGAAGACCTTGGATACCATACATACTGGTATTCTGCCGAGCGGAAAGGCTACAGTGGTGTTGGCATCCTTTGCCGGGAAAAGCCATTGCATGTCGAATACGGAATGGGTATGGATCAATATGACAGGGAAGGCCGGGTGATACGTGCCGACTTTGGGGACAAAAGCATTATGAGTGTTTATCATCCGAATGGCAGTGCCAGTGACGAACGACACCATTATAAAATGGGATGGCTGGATGATTTCGTGCATTATGTGAACCGGCTGCGGCAACAGCAATCCAAACTGGTGATCGCCGGCGACTTTAATATCTGTCATAAAGAGATTGATATTCATGACCCTCAACAACATGTCAATACATCAGGCTTCCTGCCCGAAGAACGTTCCTGGGTGTCTCAATTCCTTGAAACAGGGTTTAGTGACTCTTTCCGGGCGTTTAACCAGCAGCCGCACCAGTATACGTGGTGGAGCTTCCGGGCCAATGCACGTCAGCGGAACCTGGGATGGCGCATCGATTACAATATGGTGACCGACAACCTCGTTCCTTCCCTGAAGGATGCCGGCATCATGCCTGAAGTCAAACACTCAGATCATTGCCCCGCCTGGGTGGCGTTGGGGTAATCTTTTTCGAAATACCCGCAAAAGGGAACGGTGAAGGGCGGTAAATGTTGATCGATAAACGGCCTTATGTGCAAATTGAGCTGAGTTTGGTTCATAAATCTGTAACTTAACATTCGTCTTTCTAAGCGTTGTTTGTATGAAAAAAAAGAAATATATAGCCCTTTTGGTAGGCATCCTGTTGGTTGCCGGCCTCTGGTATTTTTTGCGTGACCAGTCGGTGGACTCAAACATGATCCTTGTACCCGCGCTACGTGGTGATTTTCAGGTTGCGGTATTTACCAGTGGTGAGCTGGAAGCCAAAAATTCTGAAGATATCAAAGGGCCTACCGGTCTGCGTCGGGTTGGAGTATGGAACGCCCAGATAGCCGAGATGGTACCTGAAGGCACGGTGGTCGAGGAAGGGGACTGGGTAGCCACACTCGATCGGGCCGACATCAGCAACCGTATCCAGGATCTGGAAACCGAACTTGAAAAACTGGAGAATTCCCAAACCCAGGTACGGCTGGACACCACCATGGACATGCGTCATGCCCGGGATGAACTTAAAAACCTCGAGTTTAATTATGAAGAGGCCAGCATAAATCTGGAACTGTCGCAGTATGAGCCACAGGCAACCATCCGGCAGGCGGAAATTAATCTGGACAAAGCGAAAAGGGCTTATGAGCAGGCCAAAGACAACTATGAGCTGCGTAAGCAGCAGGCTGAGGCCCGCATGCGGGAGGTAAATGCTTCATTGGCACAGGTTGAACGCCGTTACGAGAACATGCTGGAGGTCCTCGACGACTTTGTGATCCACGCTCCGAAGGACGGCATGGTCATCTATCGCCGCGACTGGGATGGCACCCGCATCACGGTAGGGTCTCAGATCAGCTCCTGGAATAACACGGTTGCCATGTTGCCCGACTTTTCCGTGATGCTGTCGCGCACCTATGTTAATGAGATAGACATCAGCAAGGTACAGGAAAACCAGCCTGTGGAAGTGGTGGTGGATGCTTTTCCCGACAGGGAGTACACCGGCTTTGTCACCAACGTGGCCAACATCGGAGAGCAACGCCCCAATCAGGATGCACGGGTGTTTGAGGTTGAGATACAGATCAATGAGTCCGATACCATTATGCGTCCGGCCATGACCACCAAAAACACCATCATCACCCAAGTGGAGGACGATGTGCTGTACATCCCCATTGAAGGCATCCATACGCTGGACACCCTGAATTACGTGTTTAAAGAGCAGAATAACCGCCCGGTCAGGCAAGAGGTCATCACAGGCATGCGGAACGATAATGAGATTGTGATCAGGGATGGCCTCGATGAAGGTGAGATGATCTATCTGACAGTACCGCCCGACGCCGGTGAACTTTCGTTGATCACCCTGTAACATGGCATACGGAATGCGTTATCTCGAAAAATATTTTTATAACCTGGCTATTGCCCTGGAGGCTGTGTTCAACAACCGGTTCCGATCCGCGCTGACCGCGCTGGGCATCATCTTCGGCGTGGCTGCCGTCATCGCTATGCTGGCGATAGGCAGCGGCGCACGTCAGGAAATACTCGAACAGATGAAGATGGTCGGGGTCAACAATATCATCGTACGGCCGGTCATCACAGAGGATGATGGCGGTGAAGATTCGGCAGAAGGACGTTTTTCCCCGGGACTGACATTGCAGGATGCCGAAAGTATCGAATCCATCATTCCTACCGTGCAGCGTTTGAGTCCGGAAGTGAAAATGCGTACCCACGCCGTAAAAGACAATATCCGTCGTCAGGTTGATGTAGCCGGTGTGACGCCGGACTTTTTTGAAGTCTTTTCACTGGATATCGCCACGGGCTCGATGTTCAGCGAAGAACAAATGCGACAGGGGGCGCCCGTGGCCCTGATCGGCAACCATGTGCGGGCACTTTTTTTCGGGAATACCGACCCGGTCGGGCAACAGATCAAAGCAGGCAACAACTGGCTCACGGTGATCGGTGTGGTGGAAAGCAGGATGGTGACCGAGGAGGTTGTTGAGGATATGGGGGTCAGCACATTTAATGATGTGATTTATACGCCGGTCCAGACCATGTTGCTGCGATACCATGACCGTTCAGCCATTAGCGTCGATGATATTCGCAGGGAATCAGCCAACAGGGGCGGAGGGGGTGCGCGGATAAGCATTTCAGCAGATCGTAATGATGAAGAAGAGAAAGACACCGACCCCCATAACTATCACCAGCTGGATCGTTTGGTCGTTCAGGTTGGAGAGTCAGGAGCGCTTGTACCGACAGCAGACCTGGTGAAGCGGATGTTGCAGCGGCGGCACAACCAGGTGGAAGATGTGGAAGTGATCATTCCTGAGCTCTTGCTGCAACAGGAACAACGAACCAGAGACATCTTCAATATAGTGCTGGGTGCCATCGCGGGGATCTCCCTGCTTGTCGGCGGTATCGGTATCATGAATATCATGCTGGCATCTGTCGTGGAGCGGACAAAAGAGATCGGAATCCGGCTGGCCGTGGGCGCGAAGAAGACAGATGTGGTGTTCCAGTTTCTGTCAGAGGCTATCATAATCAGCGTAGCAGGCGGGATCTTCGGGGTCTTTCTGGGGATCGCCCTCTCCCGTGGGATCATGCAATTTACGGACATCCTCACCATTGTCTCCCTGCCCGCTGTACTCATCTCTTTCGGAGTGGCTGCCTCGGTCGGGATCATTTTCGGTTATATGCCTGCCAAAAAAGCAGCTTCCAAAGACCCGGTGACTTCACTGCGTTACGAATAACCGGTAGGTTGTTTATTATGAATTTCAAATCACAATCCGTATATTTGGGATAAGAAGTAGGTTGAACCTAAAACAAATAAAGATATGAAGAAGTTTGCAGTTGTATTGGCCGGAAATGGTGTGTATGACGGGTCCGAAATTCATGAAACTACCTTGTCGATGTATGCCATCCAAAAGCAGGGTGCGGTTTATGATGTGTTTGCCCCCGACATGGAGCAGCACCACGTGGTAAATCATCTCAATGGAGAAGAGATGAAAGAGAAACGCAATGTGATGGTAGAAGCGGCACGCCTGGCGCGTGGCAAGATCAGATCACTGGATCAGTTTAATGCGGCTGATTATGATGCCATTCTGTTCCCGGGTGGTTTTGGTGTGGCCAAAAACCTGTTCACCTTTGCTTTTGATGGTCCTGATGCCAAAGTGCGCCCGGACGTGGAGAAGGTGATCAAGGATATGCACCGGGCCAGGAAGCCTATCGCGGCATTATGCATAGCACCGGCCTTGATTGCCAAAGTATTGGGCAACGTAAAGGTAACCATTGGCCAGGATGACGGCACGGCCGGCGCGATTGAGCAAATGGGCGGAAGTCATAAAAAAACAGGGCATGGCGAGGTTGTTGTCGATGAAGACAACAAGATCTTTACCACACCCTGCTATATGCTTGATGCCGATATATCGCAGGTAGGCGCCGGCGCAGAGAATGTGGTCAAAGAGGTATTGAACCACCTCTGATACCTCCCGTCATTTACATGTTTGCCGGTTGCCCGAACTGTTCGGTAAACACCAGCTCGTCAATCTCCTTACGGTCACGGGGGGCCTTCTCCATCTCGGCAAAGTCGGGTGAGAGGGCGTCCGGACTGCCCTGATACCCGATAGCCATCATGGCTATCGGTTTGTGGTCATCCGGAATGTCAAACAGTTCGGTGGCTTTTTCCGGACTGAAACCACCCATCTGGTGGGCAACCAGCCCCTCTTCAACCAGCTGAAAGGTGATATAGGCCATGCTCTGGCCAACATCATATTCAAACACTTTGTTAATATTTCCGTTCTTCGGGGAGATTGTATTTCCAATGGCCAGCACCAGTACATCGGCCGTCCCAGCCCATTGCTGATTAAAGCTCACGAGGGTCTCATAAAGCTTCTCCCAGGTGTCATCCCCTTTCTGCCCAACGATAAAACGCCAGGGCTGGATATTAAAGCTCGAAGGCGCCCAGCGCGCGGCTTCAAATATGCGTTGCAGCTTCTCTTTTTCTACCCTGCGATCGCTGAACGAACGCGGACTCCATCTCTGCCTTACATTGGGGTGAATGTGCAAAGGTGTATTGGCTGGTTTTTCCATAGTAGATTTCGTTTTATGTTTTCTATATTATATAACAAGCATGTAAATGCATTGTTTAGCCATTCGTGTTTTCAAAATGCTTATCTTTGTCCGGGAAGAAGATAGAAAGCCGACAAAATATAAACAGATGAGTTTTATTGAAGAGTTAAGATGGAGAGGCATGTTGCAGGATTTCATGCCCGGCACCGACGAGCAGTTACAGAAGGAAATGACCACGGCCTATGTGGGGATTGACCCCACTGCCGATTCCTTACATATCGGTCACCTGGTGTCCGTTATGATGCTGAAACACCTTCAGCTGGCCGGCCATAAGCCACTGGCATTGATTGGTGGCGCCACCGGCATGATCGGGGATCCGAGCGGCAAGAGCGAGGAGCGTCAGCTTTTGTCAGAAGAACAGCTACGCCATAATGAACAATCCATTAAGCAGCAGCTGCTGCGATTTTTGGAATTTGAGAAAGGAGAAAACAAGGCAGAGATCGTTAATAATTATGACTGGATCAAAGATTTTTCCTTTCTTGGATTTCTCCGGGAAATTGGAAAGCACCTTTCCGTTAATTATATGATGGCCAAGGATTCCGTAAAAAAACGGCTGGAAACCGGCCTGTCCTTTACGGAGTTCACCTACCAGCTGGTACAGGGCTTTGATTACCTGCATTTGTATCAGGCAAAGAATTGTAAGCTGCAGATGGGCGGCAGCGATCAATGGGGCAATATCACTACCGGTGCTGAACTTATCCGGCGCAAAACTGGTGGTGAGGTGTATGCGCTCACCTGTCCGCTTATTACGAAAGCCGATGGCAATAAATTCGGCAAAACGGAACAGGGCAACGTCTGGCTGGAGCCAAACTATACCTCTCCCTACCATTTTTACCAGTTCTGGCTGAATTGTTCAGATATTGACAGTGAGAAATATATAAAGATCTTTACCCTTTTCTCCAAAGGAGAGATTGAAGAGATGATTGAGGAGCACAGGAAGGCCCCGCATCTCAGAAAGTTGCAAAAAGAACTGGCAAAGGATATCACCATCAGAGTGCATGGAGAGGAGGCCTTTAAAACGGCTGCTGAAGCCTCTGAAATACTGTTTGGCAAAAGTACGGGTGAAGCCTTGCGACGGCTGCCGGAGGATGTGTTTTTGTCGGTGTTTGAGGGCGTCCCTATTTTTGAGGTCTCCAGGGATGTGCTTCGTGACGGCATCAATATCACCGAGTTCCTGGCTGTGACAACCGGCATTGCCAAATCCAAGGGCGAAGCCCGCCGGATGCTAAAGGA
>CAYMDX010000015.1:0-23053 GCA_964389125.1 uncultured Bacteroidales bacterium
TCCCGGATGCTGCCGTTGTTGTTGATCACATAATCTGCCAGTTCAATACAGGCCGAAAGGTTTTGTTTAAAAGGGCCGGTGGCGTGCATTTCTCTTTTTTCATTCATCAAGAAAGTGTCATAGGATATCTGGTCTGTCTCGGATCTTCTTTCCCGAATGCGCCGATATCTGATCTCCGGGTCGGCATCGATGGCCAGCAGGTAAAAACGCTCTTTTGTCCTGAGGGCCTTTACCTCTCCGGGAGTACGTATACTTTCGATGATACAGTTTCTGTCTGTTCTTTCGGCTTCCCGGTAAAGTGCTTCGGCGATGTGCGCTGGCCCATGCTTTTCCCTCAGGTTGTTGGCAACGTCGGTTAACGTGTCCCTGTTGAGCGGCATGTTCCGCCGTTCAAGCTCTTTGCGTAAAAAATCCCTGACGGAGTAATGAATGAACCCTTTTTCTTTAACCAGGTATTCAACCACAGTGCCTTTACCAGCGCCCAGGGTTCCGGTGATGCCAACGATTATCATCTCTGTTTATGTAAAAGTAAGAATTTTCAAAAAAAAAGCCCCGCTATGGTTAACGGAGCCTTTAGGCGGATTCACTTTGATTCTCATCCTTTTTTAACGTTTACAGCCTTTTTGCCTCTTTCGTCTTCTGAAATCTCAAAAGATACGCGGTCGTTGTTGTTAATCGGGTCTATAAGCCCGGTGTGGTGGACAAAAACATCATTCTCTGTTTTGTCATCGATGATAAATCCATAACCCTTTTTTTCATTAAAAAATTTAACGGTACCAGTTTCCATAACAAGTAGATTTAGTGGTAAAATTTGGTCATTATATCAAAAATACGGCTTTTTTATTCATTTCCAAGGATTTTTAATAAAAAATACAAGTAAACTGTCGATTTTTATGGTAGAGTGGATAATGATTCGGATGGTAAAAAAACCGGCAGTCTGACGTTTTTGTTGATGAATTGCAAGCAGAGAGGTTAAGGTCAAGCGAACAGAACTGCCGGTATGGGGTAGATGGTGATTACTGACAAAAATGTTTGATCTCCTTCATCAGACGTGATGGCTGCTCCAGGAGTTCCGGGTTTTTGTCAATATGTATGAGGCCCGAAACGGATAATCTGCAGGTTTCTATTTTACTGTGTCCTTCATCATCCGGGGTCTTGGCAATCAGCAATGAACCTGCCTTAATAAGAAACGTGGGGATGTCGTCTGTTATTGTTAACACTTCCCGGCTGATCTGCTTAAGTTTATCGTCGTTGCATGCCTGACCGTTAAAGCAGGTACCGATTTCGTAAATATGATCGTAGACATCTGTCAGGGTCATGTCTTCCCTGGATTTCGTCATGTATTCATGGACTCCCGCACTGCTAACGTCTTCCGATAACAAATCAAAACCAGCGACCTGCATCAAATTGATCACCGCCTGGTTGCAGGTTTGTAATTGCTCCTGATTATCGGTTTCAAAATAAGAAACAACGGGGACATGCCTTTTCAGCGGCCGCTTCTTATAGTCTGTATTAATTGAGTTGAAGGAGATGTATTCATTGAATGAGTTCTGCAGGATATAGATCTGATCCTTTAGCCGGTGAATCTCTTCGGCATGTTGTTTTTCAAGCTGATGGATCTTTTTCTCATAGTACTTGTAGTACTGCTTCATGAATTTGTTTTGCGGTCCTGCCGCTACCAGCCGCTGTCCTTCTTCGGTATCCGTAAAATGGTTAAAGTTTTCAATAAACTTTTCGGCCAGCTCATCCGCCTGTTTAACATAGGCGCTTTCGTACTTCCAGGTATTTTTCGGATTGAGTATGTGCGGATCGATACCCCTGACGTCTTTGGGTATCATCAGGCCGAAAGGTGCCAGTTCTTCTGTCTGAGCTTCGTCGAGGGAGCCGTCTAAGATCGAATTGATGATTTTGCGGGTGCTGTCGATATCTATACGTTGTCCGATACCGTAAGGACCGCCAATCCATCCGGTGTTAACCAGGTAGGCTGTTGCCCCGTGGGCTTTCATCTTTTTGGCGAGCTCCTGTGCATAAACGGTTGGGTGCAGCAGCAGGAAGGCGGCCCCGAAGGCAGATGAGAAAGTGGGAAGAGGTTCTTTCACACCTCGCTCCGTACCAGCCAGCTTCGCGGTATAACCGCTGAGGAAATAGTACATGGCCTGGTCGCGGTTAAGACGGGCTACCGGTGGCAGGATACCAAAAGCGTCAGCGGTTAAAAAGATGATCTTTTTGGGATGGGTGCCTTTGGATACCGGTTTTACAATATTCTTGATATGATATAGCGGATAAGAAACCCTGGTGTTTTCCGTTTTGCTGGTGTCAGAAAAATCTATTGCACCCGTTTCAGGCTCATATACGACGTTTTCGAGCAGGGCGTCTCTTTTGATGGCCTGGTAAATATCGGGCTCTTTCTCCTGACTCAGGTTGATGCATTTGGCATAGCAGCCACCTTCAAAGTTAAAAATCCCTTCATCATCCCAGCCATGTTCGTCATCACCAATCAGGAAGCGCTCCGCATCAGCTGACAGGGTTGTTTTTCCGGTACCCGAGAGGCCGAAGAAAATGGCGGTGTCACCATTCTTTCCCATGTTGGCCGAGCAGTGCATGGAAGCAATGCCCTGTAAAGGCAGGTAATAATTCATGATGGAGAAAAACCCTTTCTTGATCTCACCTCCGTACCAGGTACCACCAACTACGGCTTTGCGCTCCTTAAGGTTGAACGCCACATAAACATCAGAATTCAGGTTTTGCGATTCCCACTGGTCATTAATCGTTTTGCAACCATTCAGCATGACAAAGTCGGGCTCAAATCCATCCAATTCCTCTTCCGTGGGTCTGATAAACATGTTTTTCACAAAGTGGGCCATCCAGGCAACTTCCGTGATAACCCGTATCTTTAGACGGGTATTCTCATTGGCACCGCAGAAAGCATCCATGACATATAATGTTTTGCCATGAAATTGTTCCAGGGTATTCAGTTTCAGAGAATCCCAGACCTCCTCGGAAATGGCCTTGTTGTCGGAACGGTTCTTTCCGTCTGCCCACCAGATCTTGTCAATGGTGGTCTCGTCCTTAACAATGTATTTGTCTTTCGGGGAGCGACCGGTGAAAATGCCGGTATCGACGGCCACGGCTCCCTTATCGGTCACGAAACCTTTATCATATCCTTCCAGCGACGGGTCAGTTTCATGATCGAACAATTCTTCATAAGAGAGATTGTAAAAAATTTGTTGTACATCCCGGATGCCATATTGTGAGAGGTCGGGCGGTTGTACACCGGCATCCTTTTTGGTTGAGGCTTGTTGCATGGTTGGTTTTACTTATTGGTGTTTTTAAAGGTGAATTATTCCATTATATCCGGTTGGTTCCAAAAGTAAGAAAAAACATGCAGGGCAAACAAGGGATTGTCCTGTTTTTTTAAGCCTTTTTTGTTTGTCGCTCACCAAATATGCTGCTGCCAATACGTACCATCGTGCTGCCTTCCTCAATCGCCAGTTGATAGTCTGAAGACATCCCCATGGATATCTCACCAAAACTTTCCTTGCCGGAGAAATACTTCTCGCGGAGGTTGTAAAAGTGTTGGCGGAGTTGCCGGAACTCCCTGCGTATTTTTTCATTGTCGCTGGTAAATGTCCCCATGCCCATCAAGCCCAGGATCTCAACATGATGCATTTCGCGGTAAGCGTCACTGTCAAGCAGGTCACAGGTTTCTTCATAATCAAGCCCAAACTTGGAGCTTTCTTCGGCTATATGCATCTGCAAGAGACAAGGTATCACCCGGTCATGTTTACCCCCCTGCTTGTTAATCTCTTTCAATAGCTTCAGACTGTCAACGGAATGTATCAGGGAAACGAAAGGAGCCAGGTATTTTACTTTGTTGGTTTGCAGGTGACCCACCATATGCCACTCAATATCCCCGGGTAGTACCTCCTGCTTGGCGATCAGTTCCTGTGCCTTGCTTTCACCAAAGATACGGTGGCCGGCATTATATAGTTCCATGATCTCCTCTGCCGTCTTGGTTTTGCTTACCGCAATCAGTTTTACACCCCCGGGAAGCCCCTCTTGTAATGCTTTTAATTTTTCTATATCAGCCATATATTGCTTTTTTCCACAAAAATAATGATTCCCTGAAAAACTTCTATTGCTTTTGTGGTACCCTTGTTAAAAGAAAAAAACATATAATTATCTTTGCATCATGCAAGATAAGATCCTGATCCTTGATTTTGGTTCCCAGTATACCCAATTAATCGCCAGGCGAGTAAGGGAACTGAACGTCTATTGTGAAATCCGTCCTTATTCATATCAGCCGCAACCTGATGAACACTATAAAGGGGTTATCCTCTCGGGAAGCCCGTTCAGCGTACTTGACAGCCAGGCTTTAAGACCGGATATTTCCTGGGCTATGGGCAAACTGCCTGTGCTGGGTATCTGTTATGGCGCCCAATTGATCACGGTAACGCAGAGCGGGGATGTCATGCCTTCATCCACGCGGGAATACGGCCGTGCCGCATTATCATCTGTCACCTCCGGCGAGGCATTATTCGGGGGTATCGAAGCCGGCTCACAGGTATGGATGTCACATGCCGACAGCATTACACGTTTGCCAAATGATTACGCCCTGATCGCCCGTACCAATGATAATGCTGTAGCCGGGTTCAAATCGCCCGATAGCATGGTTTTTGGATTGCAGTTTCATCCTGAAGTATATCATACCACCCAGGGATTACAACTTCTGAAAAATTTTGTTGTGGAGATTTGCGGATGTGCTCAGGACTGGACGCCGGAGTCCTTCATAGAAACCACGGTTGCCAAACTTCAGCGTCAAATCGGTGGTGATAAGGTTGTCCTTGGGCTGTCCGGTGGAGTTGATTCATCTGTGGCGGCTATGCTTCTGCATCAGGCCATTGGCAGGCAGCTTCACTGTATTTTTGTGGATAACGGACTCCTTCGTAAGAATGAATTTGAAGAAGTGCTTGATTCCTATAAAGATATGGGACTTAACGTACACGGTGTGCGTGCAGCAGATCTGTTTCTCAATGCCCTTAAAGGAAAAACCGATCCCGAAGAGAAGCGAAAGGCTGTCGGACGCACTTTTATAGAGGTTTTTGATGATGAGGCCGGAAGAATTCAGGATGTGGTATGGCTTGCGCAGGGAACCATTTATCCGGATGTAATAGAATCGGTGTCGGTGAACGGTCCCTCGGTTACCATTAAGTCTCATCACAACGTTGGCGGCTTACCTGATATGATGAACATGAAGGTGGTTGAGCCACTAAATGCACTGTTTAAGGATGAGGTAAGAAAAGTCGGTCACAGTCTTGGGGTGCCACCACATATTCTCGGACGTCACCCGTTTCCCGGTCCCGGCCTGGCCATTCGCATCCTGGGTGAGGTTACCGCCGACAAAGTGCAGATTACCCAGGAAGTAGATCATTTTTTTATCAAAGCCCTCAAAAATAATGGCCTTTATGATAAAGTGTGGCAGGCCGCCGCTATCCTGCTGCCGGTTGATACCGTGGGTGTGATGGGAGACGAACGTACCTACGAAAAAGTTGTTGCCCTCCGTGCAGTTGGCTCTACTGACGGGATGACTGCCGACTGGGTGCATCTGCCATATGATTTTCTGGCACAGGTGAGCAATGATATCATCAACAATGTGAGAGGCGTGAACCGTGTGGTATACGATATCAGCTCGAAACCACCGGCGACGATAGAATGGGAATAGTTTTGTACTTTTGCAATGAATGACCCCTGTTGGTCGTATTATAAATAAATAGCCCATATATGCCCAAACAACCTGTATACATACTGGTTGGCCTTCTGTTTGGTTGCCTGTTACTAACTGTTTCTGCCCAGGAAACGCAGGAAGTGGAAATAACCAATGTATCCACAACCCCGCAGACCATTGATGGCGAAGAATATTACCTGCATGCAGTATTGCAGGGACAAACACTGTATTCGATAGCCCGTGCCTATGGTGTAGAGCAGGAGGTGATCTTCGAGGAAAATCCGGATATCCGCGACGGGTTACGTTATGATCAGATCATACGAATCCCTGTGGAGGAGAGTGACGTAACCCGTGAGGAGGAAGATCCCGGGGTGAAGACCGGGATGGTGTCGCCGGATCCCGACAGTGAGTTCGTTGAACATGAGGTGAAACCGCAGGAAACACTTTACGGCTTATCCCGGCAGTATGGTATTACCATTGAAGAGATATTGTTTTATAACCCGCAAGCCAGAGAAGGCCTCAAGGTAGCGCAGGTGCTGAAAATACCTGTTCAACCTGAGCCCGGCGTCGATAAGGACTACCGGCTGTATACCGTTTCACCAGGCGAGACAAAGTTTGCCATTTCCCGGGAGTTTGATCTCACCGTAGAGGCCCTTGATGAGATGAACCCCGAGATTGAAGAAGGACTCAGGGCAGGTCAGCAGATCCGTGTACCGTTCAAGGAAGAGGTGGGAGAAAAAACTGAACCGGAGCCATCAGGAAGGTTTATCTTCCTTCCGCCTGACATGCACGACGATGAGCCTGATGTGATCGACGATTATTGTTATGAGCCGGATGTAGAAGACCATTATGACGTTGCCCTGCTGGTTCCTCTTTACCTGGAAGAGGTGGTCATGCCTTTTGATTATTTAGCGTTACCCTATGATTTCCGGGTTACCCTGCCGGATGCGCAGATGATCGGACTGCTTGGCGACCAAATGAACCTTTTTGAACCGGAAGAAGACTTGTCTGTTGATTATAAATCATTCAGTTTTCTGTCTTATTACCACGGTGTTTTATTGGCACTTGACTCCATTCGTCAGCGTGGCGGTGATATAACCCTTCATGTGCATGATGTGTGTCGCGATATGGACAAAGCCAGGGCCGTTACCGCCCGGGATGATTTTGAAGAGATGGATCTGATTATCGGACCTTTTTACCGGCAGTCTCTGCAATATGTAGCTGCGGAGGCTGATACACACGACATTCCTGTCGTTTCGCCACTTTTGCCCGACCAGCAGCAGCTAAGTGGCTACCCCGGCCTGTTTAATGCCACGCCTTCACTGGATGCCATGCTGCAGGAAGTGGCCGGCTATGTATCACAGAATTATCCAAAACAAAATATCATTATCGTTCACAACAATCAGCCCGGTGCTGTTGATATTATTGATTCCTTCCAGGATACCCTGCTGACACAGGTAGCGACGGTGAATCATTTCTATGACAGCCTTAACCTGGCGCGGGTGAATGGCTACTACTTTGATGGCACCCTGGTGGGTAACAGACGCACAAACCTGCCTGTCATGCCTGATACGGCTTCTGCCAGTATCCCGGCAACCCGTCGTAGCGGTATTCGTCAGCAGGTCGTACCACGTCCGGTCAATGTCAATGAAGTGATTTACCGGTCCGAAGGGATGGAAGGTGTGAAGGACAAAATGCGACGGGACAGGAAAAATGTATTGATCACCCTGATCAGTGGCGAACCTTTCCTGTCGGATTACCTCAGGCAGTTACACGGTAAACGCAGAGAGTATGACATCTCCGTATTCGGCATACCTGAATGGCAAAATTATACCAGCATAGAGATCGACTATCTGCAAGATTTGAAAGTACATATCTTTACTTCTGACTTTTATGATTATCAGGATCCGCATATCCGGTCGTTCGTAAAGGAGTACCGTGAAATGTTTCTCACCGAACCGGATGATGATGCATTCAAAGGAGCACAGACCGCCTATTTCTTCTTTAATGCCCTGATGGAATATGGAAATGATTTTGCCCGTTGCATGACCCTGCTGAATCAATTGGGCCATAACAGCCCGTTTTTATTTAGGCAGCCATTGGGGGACGAAAGTGGCTATGAAAACCAGCACACATTTATCTACAGGATCCAGGATTATACCCGTGTGGAGGTTCAGAAACCCATAAAGTTGATGGATAAAGGCGATTAATTACCGAAGATCAACAACCTCGATATCCGGGTGCTCTTCGGGGTCAAAGCTAAATGTTCCTTCCGGAATCTCAGGGTCCGTATTATAGGTCAATACTTCATAACGGTACTCACCACCATCACGGTCATAGGCAATGGTATACACAAGCCGTTTTCGCTCCATGTCTATGCCGACGCGGTACTTGTAAAATGCATGTGGCTCTTCCGGCGTAAGGTCAATGACATGGGTGTCTCTGCCATTGTGGGATTCTTCTCTTATCCATTTCACCCGAAAGTCATCCCGGAAATCGGAAAGTATGGAGGTTGGCGTTAGCGCCTGTTGGGTGTCTTCCGCAGGGCTGATGTGTACTTCATTGACATCTTCAAGGTAGGACCAGGCGGTTTGCCCGTCAGAAATAAAATGATTCTGTCCCACCTTCATGTAATATTTGTCTCCACTGCTGTAGAGGTATCCGTCCGTTTCATCATCAATACTCTGTGGGGCATCTTCGGCGGTATAGGCAAATGTCAGATGAAGGGCATCAAGCTGCTGAATAAGCTTGCCGGCTTCACTGAGAATCTCCCCGGCCTTTTCTTCATAGGGCATGGGAGGATCACTCTCTTGTGCCTGAAAAGA
The DNA here is from genome assembly GCA_964389125.1 of uncultured Bacteroidales bacterium. Taxonomy (GTDB): domain Bacteria; phylum Bacteroidota; class Bacteroidia; order Bacteroidales; family UBA7960; genus PUPG01. The sequence goes on from CAYMDX010000015.1 coordinate 8,551, forward strand.
TAGCAATAACAAGGCCGTGGTTATGATGGATATAGATGACATATGCGGTGTTTTTCCGATTTCTTGATGGTTAATCTTTATGCTTCAAAATCTGTTCCAGACTCATCTCATCTTTGATCCTTACCTCTCTGGCTTTACTGCCCTCGAACGGACCGACAATGCCTGCGGCTTCCAGCTGGTCAATAATTCTGCCTGCACGGTTGTACCCCAGTTTCAGCTTTCGCTGGATGAGTGAAGTTGATCCCTGTTGCGTGGCAACAACCACGCGTGCGGCTTCTTCAAACAGGTCATCCCGCTCTGCCGGGTCACCATTATCTGAAGGGGCGGCTTCATCTTCAAGGTATTCGGGCAGGTGGAAGGCATCGGGATAGGCTTTCTGTGCGCCAATGTATTCAGTGATTTGTTCTATCTCAGGGGCATCGATAAAGGCGCATTGCAGTCGCAGCAGGTCGCTTCCTGTTGACAACAGCATGTCCCCGCGCCCGATTAGCTGGTCGGCTCCGCCTGTGTCGAGGATGGTCCGGGAATCAACCCTGGATGTCACACGGAAGGCAATCCTGGCAGGGAAATTGGCCTTGATGGTTCCGGTGATGATGTTCACCGAAGGACGCTGGGTTGCAATGATCAGGTGTATGCCTACAGCCCTAGCCAACTGAGCAAGACGGGCAATAGGTAGCTCCATTTCCTTGCCCGCCGTCATGATCAGATCCGCAAACTCATCAACAAAAAGAATAATATACGGCAGAAAACGATGTCCCAGGTTTGGATTTAGCCGTCTGGAAATAAACTTGGCATTGTACTCTTTTATGTTCCTCGCCTGTGCATCTTTGAGCAGGTCGTAACGGTTGTCCATTTCAACACAAAGCGAATTGATCGTCCTGATCACCTGCTTCGTTTCTGTTACGATCGCCTCTTCCGCATCCGGAAGCTTTGCCAGGAAATGTCTTTCTATCTTGGAGAACAGGTTAAGTTCTACCTTCTTGGGATCCACCAGCACAAATTTTACATAGGCCGGGTGTTTTTTATACAGAATGGAGGTCATGATGGCATTCAGACCCACTGATTTTCCCTGTCCGGTAGCACCCGCCATCAGCAAATGCGGCATTTTGGTCAGGTCGGCGATGAAGGTTTCATTGGCAATGGTTTTGCCCAGCCCAATAGGTAAATCATAGGATGAATGTTGAAAGCGATCACTGCTGAGTACTGACTTCATCGACACAATTTCCGGGTTGCTGTTGGGCACTTCAATACCGATCGTCCCTTTGCCCGGGATAGGTGCGATAATTCGTATGCCAAGGGCGGAGAGGCTGAGGGCAATGTCATTTTCCAGATTTTTGATCTTGGAGATACGTATACCCGGTGCCGGCACGATTTCATAAAGTGTTACCGTCGGGCCAACCGTAGCTTTTATCTTATCAATATCAATGGAATAATTTTTCAGGGTATCTATGATCTTGTTTTTGTTTTCCTCCAGCTCTTCCTTATTGATTTGGATGGTACCACTACCATGGTTGTCAAGAAGGTCCAGTCCCGGTTTCTTATAGCGCGGGAGGTCAAGGGTGGGATCATATTCCTGCCGTCGCGAATCCTGCGCTTCTTCCGTACCATCTTTGTGATACGGATCTTCAATTGTTTGGTAATCACTTCCTGTTACTTTTCCATCCGCTACCTCAAACTCCCATTCAGGGTCACCATCTGTTTTTGTTTCTTCTTTCCCGGCTGTTTCAGTATCCAACTCCAGAGGCTTGTTGCCTTCCTTTTCGGTTTGATCGTCTGGTGTATGATCAGCCGGGTGATGGTCGCTGTCTTCTTGTTGGTCATGCTTTTCCGAAGAGGCGGATTCATCTGAAGATGCTGTACCTGTGCCATCTGCATCATCCGGCCATTTGTCTGTATGCTCCATATCCTCTCCTTCGGCCTGAGCGGTAGCGGGTTTGCCGGTAAAAGGCCTGGCAAAGAATTTCCCCAGTGCCTGAAAGTTCGGATCGTAGGCAATGATAATGAAGCATCCCATTGAGAACAGCAGCAAAAGGGCAGTGCCGGCCGCCCCCAACAAACCGTTCAGCCATAAAGCACCCTCATAGCCAAAAATACCACCCAATATCAGCAGCTCACCTTCAGGCAATACGAAGCCAAAGAATATGGATAACCATATCATAAAAAAGAGAGAGTAACCGATGGTTTTTTTCAGGGAAAACAACCGGGTGCTGAATAGCATATGTATGCCAAGGGAAAAGAGTATAATGACCAGCAGAAAAGCACCTATGCCCATGCTTTGTTTAATGAACAAATGAGCAGCTATGGCGCCAAGCCTGCCCATCATGTTTTGCACTTCCATGCTTGTATCCGTAAGCAGAGCCCAATTCAGGGTTCGGCCATCAAGCATGGTATCATCAGCTTTCCAGCTAAACAGGTATGCGACAAATGCCAGTAACAGAAAAACGGCCAATAAAGTAAAAAACAGGCCCCAGACTTTAACAAATCGCTTGTCTGTAAAAAAGTCCTTTACCGAGGACCATCCGATGTCTTTACCTTCTGTATCATCGAACGTCTGGCCGCTTTGTTTTTCCTTGAAGGTGTTTTTCTGGTACCTTTCCGACTTTTCCGGCATGTTAGGTGCGTTGGTGTTTATAAGCAAAAATAAGAAAAACAGGACTTAAAAGCCCAGGGTTCTCAGCATGGACTTGTAACTTTGTTCTTTGGCAAAAAGCTTGGTGCTCAATTCACCCTCTTCATCGGTATCTATGATCACCATTTTGGGAGCGGGTATCAAACAATGCTGCAGGCCGCCGAAACCGCCAAGGGTCTCCTGGTAGGCCCCGGTATGAAACATACCTATATACTGAGGCACCCCGTCTCTGATTTTGGGAAGAAACACAGCATTTGCATGTGACTCCGCGTTGTAATAGTCCTGACTGTCACAGGTCAACCCTCCCAGGTTGATACGTTCATATTCCGATTCCCAGTTATTCAATGCAAGCAGGATAAAACGTTGTTTGATTGCCCAGGTATCCGGCAGGGTGGTCATGAAACTGCTGTCGATCATATTCCACAACTCTCTGTCATTTTGTTGTTTCTGATCCAGAATGGAATAGATGACGGCACCACTTTCACCGACGGTGAATATGCCAAACTCAGTAAAAATATTTGGCTCGGGAATATCATTCTGGTTGCATATAATTTTTATCTGGGAGATGATCTCTTCTGTTATATATTCGTAATCATAATCAAAACCCAGTGACGTTTTGATCGGAAACCCGCCCCCGATGTTCAAACTATCGAGTTCCGGGCAGATTTTCTTGAGTTCACAGTAAACATTGACACATTTTATCAGCTCGTTCCAGTAATAGGCATTGTCTTTTATTCCGGTATTGATAAAGAAGTGAAGCATCTTCAGCTCAAAACGAGGGTCGGAATGGATTTTGTCTTTGTAGAACGGTACAATATCCTTATATCGTATTCCCAGGCGTGAGGTATAAAACTCAAACATGGGTTCTTCCTCCGAAGCAATCCGGATACCAAGTTTGCATCGTTTCTCTTTACGGATCAGTTGCTCGTATATATCGATTTCACTTTTGTTATCCAGCACAGGAATCGTATTCTCAAAACCATTGTTTACCAGTTCACTGATTTTTTGTGTGTAAAGTGGTTGCTTAAAACCATTGCATATGATATACCTGGATCTGTCGATCAGGCCAAGCCGCTGAAGCTCTTCAACAATAAAAATGTCGAAGGCGGAAGAGGTTTCAATATGTATATCGTTCTTTAATGCTTCATTCAGTACAAAGCTAAAATGGGAACTCTTGGTACAATAACAGTAGTGATATTCGCCATTATAGTCTACTTTGGCCATGGCCACATTAAACATACGTTTTGCTTTTTGTATCTGCTGGCTGATTTTGGGCAGATAGCTAATCTTAAGCGGTGTGCCATATTGTTTAACCAGGTCCATCATGCATATGTCATGAAAGTAGAGTTCATTGTCAATAACTTTGAACTCCTCCTGGGGGAAATCAAATGTTTGCTCGATCAGGTCGATATATTTGTTTTTCATGATGCGGGCACTGTTAAGCTGTTTTATTATCCGGAGAATATCTTAATGGAGCACGGTTGCACTGATTTCCATTGATCATACTGTTTATGTTCCAATCCAGGCAAAAATAAATGAATTGGACAAACGGTTGTCACATTCATTTACATCTTTTTTGTGCAGGGCTCGTGTTTTGTGGTTGAAAGAAGCTATCTGATTATCCTGAAGCTTTTGTCAAAACGAATATTACCCGGAAAACCTTTGCGTGGATCCAGGGAAAGCCAGACAAACATGGCTCTTCCTACAATATGATCTTTGGGCACGAAGCCCCAATACCTGGAATCGGCCGAGTTATGTCGGTTATCGCCCACCATCCAGAAATAATCCATTTCAAACGTATAGGTAGTGCTTTCCTCACCATTGATATAGATGGTGTTGTTGTTTACATGGAGGTCATGGCCTTCGTACACGGAAATGATCCGTTCATAGAGAGATATATTGCGGGCGTTTATTTCTACGGTTTCTCCTTTTTGTGGGATGTATAGCGGGCCGAAATTATCTTCATTCCAGGGGTAGGAGGGGTCATGCGGGAAAATGTGTTTCTGGTAATCACCCTGATCCCGGTTAACACGGGTGACCTCCTCTACATAATTGACCTGCTTAATTTGTTCTGCGGCATTCCTGGTCATGGCCATACCATACAGGTCTTGTCTGACCTGTCCCCATTCCTGTATGTCCAGCCTGTCTGCGATACGCGTTGACAATGGCGTACCGTCTGTTGTTACACGGTAGTTATGCTGTACGCCCTCCACGTCGGGTAACAATTGATTGTTTACATATGTTTGGCCGTCACGTATTTCAAAGGTGTCACCCGGAATGGCCAGGCACCGTTTTATATAGTTTTCACGTTTATCTGCCGGGCGGCTGATTACATCAAACTGATCCCAGACCCTTTCCCGGCCCATCTCACGGACCAGGCTGTAATAGCTTTGGTGCTGCATCTGGAGCGCTACGGTATCGCCTTCCGGATAGTGAAAAACAACCACATCATTCTGGCTGATGCTGCGTATGCCGGGATAACGATAGTGCGGCAGATTGATCCACTCCAGATACGATTTAGTATGGTCGGTGAGCGGTAATGTATGATGTGTGAAAGGGAAAGATATGGGGGTTTGCGGAACTTTGGGGCCGTAACTCAGCTTGCTTACAAAGAGGTAATCCCCTACGAGCATTGATTTTTCCATGGATGAAGTAGGGATGGTATAGGCCTCAAGCATAAAGGTACGGATGATGGTAGCAGCAATTACGGCAAAGATGATGGCATCGGCCCATTCACGCACCGCCGATTTTTTAATCACCGGCAGGTTCGAAGGATGTGTGTATTGCTCTTTCTTGGAAAAACCCAGGTAGGGAATAAAAACAAAGGGAAGAAGCACACCCAGGGCCTGTTCTCCCAGTCCTTCCTTTCGGAAACATTTGAGCGTTTCCACCACCATCAGTAATATGGTGAAAATATTAATAAAGGGTATCAGGATGAAGATGAACCACCACAGTGGTTTGTTGATAATCTTTAACCAGATATAGGCATTGTAGAGCGGGATGACTGCTTCCCATCCCTTGTAGCCTGCCTTGATAAATACTTTCCAGAGCCCGGCAATAAATGCCAGAAAAGACAGAATGGTTAATAGCATGTACATGCTCATAATTCCTGGGTTATAAGTTTAAAAAATCTTTCATGGTGAATACCCCCTTTTTATTTTGTATCCATTGGGCAGCAAGGATGGCTCCTTCGGCAAAACCTCTCCTGGTGTGGGCTGTATGTTTGATTTCAATGCTATCGATGTCCGAGTCGTAGGTTACCTCGTGGGTGCCGGTAACGTTTTCCTTACGGTATGATTTTACAGGTAATATGTCATCAGGTGGATTATTGTCTGCATCTGCCCATTTTCGGATGTCATCTCTGGCGGCAATAATTTCGTTGGCCAGTGATATGGCTGTTCCGCTTGGGGCATCCAGCTTTTCCGTGTGATGGGTTTCTGTAATTCCCGGCCTATAGGCTTTCATGTTTGCGAGCATTTGGGCCAGGCGTTTGTTAAGTTCAAAAAACAGGTTGACACCGATACTGAAGTTTGATGCATAAAACAGGGTTTGCCCTTTTTGATTGCAACGCTGAACAACTTCCGGCAACAGGTGATCCCAGCCAGTACTGCCGGTTACAACCGGTACATCCCGTTCAAAACATCTTTGTATGTTTTCGGGTGCCGCCTCCGGAGTGGTGAACTCAATCGCTGCATCACATTGAGCAAGCTTTTCGCCCCGGCTTTCCCATTCCTCTTCATTGTCAATGGTTACTATGACGTTATGTTGGTGGGTTAAGGCATGTTTTTCAATGGCTTTCCCCATCTTGCCGTAACCTATTATCGCGATATCCAGTTGATTGTTCATCATGGTCATAGCTTTATTGTTAATGTAAGTTGTGCATTGTGCTGAAAAGAACCTTTTGCAGATGGCGATGGGATACGCCCCGGCGTCATACCAAGCCTCAGGTCTTCCCCCACGTCAAAATGCATCAGGTGGGCATCAACGCTGGCGTCCAGTATATTTATAAGGTATAACCCGGCCGATAGGATATAGGTGATTTCCAGATTACGACGATAATAGTCCATCGCCCTTTCCAATACGTCGGCCGAATGGTTTGGAAAATCATCAACGGTATGTGGGTTCCCGTCTACACGCGCTACCCATGCATCACGCCATTTGCTGTATTCTTTGGCGTTAAAGTTCACAAAATAGGCCAGCGTGCCAAAGCCGGCATAGATAATGGGCACTTTCCAGTATTTTTGGTTATATATCTGGCCAAGACCGGGTAGTGTGGCTGATAACATGGCGGCCCTTGAGGGTGAAAGAGGGGCCTGGGCGGTCTGATATTGGGTAGTCTGATCCTCCTGTATGTTGTTTTGAGCCGTTACGTTGCCGGAAAAACCTGATAATAGCAACACACAAACACTGCCGACCACGATCTTCTGAAGGTAAGTACTGGTTGATCTGTTGCCGGTGAAAGTCTTTTTATGTGTTTTGGCGATCAATACTTTGTGTTTTGCCCGTATTATTTTTTGAGTATTTCAGTAATTCGCTGAAGGTCTTCTTCCGAACGATAATTGATAACAATGCTTCCCTTGCCGTCAGCTTTGGTTTTTAACTTAACCTGTGCTTCGAACATGTCTGCCAGTGCCTGCTGCAATGTCTCTTTCTCCTGTGAGAGTTGTTGCTTTGTTGATTTCTTTTTCCGGGCTGTCTCTTTCTCTTCCTGGTTTTCGGAAAGGTTTTTGATAATATCTTCCACTTCACGTACAGACAGGTTCTCTGAGACTATATCATGATAAATATCGAGCTGCGTATTGACATCTTCTATGGCCAGCAAGGCTTTGGCATGTCCTGTGTAAATCTTTTCCTCCCGCAGACCTATCTGAATTTCTCCCGGCAAATGAAGCAGCCGGAGCAAGTTGGCAATGGATGAACGACTTTTTCCCAGCCTGTCACTTAACGTTTCCTGGGTAAGTTCATAATCGTCAATCAGCTGTTTGTAACCCATTGCAATCTCTATCGGGTTCAGGTTTTCCCGCTGAATATTTTCTACGATAGCCATTTCAAGGAGGGCGTGGTCATCTGCAGCAACAATATATGCCGGTATTTCGGTCATATCTGCCATTTTTGCTGCCTTGAGCCGCCTCTCTCCGGAGATCAGCTGAAGCTTGTTTTCTTCAAGCTTGCGGAGGGTGATGGGTTGTATGACGCCCTGTTCCTTTATGGAGGCCGACAAATCCTGAAGCGCTTCTTCATCAAAATCTGACCTGGGCTGTTGGGGATTTACCTCTATGATATCAATCGGGACCTTACCGATGGTGCCTACCGGCAGCAGGTCTTTTTCAACATCATAGGTTGGTTGGGCTTCGGCGCCCGAATCATCGAGCAATGCCCCTAACCCTTTACCCAATGCACGTTTTTTGGCATTCATGTTTTTATCTTTTTGTCTTTGTCTTCAATTTTGGTCATATTGTTGTTCTGCAATATCTCCCTGGCCAGGTTAAGGTGGTTAAGAGAACCTTTGCTTTGCGCATCATGCATGATGATTGTCTCCCCGAAGCTTGGAGCCTCTCCAAGTTTGATGTTGCGGTAGATCAGGGTATCAAACACCAGATCTTCAAAATGCATTTTAACCTCTTCCACCACCTGATTGGCAAGCCTTAACCTTGCGTCATACATGGTTAACAGAATACCCTCTATTTCCAGCTCCCTGTTCAGACGCGATTGTACAATTTTGATGGTATTTAAAAGTTTACCCAAACCTTCCAAAGCAAAATATTCACACTGAACGGGCACAATGACAGAGTTTGCTGCCGTAAGGGCATTTACTGTTACGAGGCCCAGAGAAGGGGAGCAGTCAATAATCACAAAATCGTAATCATCTTTAATTTTGTTAACAACCTGCTTCATCATCATCTCCCTGTTAGGAAGGTTGATCATCTCAATTTCAGCTCCCACCAGATCAATATGGGCAGGTATGATATCCAGGTTTGGTGTTGAAGAATGTATGATAATATCCCGGGGCTGTACATCATCAATAATGGATTCATAAATGCTTGTTTTTACATGCTTGGGATCAATTCCTACGCCTGAGGTAGCATTTGCCTGAGGATCAGCATCAATAAGAAGGACTTTAAAATCTAAAACGGCTAAACTGGCAGCCAGGTTTATGGCGGTTGTTGTTTTACCGACACCTCCTTTTTGATTGGCAATAGCAATGACTTTGGTCATAATAACGGATCTTATTCAATAATTTAAATTACTTAATTTAATTGTATATATCATATACCAGGAAACCACATAACATATGCATGCAAATTTACAACTTCTGCTTACTTTTGCTGTTATTTTTTGATAAAAAAAGCCCCTGTTTGCTGCGTCCTTACACTACTGGCTTATTCTGGATTTTTTTCTGTCCAGTCGATCTCCGAGCCCATCAGGCTATGAGGGATAAGGTATATCACAAGTAAAACGATGGAGGCTGCCAGGACCCAACCGCGGTGGTAATGATTGCGTCTTGACTTAAAAAAGGCAATGATCCAAAACAGGAATGCAAAAGCGGTTTTGTTATCTGTGAGGTCAGAACCAAAAGGCCAGCCGGTCCAGAAGTCTCCAAAGGCATATTTCTGTACGATTGGGCCGAATATCAGTCCCCCGAGAATGAACGTGATAATGGTCCACAGCACCAGCCGGTAGGTTTTTTCTTTAAACAGGGCAGCGATGCCGGCCCTGGTGCCCAAAAGCATCGCCGCGAACATCAGGATGATATGCGGAGCCATCGCCCAGGCCGGGACTTCGTCCCTGAAACGAATCACCAGCGGTTCCTCAGAAAGGTTTTTTCGGGTATCCTCTTTTTCCAGGGTGATGACGTATTGTACCTTACCTGCTGCCGGTTGATGCGGAATATGTGCTATGAGAAGATCACCTTCCCTGGTCAGCGGTTTCTGCTGCCAGTCGTCGTGACTCGGATAGCGCTTATAACGGTAAAATCCGCCAATATCCTCATCTTCGACCGTTATCGTTACAGGGGCGTCAGTGTCTTTATCATACGAACGGATCAGGCTGTAAGAGATTTGTGTGTCGTTGATTTCTACCTGGTCACGAAAGGGCTTGGTAGGGCCGGTCATCCTTTGATAAATCGCGCTGGCCAGGGTGATAACAATGGCCAGTGTCCATAAAAGAAGGGTACGCATGTGCATGTTGACAAACCTGTTTAATTTGTAGATCCAATATAATGTTGCAATATCTTTGAATGATAAATAGCTTCATAGATGGTTTGCAGAATCTCCGTACGAATGTTCTCTTCAATAATTTTTCTGTTTGATTGGTCCGGATAGGTACGGTTTGATAAAAAGACGTATACAAGGTTTTCAGCCGGATCTGCCCACACGTATGAACCTGTGAATCCACTGTGCCCGAAGCTCATGGGAGAGGCACTCCTGGCTGTGTTGCGGAAACTGTCGGGTTCCAGGGATGGTTTGTCAAAACCCAACCCACGCCGGTTGTCGTTATCCTGAAACTGTGCGCGGGTAAACGCTCTTACTGTTCCGGGTAAGAAATACTCCTCACCTCCGTAGTGGCCCTCGTTCAGAAAAAGCTGCATCAGGATGGCCAGATCTGCAGCGTTGGAAAACAAACCCGCATGGCCGCTTACCCCTCCAAGCATGGCGGATGCCGGATCATGCACATGGCCTTTTACGATCTGTCGGCGCCAGATGGTATCATGTTCTGAGGGGATAAGACGTTCGGATGCAAATGTTTTCAGCGGCAGGAAAGCCGTGTTTTGGAGTCCCAAAGGTTCATACAGGAAATGATTGGCAAACTGATCGAGGGTTTCTCCGGTTATTTCCTCTACAATTTCCGCCAGGAGGATGAAGCCCAGGTCAGAATATTGGTAAACAGATTCTGAAAGCAAGTCCGATTCAGCTATGGCAGCAAGTATGGTATCTCTGTAATGTTTGTTGAGATAAAGATCATTGGCTACCTGTAACGGATAATCCATTGATTGTTCTGTATGATAGAGTCCCTCCATATAGGCTCCTTCATTGAGGGTGGCACGGTAAAATGGTATCCAGGGGGTGAGCCTTCCCTGATGTGTCATTATCTCACGCAGGGTGATGTCAGCTTTATCGCTGTCGGCCAGCCAGGGGAGATAAAACCCCAGCCCTTTGTCCAGTTCGAGTATGCCCTCATCATGCAGTTGCATAACAGCTGCTGTGGTGGCGGCAATCTTGGTAACAGAGGCGACATCATAGATGTCTGATGACCTGACCGGTTTGATGCTGTCATACGTATGATAGCCAAACGATTTATGATAGATCATGGAGCCGTCTTTAACAATGGCGATCTGACAGCCCGGATACGCCTCCTTACGAATGCCATCCAGGGCAATAGAGTCAACATGATCGATCATTCCGGAGTGGATCCCTGCCTCTTCCGGCATTCCGTGTTGAATGCGGGTCGGGGCCTTACTGATAACCCCTGTGTCGACAGGAAAGTGGCTTCCTGCTGTTACAGGGAGGCTGCCGCTGGTCTGAACCCCTCCGAAAATCGCCTGGGCCGCAGCGTCTTCAAACAGATCCCCCTCCTCATAAGCAACCAGTATCGAATTGGCTTTCAGAATGTCGTCTTCAAAAAAAGCCAGGCTATAGGGGTTGGCAAACAGCGTTACGATCACGTCCTGTTGGGAGGCAATGGCATTGATTAAGCCGATGGTCTTTCCGTTAATGCCATAGTCGTTGGTCTGGAACAGGCTGTTGTCGTGTACAGATATGATGATCCTATCATAGGGTTTCAGATCACTGATCACCTGAAAAGCACGTTGCGGGGTGTGATGTTTGTCGATACCATATTGAGAGACGGGTGCGTAATCAGCGAGTCTTGCCTGAAATGTGTTGCCTGGGTGCTCACCTATCGAAAGGGCTGCGATACGTTTGCCCCTAAGGTCTCTGACCGGAATCATGTCACCTTTATTTTGCACAAGGGTAAGGGAGGATTCTACCAGGGTTTTGTTCAGCTTTTTGCTTTGCGGGCTGTTGATGTCATCTATCAGGTTGTCAGGCGGAATATACCGGAAGTCATCCAGTCCGGCCTTTTCTTTGTAATAAAGCACTTTTTTGGCGGCTTGGTTGACGCGGCTTTCGGGAATGGTCCCGTCCTGTACGGCTTTTTTAATGGTACTGATGGCTTTGGGCACGTCCTCAGGCAGGAGCAAGATATCGTTACCGGCGGCCAGCGCCAGCAATTCCAGTTCGCCGGGTTCAAAAAAGTCACTCACGCCTTTCATGTTGAGCGCATCTGTTATAACAAGTCCCTGAAAACCCATCCTTGTCTGTAAGAGGTCTGTTACAATGTTATGAGAGAGGGTGGCGGCCAGTTGCTCCTGAGGCTCCAGTGAGGGAATCTCGAGGTGTGCCGTCATAACGGCATGTAAGCCCTGGTCGATCATCTTTCTGAATGGATAGAGATGTACTTTCTCTATCTCATCAACAGAATGATCCAATCGGGGCAGGGTGTGGTGGGAGTCGGCATTCGTGTCGCCATGGCCGGGAAAGTGCTTCGCACAGGCAATGATCCCCGCATCCTGCAACCCTTGCATATACGCCAGACCTTTCCTGGTCACATTTTCAGGGGTTTCACCGAAGGCCCTGAAATTGATTACCGGGTTATCCGGGTTGTTATTTATATCCACAACCGGAGCAAAGTTTATATGTACACCCAGACGACGCAGTTGACGACCTATCTCAATCCCCATCTGGTATATTAGCTGATCGTTTTTGATGGCACCCAGGGCATTCTGCCTTGGAAATGACATAAGACTGTCGAGACGCATGGAAGGACCCCACTCTGCATCCATGGCTACCAGCAATGGTGTTTTTACCTGACTTTGCAAGCGGTTGGTGAGCATGAGCTGGGTTTTAGGTCCGCCACGAAAAAACGCGACCCCACCCAGGTTGTAATCGCTGACTTGTTGCACCATGTCCACATAATAGTCTCTGTTTCGGTCTGTTTCAACACGGACCATCAACAGTTGTGCAATGCGCTCCTCCAAAGTCAGGGAGTTAAAGACGGAGTCTGTCCAGGTGGTGGAATAATTTGGCGGATTTTGTGGCATCGGAAGCGGACTCCCGAAGGGATAACCGGTATTTGTGTGTCCTTCTATACAAAATAGTACAGGGAAAAAAAACAAAACAAACAGGAAAGAAACGCGCATGGTAGTAACAGAAAAACAAAACATGATTAATAACTCATGCAAATATACATAATAATGTGTGAAAAGTCTATGACCGTTGAAACACAGCACACGTTACCATATCAACCATCATCCTATACCGATATGACTTTCCATTTACCAGATTTCAGGTACACCAACGACCCCAGACCAAGCATGGAAAAGTAGATTACTTCGACAAACCATACCACCGGTGCGGAAGCTTCGAAATATACAGCCAGTACAAACGCGGTTGTGAGGTAAATGGTTATGGAGATAATTTCTATGAACAGCGCCACATTGGTTTTTCCTGTTCCGGATAGTCCGCTGAAGAGGATCATGCCGGTAGAAAAAGCAATCAGCGCCAGTATGATCACCCGCAGAAGCGGTAAAGCCGCTTCTATAAGGTGGGCTTCTTGCGTAAACATGGCGGCCACCCGGGAAGGGATAAAAATGTTGATTTGTATAAGGATAAGCATTAGCCCAAGACTGATCAACAACACTTTTTTGATCAGGGGTATGACTTCCTGGCTTCGGCCCTGGCCGATAATATTGCTTACAAGGGTATTGGTGGCGGAACTGAGACCCCAGACTGGGATCATCAGCAGCATATAAAAGCTTCTTGTGATGTTGGAAGCGGCCAGCGCCGTTTCACCGATCTGTTCAATGACCATGAAGAAAATAAACCAGGCGGCGAATGAGAGGAAGTACTGAAACATTACCGGTACGGCTACTTGCAGCAGGGGTCGGTAGCGCAGCCAATTTGGCCTGTGAAACCTCAGCAGCTGGTAGAATTGCAGGTTGTTGTTTCGGAAAGAAAACAACAGGAAAAAGAGAAAGGTTGCCAATTCTGCTATATTGGTCGCTATGGCTGCACCGGCGATTCCCATGGCAGGCATTCCGAGATGACCAAATATCAGGACATAATCCACGACAATGTTGATGGCCGCCATAACACTGGTGCTGGCGATCAGCATCCGTGTCCGGGTGATCCCTATATAAAACCCGTTAAATGTCAATACCAAAAAACCGAAGAACAGGCCAAAACGCCTGTAGCTGAGATAAGTCAGGCTTTCTGCCAGTACGCCTTCTGATTGCAGAAACCATTCAAGAAATGCTGGTGCCATGAAGCTCAGAAACACAAACAACAGACCTGCCAGGGCAATCATGAAATAGACGGCATGATCGAATACCATCCCGATCTGCTGAAACCTTCCTTCGCCGTTACGTCTGCCAATAACGATCTGTAACCCGACTGAGAACCCGGTGCCCAGCATCACAAGGCAAAGGTAGAAGAGGCTGCCGATGGCTGATGCACCCAGGGTGATCTCCCCGAGCCTGCCAAGGAAGGCCGTGTCGATGGCAACCATGATGTTTTGGGCCATCAGCCCAATGATAATGGGATATGAAACCCGCCAGATGCTTTTGTATGTATTGTCTACCTGCATAAAAACACTTCCAGCTATTTCTAACCTCTATCTTCTACCCTCTAATCTCTTCCTTTGGGCTTTCTCTATCCACAAGTTGGCCTAAATTGTTGCTTAAATTATCCCAAATTATAAACTCCCGGCTCGCCTCCTCGCGTCTTCTCGTCCTCACGCCCTCTCGCTCTCACCCCCTCTCGCCCTCATGCTCTCACGTTTTTACTTCCCAGCTCTCAGCTCCCAGCTCATGTTCAC
>CAYMDX010000016.1:0-22605 GCA_964389125.1 uncultured Bacteroidales bacterium
TGAAAAAAGCTGGAAGCTCGAAGCTGGAAGCTGGAAGGAAGAAGAAAAAAGTGAAGGAGTTGGGAGCTGAGAACGGTTCTAATTTGAGAAAATTTGTGCAACAATTTGTGTAATTTGTGGATATTTTACAACAATTGAATGATGCAAAGCCAAAAACAAAAAACCGGAGAATCTCAGGATTTTTCCCTGACTCTCCGGCTTTGTGGTTTATATAGCTGGAAACACCCGGAATAATTAGTCCGGTTTGGTGCAGCTATGAGGTATTAAATAACGCCCTGGTCGATCATGGCGTCGGCTACTTTGATGAAGCCTGCTATGTTAGCGCCTTTCACGTAGTTGATATAGCCGTCCTCTTCTTCGCCATACTTTTTGCAGGCATCATGAATGTTCTTCATGATCTGATGCAGTTTTTCTTCCACTTCTTCAGCGGGCCAGTTGAGTTTCATGGCGTTCTGAGTCTGCTCAAGTCCGGAAGTGGCCACACCACCGGCATTGGCGGCTTTACCCGGGCCATAGAGGACTTTAGCTTCCTGGATTACTTCAACGGCTTCTGCTGTACAGGGCATGTTGGCACCTTCGGAAATCACTTTTACGCCATTATTAACCAGGTTTTTGGCATCTTCCTCGTTCACCTCATTCTGGATGGCACAAGGCATTGCGATGTCTACCTTTTGTTCCCATGGACGCTTTCCTTCGAAAAACTTGGCATTGGGGAATTCATAGGTGTAGGGTTTCACGATATCCTGGTTGGAGGCACGAAGCTCGAGCAGGTAGTCGATCTTTTCGCCGGAGATGCCATCAGGGTCGTAAACATAGCCATCAGGACCACTAATGGTTACTACTTTGGCACCCAGTTGGGTCGCTTTCTTGGCGGCACCCCATGTTACATTACCAAAGCCGGAAAGTGCAACGGTTTTACCTTCCAGGTTTTCGCCCTTGACTTTCATCATTTCTTCAGCAAAAAAGACAGCACCGAATCCGGTTGCTTCCGGGCGGATCAGGCTGCCACCCCAGTTACGTCCCTTGCCCGTAAAAGTACCTGTATGTTCACCCACAAGTTTTTTGTACATGCCATACATGTAGCCAATCTCACGGCCGCCAACACCAATGTCGCCGGCAGGAATGTCGGTGTTCGGACCAATATATTTATATAATTCAGCCATGAATGCCTGGCAAAAACGCATGATCTCAGCTGGTGATTTGCCTTTGGGGTCAAAATCACTTCCTCCCTTGGCACCACCCATGGGCAATGTCGTCAGGCTGTTTTTGAAGATCTGTTCAAAACCAAGAAACTTGAGTCCACTCAATGTTACACTCGGGTGAAAGCGACAACCACCTTTGTAGGGGCCAATAGCGTTGTTAAATTGTACACGATAACCTTTGTTTACGTTTACATTCCCCTTGTCATCAACCCATTGAACTTTGAAGGAGATCACCCTGTCGGGTTCGGTTATTCTTTCAATAATGTTTGCAGCCTGGTATTTGGGATTTTCGGCCACCACATCGGTGATGGTCTCCAACACTTCCCTTACTGCCTGTAAAAACTCCTTTTCGCCTGGATTTTTGCGCTCCAGGTTAGCCATTATTTTTTCGAGGTTCATAATAGATGGATTTAAAAATTTGTAATTATATGTAGTGCTGTTAAAAAATTATCAACACAGGGCGAAATTAGCCCTTATTTACATATTTAACAAAGGTTTTTGGAAAATTATTTACCTGGTTTTAATACGATACCTTCTTTCTTCCGTCCGTCAATTTTTACGACTATGGGGTTCTCAAATCGTACATGGCGTATAAAGCTGTTTTCGTAGACAGCCTCCTGTTTGTCAAGGTAGTCGACATCATAATAACCCTCGTTAAAATAGGGGTTGATGGTAAAATAACCGATATTAAAGGAGGTGAGATTCTGGAAGAAATGCGTTCCCTGGCTCGGGTCGATTTGAAAGTGCTTCAAGCCGCTTTCAACAATAAGCCTGGCACCAGATATTTGAGCCCACTTGACAGGAATACCCAGCCACGGGTCATTGGAACCCCAACGGCCCGGACCGCTAAGGATATAGCCGTTCTCTTTGCCGGTAAACTGGCTGTTGAGCTGGCTGATCATTTCGGCGATCTCCTTGGTGTAAGCGGAATCAAAAGCATCAGGTTTTACGTAGATGAAGTCATAGCAGGAATCAATAATACCATTCCCGAGTGCATTATCACAAACGATCAGGGTATCTTTACGGTTGTAGCCGGAGATCTTTATGCGGTTCTTTTCCTGCGTTTCAACAATCGGGCGTATTTGCAGGAAGTGAAAATGGCGGTTGTTCCCTTTGGGTGCATCCAGGTTAACGGTGAATTCTATCTCGACCTGGTTGTTCATCTCCCGTTGTCCAATGTCGAGCAATGTTTCCAGAATAGATGCCAGGGGAAAAGATTGGTTTTTTAATACGTTGGCGAAGTTGATGACCATGCTACCTTGATCATAGAGGCCTTCCCTGATTATCTGGTCTTCATAATCGTATGTGGATGCAACATACTTCAGCGAGGATTGTCCTTTAATTTGTCTGATGCGGGTTCTGTTCAGGTTGATGGCATCATCGATATCCGGCTGGAACTGTCCGGGGTCCATGTTCAGGCTGTAAAAGGCTTTTTGTGTATCGCGCAGGGAAATCTCTGTATTAGATAGTTGCAGCGCTTTCTGTGGGTATTTCGGGGAAAAACGCAGTGACTGGCCACCTTCGACAATAATCTTTCCGAGCCCAAAAGCGATATTCGCCACACCGTCTTCATACTTCTCCGGCTCAATGGGGTAGAAATTCACTGATCTGGCCACCCCTGAAATGGTCGGATAAAACAGGTTTCCGTAGGAACGTCCGGAAAGCTCCTGGATCACGACGGCCATCTTTTCTTCATCAATCACATTGGATGTTGCTTCTATATAGGCTTTGCTTTCTTTGAAAAAGACGGAAGCATATACACTTTTGACAGCCTGTTCGAGTTGCTCGGTACGCACCAGATCGTCCGGATGGTTGTTGGAGATCATATAAGTGGCGTAAACGCCGGCAAAAGGCTGGTAATGGCTGTCTTCAAGGAGACTGGAAGAACGAACGGCCAGCGGGGATTTGAAAAAATCAATAATATCTTTAATATGTCCCTTCATCCCTGATGGTGAGCGGCTTTCAACAAACCGTTCCAGTACTTCCTCATCGCTGACATCTGACAGGGCAAAATCATACAATTCATTTTCCTCCATGAACTCATCAAAGATATGGGTGGTCAATACCACGGTACGGGGGATGGAGAGGGTCACCGTATCCCATTCGTGCATAATCTTATAGCGGTTAATCACCGAATCAATAAATGCCAGTCCGCGGGCCTTCCCCCCAAGTTGTCCGTCACCCAGCCTGGTGAACACGGCATATTCATCCAGATGGCTCGCAATGATACCCCGTCCCTTTGTGCGGCGATAATTGGCTATGGTGTCGATAAGATAATTCCTGATCTCTTCGACGCCGCCAAAGTCTTCCCGGCTTTTTTCCGCAAAGATATTGGCAATGGAAAACAGGGCGCGAGCCTTTAACCAACGGGAGAAATGGTTGTTGGAAACATGGTATTCCAGTACTCTGGCGTCGACATTGGTGATTTTAACCTGCAGTGAATGCAGCTTATTAGCCCGTCCCACGTCCATGCCGTTGACGGGATCTTTGAAGACAAAGTCCCCAAAACCGTAGTTTTCTTTGATATAATGTTTCAGCTCAATGAGCAGTGTTTTTGAATATTTGTCAATAAAGCTGACATCAATGTCTGTATTGATGGTGGCGTCCCATTTCTGGGATGACTGAAGCAGAATGGGAATGTGGCTGTTTTTCTTCCGGATATGTTTTGCCAGTCGAACCCCGGCCTGGTTATCCCTTTTTCCGTTCCTTGAATAGCTGATATCCGAAATAATGCCCAGAAGGTTGTCCTGGTATTTGTTGTAGAATGACAGGGCATCTTCATAGGTTTTGGCGAGCAGAATCTTTGGACGGGCGCGCATGCGCAGTGTCTTCCGGTGCTCGTTGAGCCCCTCGGTCATCAGCTCGTTGGTTTGATCAAAGATGACCTGATAAATGGTTGGCAGGTATGATGAGTAATACCTTACCGAGTCTTCGACCAGCAAAATACCCTGAACGCCAACTTCCTCGATATCATGATCCGCATTCATACGGTCTTCCAGGAGCTTGATGATGGCCAGCAAAAGACCGGCATTCCCCAGCCAGCTGAACACATAATCAATAGAGCTCAGATCTTCGTTGCGGAGCTTCAGGGAAACCTCCCTTGAAAAGTGGGTCAGCACCACGATCGGGATCCGCGGATAGCGTTTTTTTACATTTTTGGCCATTTCAAAACAATCCGTCTGACCCACATTCAGCATGGTAATCACCAAATCAAACTCCTTCTCTTTCAGTAACCTGTAAGCCTCTTCCGCTGAACTGGCCTGTGTGAATTGTGGCGGATACCGAAGGTTTTTAGAGGTGTATTCCAGGAATATCTTTTCATTAATACGGCCATCTTCCTCGAGCATAAAGGCATCATAGTTACTGCAAATCAACAGCACATTGATGATCCTTTTCTGCATCAGGTTTTCATAGGAGATTTCCTTGAAATCGTATGTGTCCGTAGCGTACTGTTTGTTGTACCCGTGTGTCGTCTCTGTTGTCATTATCAATTATTCACAAGCTAATTATTAATCAAGGAATTATGCCTTATCATTAAAATATATGATGGAAGCACGTTTCTTTCCATCCATAATTACCTCCAAAGGCTTATTGAACCGCACATGTCTGATATATTTTTTTTCATGGACGACTTCGGTTTCCTGTAATTTTTCCCAGTTGATATAGTCGATCAGGTCATTGTGTTTGACCGAAAAGTAGCCCACGTTCATGGAGATGACGTTGTGGAAAAAGTGTGATCCCAGAGAAGCATCCAGGGGAAAATCTTCCATGCTCATTTCCACAATGATGCGCGCGTTGGAGATCTGTGACCAGTTGACGGGTACGCCGATAAACCGGTCGCTGGAACCCCACCTGCCTGGTCCGATAAGGATATATTTTCTTTCTTTATCGGCCATTTCGGCATTGATCTCTTCAATCTCATCCCTGATTTTTTCTGTTTTCAACTTATCAAACCGCTCCGGTTCAACATAGACGACATCATACAAATCGGTAATACGACCGTTGCCCATACCATTCTCACTGTACAGCAGTAAACGATCGTTATCGATTTTGTCGATGTTGATCTCGGTCTCGATAATATTCTTGATCAGGGGTTTTATCTGAAGCAGGTAAAAGGAGGCATGTCCTTCCCGGTTTTTGTTGAGATCAATGGCAAACTCAATTTCAATGGGCGTGCCCATGGATTCTGATATGATATCCAAGATCACTTCAATGGTTTTCGCCAGGGGGATATAATTGTATTTTAATATATTGGCAAAGTTTACAACCCGCGGCCCTGCATCATTGATGCCGGGAATGGTCCGTTCGCTGTTAAAATCATACACTGAAGCGCAATGCTTTAGTGTGCCATGTTTCTCTGCCTGGTCGATCTCCAGCTTTTTCAGACCAGCATCTTCTCCTTCCAGGAGGTTCAGGTCCTTTTTCGACATATCAACGGCATAGAAATGCACCTGTGAATTCTTAAAAAGCTCTTTCGGAGAATACATTTCCAATTGTGGATGAACCGGCGAGAAGCGGTAGGTCTTTTCGCCTTCAACCACATATTTGCCCAATCCCATCGCGATGGAAGCAAACCCTTCTTCCGGCTTCATGTAGGAATAAGGATAAAAGTTGTAGGATTGTGCCACACCACTAATATGCGGGTAATAATATCCTTCGTGTTCATGTCCGACCACTTCCTGGATGATCACCGCCATTTTTTCTTCTTCAATCTTATAGTTTACGGCCTTAAAATAGGATCGTGCCGTGGGTGAAAAAATGGAAGCATACACCAGCTTGATGGCATTCATGGCTTGTTCCAGCCTTACCTTCAGGTCCGGGTGATTATTGGGCAACAGGAAGGTATTGAAAATGCCGGCAAAGGGTTGCATCAGGGAGTCTTCAAAAAGACTTGATGAGCGAATGGCCAGCGGTTTATCAATGACGGAAAGGTAGCTCTTAAGGCGTTTACGTAATGTCGTTGTCAAATGACCATCCAGGAAAAGCTGTTTGATCTTTTCATAGTCTGTTTCACCATAAACCTCATTGTACAGGTTATTGTTTTCAATGAACCGTTCAAATTCTTCGGTACCGATGATAGATGTACGTGGCGTGGTTATTTTGATATCCGGTATCAGTTCATTAAAATCAAAATTATTGATCATCATATTGATGAAGGCGAGCCCCCGGCCTTTTCCCCCCAGCGAGCCGGGCGACAGGCTAACCACATTGGATTCATCCATCAGGGCCGACTCTTCATAATTGATGACTTTCCCTTTTTGTTTATCATGAATACATTCTTCGATGATGCTGATCAGGTATTGTCTCAGGGCCTCCGGTGAATCAAAGTCCTCTACCTTCAAAGGCCTTATGCGTTTGGCAATTTGTATCTCGCCACGAGCCATCAGCCAGTGAGAAAAGTGGTCTTTCCGGGCATGGTAAATGAGTGACTTTTCGGGGATGGTTTTCAGGTGTGTCTGAAACTCCTTCATCGAACGCGCTACGGCGATATCGCGTCGTCCGTCTGCATCTTTATAAACAAAATGCCCAAATCCCAGGTAATAATTG
Organism: uncultured Bacteroidales bacterium; assembly: GCA_964389125.1. Lineage (GTDB taxonomy): Bacteria > Bacteroidota > Bacteroidia > Bacteroidales > UBA7960 > PUPG01. The sequence continues at coordinate 6,750 of CAYMDX010000016.1, forward strand.
ATAAAGCTTTGCAGGTCCTGCTTGAGGGTTTCCGAGTTTTTGTTGATAAAGGTAGATTGGAGCTCCCAGGCTTCATCGGCATTCTCCGGATCTGATGATTGCAACACGGTCGGCATATTGGGCCGCATTTTTTTTGCGTACTCCACCAGCTTGAGACCCGCCGCCGAGTCCAGCTCTCCATCTTTTTCGAACTTTACATCAGAGATCAGACATAACAGGTTGTCCCTGTACCGGTTAAAAAGGCTGACAGCCTCATTGTAGCTGGAAGCCAACAGAATCTTTGGCCGAACACGCATCTTCAACAGTTTATAAAGCTCATCGGTGTTGACTTCCTCGATCAGATGCTGGGTCTGTTCAATGACGATGGAATAAAGGATTGGCAGATACCGGGAATAATACTTGGCGGAATCCTCCACCAGGAGGATGACCCTGACCATCCCGATCCGAATATCATTTTCCACATTCTGGCGGTCTTCGTTGTATTTAACCATCGCCAGAAAGACTTTGGAATCCCCATTCCATACGAATACCTTGTCGATGGAGGTTATGGGACGGGCACCATCTTCAAACAGGGCAATATCGGAGTTGTTATTCAACAGCATGAAGATGGGAATGTTGTGGTAAATCTGCTTGATGATACGTGATAATTGTATGGGGGTTGATTTTTCCACACCCATCATCACAATGACCAGGTCGAAATGCTTCTCCTGCATTTTTTCCAGGGCTTCTTCAGGCGTGGAAACACCGGTAATACGCGGTGCCGAGGAGAGGTTCAGCTGATAATATTCACCGGTAACCTGTTCAAAAAAACGTCCTTCCTGCTCAATGATATAGGCATCGTAGAGGTTGGCCACCAGCAGGATCTCCCTGACCTTGTACTGCATCAGGTCATGATAAATATCCCTGTCGGAGTTGTGTTTGTTCAGGAACCTTTGTAATAGCTGGCGGCTCATGGCAGAATGTGCGCGATCCTGCTGTTGATCTTCGTCTGTCCCCTGTTGTGGTGCTGCCTGTTTTAAGAAAGACTTGCCAATCAGGGTGTTCAGGTGTCCGCTGATAAGGCTGCTCAGGTTATTAATAAGATGCCTCTCTTCGATGAGAAAAGGCCCTTCATCCAGCTCCGGAAAATCTTTCTGATAAAATATTTCTATCGCACCCTCTTTCCCGTCGATGGTTTCAAACGTCTTCCGTTGTACATGAGGAGTTTCCTTTAACCCCGTTCTGCTATAGTAAACCTGGTCGCCATATTTGATTTTTGCCAGCGTGTTGTCCGGATATTGCCAGGCGGGCGGCAGTGTCTTTACGATTTGCTGCAGCATCTCCGGAAAAGGCTTTTCCTCTTTGAGAATATTGGTTACTGTGTGAATGGCACTAAGCTCCTTCAGCCTTTCCTTCTTTTCCGCAAGGAGCTTTCTGATCTCACCCTCACTGATGGTCAACGGCTTTTCCAGGTCTTCCTGCTGGAAGTTAGGGTCGGTGAGGCGGGAATATTGCTCAGGATAGTGCTTCATCTATTATCAGGATTTGGTGTTGTCACTTTTCAACATACGAAAATATTCAAAAAATACAAGATAAGTAAGCATACCCCCGCTTTATTTTTTTATGATGGCAATACAAAAAATATATGACATATCCAAATAAAGTCCATAAAAAATTTCTTTTTGATAAAAAATGGTGAGCCTTATAAAATGCCTTAACATTGTTTTACACAAACTTATTTATTCATCAAATAACCAAAAACAATGGATGCACAGGTCAAAAAATTTATGGATTATGTGGAAGCCAAGAATCCGTCAGAAAAGGCGTTTCACCAGGCAGTAAAAGAGGTCGCTGATACCATTATTCCTTATTTGGAGGAAAATCCAAAATATAAGGCGGCGAAGGTATTCGAGCGGATGATCGAACCCGAGCGGGTGCTTATATTTCGTATACCCTGGATAGACGACAAAGGAGATATTCAGGTAAACAGGGGCTATCGCATTGAAATGAACAGCGCAATCGGACCTTACAAAGGAGGTATGCGTTTTCACCCCACAGTAGACCTCGGCGTACTGAAATTCCTGGCATTTGAGCAGGTTTTTAAAAACAGCCTGACATCATTGCCACTGGGTGGAGGCAAAGGCGGTTCCGATTTTGACCCAAAGGGCAAGTCCGATGTGGAGGTCATGCGTTTCTGTCAGAGCCTGATGACAGAGCTATTTCGACACATTGGGCCGAACACTGACGTACCGGCCGGCGATATCGGGGTTGGTGGCCGTGAGGTCGGATTTATGTTTGGCCAGTACAAACGAATCCAGAATGAGTTCACCGGCGTCTTTACCGGTAAAGGCCTGGAGTATGGTGGCAGCCTGATCCGTCCGGAAGCAACCGGCTATGGCGCTGTCTATTTCGCCCAGGAAATGCTGCGAACCATCAATGAAGAAATTAAAGGTAAAAAAGTAGCCATCAGCGGTTCGGGTAACGTAGCACAATATGCTTCCCAAAAGGTTATTGAACTGGGCGGTAAAGTGGTAACCCTGTCTGACTCTAACGGTTATATTTATGACCAGGATGGTTTGGATGCCGAAAAGCTTGACTATGTCATGCACCTTAAGAATGTGAAACGGGGACGTATCGGTGAGTATGCCGATGAATTCGGATGTAAATTTGTAGAAGGTGTTTCGCGTCCATGGCAAGAGAAGTGTGATATTGCCCTGCCATGTGCTACTGAAAACGAGCTTAATGAAGAAGAGGCAAAAGCCCTGGTTAAAAATGGCTGTATCTGCGTCTCTGAGGGAGCCAATATGCCATCAACGCCGGAAGCGGTGAATGTGTTCCTGTCGAACAAGATACTATACGGGCCGGGGAAAGCTGCTAATGCCGGTGGTGTTGCTACGTCCGGACTCGAAATGAGCCAGAATGCCCTTCGCCTGGGCTGGACACGCGAAGAAGTGGATCAGCGCCTGCATAATATCATGATCAATATTCATAATACCTGTGTGACATTCGGTAAGGAGGGTGATTTCATCAATTATGTGAAAGGTTCCAACATAGGTGGCTTTGTGAAGGTCGCCGATGCCATGATTGCACAGGGAGCTGTGTAATGATCACCGGCCTGCGCAGGATGCACCGGTTGGTTAATTACCGGCTTTCATCATCCGGAAGTGCCTTGTGTAACGCATAGTATCCCTTCATGCGAACTCATGGCTACATCATCTGACATGTTGTGATGTTATGTGCTTTGTTTTGTGAATGCCTCTGCAATGATTGTGGAGGCATTCCCTTTTCCGTAAAGGCTTTGCGTGAAAGCCGGCGGATGTGCTTCAAAGTGGTTATATGCTGACAGGATCCGCTCCAGGCTGTTGCCGGCCAGCTTGTTGTAGCCGGCATCCACGAGTTCTGTCCATTCGGTTTCTTCCCGTAAGGTAATACAGGGTTTTTGAAAGAAGCAGGCCTCTTTTTGCAGGCCTCCACTGTCGGTGAGTACCATCCGGCAATGCCGGAGCAGGTAAATCATCTCCAGGTAACCCACCGGGTCGGTTGTCAGGATATATCCGGAAAGGGCAGGCAGGTCAGCATGTTGGATAAGCTTCTGTAGCCTCGGATGCAGTGGAAGAACTACCGGAACCTTTTCGGCGAGCGCGTTAAAAGCATGGATGATGGCTGAAAGACGCCGGGAATCATTCGTGTTCTCTTCCCGGTGGACGGTAGCCAGGATATAGTCCGAAGGAAGCGTCAGGCCTTCCGGCGGGGTTGCCTGGTTTCTGAAATGCAGCGCCGCATCATACATCACATCACCGGTGTTCAGTATCTGGCTCGGAAAGTTTTCAAAACCTTCTTTTAACAGATTCTCTCTTGCCCTTGTGGTGGGACAAAATAACAGGCTACTGATCCGGTCGGTCAGGATTCGGTTGATCTCCTCAGGCATCCGGTTATTATAGGAGCGCAATCCCGCTTCAACATGGGCAACCGGTATATGCATCTTGCTAGCTGCCAGTGCTCCGGCAAGCGTCGAGTTGGTGTCTCCGTATACCATCACCCAGTCCGGTTGTTCAGCCTGTAAAACATGTTCAATCTTTTCTGTCATCCTCCCGGTCATGGCTCCATGTGGCAGACTGTGAATATCCAGGGAGTAGGCTGGACGCGGGATCTTCATCTGATCAAAAAAGACCTGACTCATATTCCGGTCGAAATGCTGGCCGGTATGTACAATGGTTTCAGATAGACCATCGGCATCCTCTATGGCTTTGCTTACCGGTGCCGCTTTTATAAACTGCGGACGGGCGCCAATAACTGTCAGAATACGTTTCATATGCGTCAAAGATACATGATTTTATGACCGGGCATTCCATACACATGTACTTTTTTACCTACTTTTGTCTAAAACGGTTACCATGCGTATCTATCTGATCGGATTTATGGGTTCCGGGAAAAGCTCACTGGGCACACGAATGGCCAGAAAGCTGAATTATACCTTTGTGGATCTTGATACGGAGGTTGAAAACGCTGTCGGGTTAACCATTCCGGACATATTTGACCAAAAAGGCGAAGCATACTTCCGGCAATCAGAACATGATGTGCTTCATCAGACATTCCGGCATAACAACGCGGTGGTGGCCACAGGCGGTGGCACACCTTGCTATTTCGACAACATGGCTTTTATGAAAACCGCCGGGATGACGGTGTATCTAAAAATGAGCCCGCTCAGCCTCCGTGACCGCCTGGTAAATGCCCGCCGTCAGAGGCCGTTGCTTCAAGACCTTGATCAGGATACATTGCTGGATTATATCCGGAACAAGCTGGCGGAACGTGAAGCCAGTTATCTCCAGGCGGATTGCATCATTAAGGGGGAATCGGTTAAACCCGGTCAGGTCATTTCTGCGGTATTCGGCGGGTGAACCGGATGGCTTTTTGTCAATTCAGAATAGGATCGGAGGGGAAATTCGCCCAGATGGCATAATCATTTCCCATCTCTTTTAACATGTTGCTCCACAGCTTTTCAGGTTGCCGCTGCATAACGGTTTCGAGGTTGCATTGGGTGACTACCCACGATTTTTCATCCATCTCCTTTTCCAGCTGTCCGGGTTCCCATCCGGAGTAGCCGATGAAAAAACGTACCTCTTCCAGCGATACGAGGTTCAGCGTTATCAGCTCCATAACCTTTTCAATGTCGCCACCCCAGTATAAGCCGGGGATGATCTCAACGCTTCCGGGGATCTTGTCACCAAGGGTGTGCAGGTAAAACAACCGTTCGGGATGGACCGGCCCACCAAGGAATAACGGAAATTCATTATCGGGAAATTCTTTCACCACCTGATTAAGCTTGAGGTGGATGGGCTTGTTCAGGATCAGTCCGATGGTACCTTCTTCCGCATGGTGTTCAACAAGCAAAACCACACTGCGCCCGAAATAAAAATCGCGCAGGGAGGGCTCACTAACCAGCAACATTCCGCTCGATGGCTTGTCTTTATGATATTCCATAATTTGCTTCGAATAATTGATGACCGGAATGACAACCGGTCTGAGGATTTTGTTAATTTTGATATGTCTTATTATTGAAACAACAAAAATACTGCCAATGTTCACATTATAATGCCTGATCGCCTCCATACATATCATCAACTGCGGACTTCTTTTCCCCATTTTATTTATGAGGGATATGCCCATGAAATTTCCGGTCATATCTTGTCGGTGACCTTTCTTTTTTCTGCTGGTGACCATTACCGGTTTAAGCACCGTCTGAATATTGATGTAGGCCCTTCCGCTAATCCTGTGGTGTTATCGCCATCAGCTGAATCGTTGCTCTTTCACCTGGGTATGGTGGAAATGATCAGTTATTGGAAAGCATTTTGCTCACCCGTGATTGATATTCCGTATTTTCATCTGTCAGATGACCAACAGCAGTGGTGGAAAAAGTTGTTTCGTTTTGGATTGGGAGAGTTTTTCTATACCAATGGTATTCCTGTACCGGGCCCGGAAATGCTGACGTTCAGATTTCAGGATGAGGCTGCTCCCTTGCCGGGGAAAGGCCGGACTGACCTTAAAAGACAGCGGGTGATACTGCCGGTCGGTGGCGGAAAGGATTCGGCCGTCAGCCTGGAGATTCTCCGGGAGGCAGGCCGGGACATTATTCCCTTTGTGGTAAACAGGCGGGGCGCAACCGATGAAGTGCTGAAAGCCGCCGGCCATGACCCTGATGCAGCTGTTAACATTCAACGTACCATTGATCCGCTGCTTCTTGAACTGAATGAAGAGGGCTTCTTAAACGGCCATACTCCCTTCTCTGCCATGTTGGCATTCGCTTCTGCTTTTATAGCAGAAATGATGGGGGTACAAGACATCGCCTTGTCGAATGAATCCAGTGCCAGTGAACCATCCATCCCCGACACGGAGATCAACCACCAGTATAGCAAGTCCATTCAGTTTGAAAAGGACTTTCGCCGGTATATGGCTGATTTTCTGAGTGATGAGATCAATTACTTCAGTCTGCTCCGCCCATTGAATGAATTGCAGATCAGTGCTATATTCTCAAAATTGGAGATATACCACCAGGTATTTAAAAGCTGTAATGTTGGCAGCAAAACCGATATTTGGTGTGGCACATGTCCAAAGTGTCTGTTCACCTATATCATGTTGTCACCTTTTTTATCATCCGAACGGTTATTCCTGATTTTTGGGAAAAACCTGTTTGCTGATCCCAATCTGAAAGCTACCCTGGATGCCCTCACGGGTGCAGACAGTGTCAAGCCATTCGAATGTGTCGGCACCATTGATGAGGTCAATGTGGCTCTTTCGCGTACCATTGATTACATGCTGCAACATCAGCGAGAGCTGCCTGTGCTTTTGGCTTATTATCAACGTTTGAATCTGTATCAGACCTATCGTCACCAATCACTTCAGGACCTTTTGCAGCATGTTGATGCTGATCATTGCCTGGAGCCGTCATTTGAAAGGCATTTGAGAAACTTTATGGACCAGATCAGCATTACGGGTGATCCGGCTTGATGGTCGTATATAAGTAGAGAACATGGTATCAATGTTGTTTCGGGAATATCTGGAAGGGAAAAAGATTGTCATCCTGGGATTTGGCAGGGAAGGACAGTCTACTTATCGCCATATACGCCGGTGGCTGCCGGATATGCCTTTGATCATTTGTGACAAAAACCCGGAGGTTGAAAAGCCTGCGCTGCCGGGTGATGATCCTGCGCTGATCAGGTGGTGGTTGGGGTCAGATTACCTCTGGGGGCTCATAGATGCCGATGTAATCATAAAAACCCCCGGGATCCCTTTTCATCAGATGGTGGATTGTGTACCGAAGGACGCGGTGGTTACATCTCAGACAGAATTGTTTTTGAGATTTTTCAAACGGCAGGTCATTGGTATCACAGGGACCAAGGGGAAAAGCACCACCGCGAGTTTACTGAAGCACATGTTCGATGTTGCCGGAATCCCATCCCTGCTTGCCGGAAACATTGGTGCTCCCTGCTTTGATTACATCGAAAAGATGGACGGTGATACCATCATGGTGTTCGAGATGAGCAGTCATCAGCTTGAGCAGATCAGCCATTCACCCCATATTGCCGTGTTGCTCAACATCTTTGAAGAGCATCTGGATCATTACGATTCGTATAGTGATTACCAGCAGGCCAAAATGAACATTGTCCGCTGGCAGGAGGCTGGTGATCACTGTATATACAATGCTGATAATGCCATCGTCAGCAATCTTGTGGGGGCGTTGGACCTGCCATCTCATAAGGTGTCTCTGGGTATGCTGGATGCCGGAGCTACCGGCATATACTGTGATGGCGAGGATATGGTGTATGTTGACGGCCGTAGTGAAAAGTTGTTGTCTGGACTTTGTACGAAGCGTTTGTTACCGGGAGACCACAACCTTAAGAATATTTCTGCGGCGGCAGGGGCCGCTGTTATTTCCGGAGTCTCTGACAATGCTATTCGGGAAGCTGTGGCGTCTTTCAGGGGCTTGCCGCACAGGCTGGAATATATAGGTACATTCCGGGGCGTGCATTATTACAATGACTCCATATCCACCATTCCCGAAGCTACCATGGAAGCGGTCAAAGCGTTTCCATCGACCACCACGCTTATTGTGGGCGGCAAGGACAGGGGGGTTGACTACACCGCCCTGATGGCTTTCCTGGCCGGCTCGTCTTTGCAGACATTGATATTGATTGGTGGTGCAGGCCGGCGAATGCTTCAGATGAGACATGATTTTCCGGCTTTAAAAGATAAGAAGCTCCATTGGACAGACCAGTTTGATGGAGCTGTTGAAACAGCCGTCAGGGAGACTCCGGCCGGCGGTATATGCCTGCTGTCGCCGGCTGCAGCCAGCTATGACATGTTCTCAAACTTCGAGGAGCGGGGACAGCGGTTCAGGGAAATGATACAGAAATATACCACTAAAGCCTAGTGCCATGTTGCTCATAAAAATAGCTGACTAACCACTCATGGTTGTTTCTGGAATGCTGTAACCATTGCAACAGGTTTGTCAACCGGAACTACTTCCAGCAGGTGATTGACTTTATGCAGGGTGGTGGCGGTATGTTTTCCGGTGAGATGCAGGTGGACAGGTAAGCCAAAAGCTTGTGTTTCATCTCATCCTGCATATTCAGCCCATTCCTTATTGGTTACTATGAATCATCATGCCGGCCATTCTGAATAATATCCTGGATGAAATGATGCCATCAAGGGTTGAAGGTCCGGTTTCGACCAGGTCTGCACCGATGATCCTTTTTCCCTGCTTCATGACGGTTTCCAGTAAGTACATTGCCTGCATGAAGGTGATTCCGCCGGGGACGGGGGTTCCGGTTCCCGGACAATGCGATGGCTCCAGGCCATCCACATCAAAGCTGATATAGACATTCCCGGGTAGTTTCTGCACAATTTCACGGCAGAGAGCGCCCCAGGTTGTTCCTTCAAAGAGACGCCGGTGCAGGTCATGGTCATACCAGGTACTTATTTGTCCGGGGTGTTGTGTCAGGACCCTGTTTTCTTCTCCGGAGAGTTCCCGGATGCCGACCTGGACGAGCTGTTCTACGTTATCCAATTGCAGGGCGTTATACATGACCGAGGCATGTGAATCGGTGAAGCCCTGGTAGGCATTGCGCAGATCGGCATGGGCGTCTATCTGCAGGATACCAAAATGTTCGCGGTTAGCCAATGCACGGATCAGTCCGGTTGGTGTACTGTGATCGCCGCCCACCAAAAGCGGTAGTTGCCCGTTTTCCAGGTATTTCAGGCAGCGCATTTCCACGTCAGCATTCAATGCACGGGTCGCCTGGTTGACTTCTGTTAAGCGCTTCTGAATCGTCGTGTCCGCCTGGATGTCACCGCCATTCTCCTGGTATTCGATGATTTGCCTGGCCTGTTTGCGAAGAAGGTTGCTTTTGCCGATCAAGTCCTGATCAATAGCTTCCATGGCCATTCCCTTCTTCCAGGCTTCCGGTGCTACCGGATCGTACAGGTCGATCTGGAAAGCATTTTCGAAAATAGCGGATGGTCCTTCACAGGTACCCTCATGATTCGAAACCGTTACATCCCAGGGGACAGGGATAAAGACCAGTTTTGATTCCGCCGTGGAAAAAGGAAGCCCAAAAATGTTGTTGGATGTGTTGCCCACCCCATCCGGGTCAAAGTCGTGTAACTTTTGTTCTGCATCCATAGAGCTGGTTTTTCAAATTTTCCATTCACAAATTCAAAGATACAACCAAAAAACGAAGGAAAAGTAAGGATTGTAAACGAAAAAACCCCGGTGATGCCGGGGTTTTTTCAAATAAGATGTAAGGTAAAACTACTTCACCTTATCTGCAAGTTCAGCTCCTGGTTTGAATTTGACGACCTTCTTAGCGGGGATGGTAATTTCCTTACCGCTTTGTGGGTTACGTCCTTTGCGGGCTTCTCTCTTTGAAACAGAGAAAGAGCCAAATCCAACAAGCGCCACTCTGTCGCCTTTTTTCAGGGCTTTCGTGGTTGTGCCGATAAAAGCGTCCAATGCCCTTTTGGCATCCGCTTTTGTCATTTTTGCGTCTGATGCAATAGCATCAATCAGTTCTGCTTTGTTCATTTTTTTTGGTTTTGGTTAAAAAATAAGATGAATTAGTTCGATTAACCAATGCAAATATAGGCTATTGTGCGGAAAATGCAAGTTTTGGGACGAAAATCTGTTAAATTGTTAATAAAATCAGGGGTTTTGTTAATAACTTTGGCCATGAATCCCTGTTTTTAGGTGTTTTGAAAAAAAATTTTCGGTAGTTTCAACAAGCTTGTGAAGGGGGGAATGTTGTTCCGCGGAGCAATTCTTCGGTTTCCATTCGTCTTTTTCCTTCCAGCTGCAGTTGACGAACATGAACAAAACCATCTGGAGTGGCAAAGCGGATGTTTTTCCTGTTGTCGGTAAGCATGGTGCCGGGGGCGAAATGATGAGGGGTAAGCTCGGGGCGCGCTTCGTAGATTTTAAGACGTACCTGCTTGTCATTCACGTCAGTGATATCGCAAAAAGCCCCGGGGCGTGGGCTAAGTCCGTGTATCAGGTTTGCGACTTCTTGCGCGGTTTTGTCCCAGCGAACCCGGCAGTCTTCTTTGTAGATCTTGGGTGCCTTGTGCAGTTGAGACACCTCATCCATAAACTGCTCCTGGCTTTTGGGCTGGACCGTTCCGTCTATCAGGGCTTCGATGGTTTGGATAACAAGCGGCGCTCCTTCCGCTTTCACTTTTTCATGTAACGTGCCGGCCGTTTCATAAGGGGCTATGTCGATCTCTTTTCTGAAGAGGATATTGCCGGTATCGATTTTATGATCAATCAAAAAGGTGGATACCCCGGTGCGTTGTTCGCCGTTGATGATAACCCAGTTGATGGGTGCTGCCCCGCGGTAATCGGGCAGGAGGGAGGCATGCAGGTTAAAAGTACCCGTGGGGGGTAATGCCCATACAGACTCTGGCAGCATCCTGAAGGCTACCACCACCTGGATGTCGGGCTGGAGGACACGGAGGCTTTTTATAAAAGTTTCATCTTTCAGGCTCTCCGGCTGTAGTAAAGGAAGCTCATGTTCCAGTGCGACCTGTTTGACCTCGGAGTGTCTTTTCTTCTTACCGCGTCCGGCAGGTTTGTCGGGAGCTGTTACCACGCCGGCTACCGGATAGCCTTTGTCAATGATGATTCTTAATACATGGGCAGCCAATTCGGGTGTCCCCATGAAAATGATGCGTGGTTTCTTTTTCTCCATCTGGTGCCTCTTTCGTTCGCGGAAAAAATGAATGGTAGCAAAGCTATGCTTTTCCTGTCAGTTAGCGGGCTTTCAGTTTATGTGCAAGGGCTGCCATTTGGATAGCGGACACGGCCGCTTCATCACCTTTGTTACCGTGTTTTCCGCCGGCTCTCTGCAAAGCCTGGTCGTAGGTATCGGTAGTGAGTACGCCGAAAATGACCGGGATGTTGGTTTGGATGCCCAGGTCCATACAACCCCGGCTAACCGCCTGGGCAATAAACTCGAAATGACGTGTCTCCCCCTGAATGATACTTCCAAGGCAGATCACTGCATCCAGCTGCAGGTTGTCGATCATCAAGGCAGCGCCCTGGGGAAGTTCAAAGCTCCCCGGAACATAATGGACAGGAATATTTTCGCCGGATGCCCCATATCGTTTTAAGGTGTTGAAAGCACCATCAAGCAGGGCATTTGTAACATCTTTGTTCCAGCCCGCACTTACGATGCCAATGCGCATAGAGGATGCATCAGGTATGGACAGATCGTCAACGGCAGACAGGTTTTTTTGTTTGGATACCATGGTTCCGATACTTATGAGGTGTTGACGAAGGGTGGTTTTGGCCGGCTAACGGTTAAACAGCGGCTTCAACTCGTGCAATATACTTTTCTATCTCCTGACCCTCATCGCTGTCTGTATATTCCCTGCGAATACGTTCATATTTGTCAAGGGCTTCTTCATACTCCCCTTTTTCTTCATGCAGAAGGCCTGCTTTAAGCAGGAAGGCCGGTGTCGTCATCTTATTGGGCTCGTGGTTGTATGCACGGCGATAATAGGAGGCTGCTTCGTCAAGGTCTCCCATTTCCCAGTAAGCATCGCCTATGGCTCCATAAGCCATGGCACCCAGGATGGGGTCGCGTTTACGAAAACTTTCCAGATGATCAATGCCTTCTTCATGTTCACCAAGCTGGATCAGGCTTATTCCTGCATAATACCTGGAAAGGTTGGCAGCACTGGTCATACGGTAATCGGAAATAATGTCAAGGAAACCGGGATATTCGGCATCTCCCTCAAGGGCCTGCTCATAATCTCCCTGATCAAAATAGGTTTCGGCCCTGTACATCTCCGTAAGCCCTTCCTGCTCACGCGGCTCCAGAATAAAACGGGTATAACCGATGTAACCGGCAATCAATATAACGACGATCGCTACACCATAGATCAGGGTGTTCTGATACCGTTCAATAAATTGTTCCGACTTACTGAGGGCCTCTTCTACCGCAACAATGTTTTTATCGTCCTGCTGTTTCTTATTGCTTTTTGCCATGTTGTTTGATTTTAGGCTGCAAAAATACATTATTTTTGTTTGTTACAAACGATTTTGCTGATTTTTTTAGCTTGATTATACCACGCAAAAAAGGCATGCGTTTACCATCTGTGGTTCTACCCAATATTTTTGACAATATGCGATATATCATCATAATTACCTCTGTATTCCTTCTTGCTACGGCCTTTTGGTCATGCCGTGATGATGACTTTAAAACAGGACCGGATGTACAACCTGTCTTTTCACAGGATTCATTGTTGTTTGATACGGTTTTTACCACCGTGGGATCGGCCACCCGTTCGTTTAAAGTGCATAATCCGCACGGCGAGCGCATTCGGATATCCTCTGTTTCGCTTGCCGGTGGCCAGGCATCCAATTTCCGGATGAATGTGGACGGACAGTCAGGAACTTCTGTTTATGATGTTGATATTGAACCTAACGACAGCATGTATGTGTTTGTGGAGGTGACAGTGGATCCCGTTAACCAGGAACTGCCGTTGGTCATTGCCGACAGTGTGCTGTTTAATACCGGCGGACAGGTACAGGATGTCAAACTGGTTGCCTGGGGACAGGATGCCAACTTCATTTATCCCAATTATACCGATCCGGAAACAGGGGCCGAATATCATATTATTGATGAGGATACGACCTGGGACGATACCCTTCCTTATGTGTTGTACGGACTGGTGGTTGTGGCACCTGATGTGAGCCTCCATGTGGATGAAGGCGCAGGCGTGCATCTGCACAATAACGCCAGCATTGTCTTCCTTGAAAGGTCGACCCTTAAAGTCCAGGGATCGGCCGATCACCCGGTGACTTTTCAGGGTGACCGGCTGGAAGAGTTTTATCAGGAGCAGCCCGGGCAGTGGGGCCGTATCTGGTTTACAGCTACCAGTAAAGACCATGAGATCGATCACGCCATCATTAAAAATGGTACCGTCGGCCTGCATGTTGACACCATAGGTAGCGTAACCGAGCCAACGCTGCAAATCAGCAATACCATCATCAAAAATCACAGCCTGGTAGGACTGCTCGCGCAGGGAAGCTATGTGGAAGCCGAAAACCTGGCCATCGCCAATTGCGGTGAACATGCCATGACCCTTGCCCTGGGTGGCAGGTATGCGTTCAAGCATATAACCATTGCCAATTATTATAATATTGATATCAGAAACACCCCTTCCGTGTGGATCAATAATTATTATGAAGATGTGGACGGGAATGTTCAGGTACGTCCATTCGAGCAGCTTTCGTTTAGCAATAGCATTATTTATGGAAATAACAGCGAGGAGATCGTGTTTGATCTGCACGATGACACCGATTTCAGCTACACCTTTGACCACTGCCTGATCCGTACGGAGATGGAAACTGATGGTCCTGGCTTTCCAGGTACAATGGTTAATCAGGATCCACTGTTTTATGACACACAGTTGCATGATTTCCGGCTGACGGAAGAATCACCGGCTATTGATGCCGCCAACCCTGACATTGCCAATGATGTTCCCTACGATCTGGAAGGACGTGACCGTACGGAGCGCCCGGATATTGGTGCACTTCAATATTATCCCATTGAAGAAGAAGATGAAGATGATGATGATGAATAAGTGGGATAATAGTGTTGTGTGATTCGCTTTATTTTTTTATTTTTACAACAAGAACTTTTTCCAGACATTTTTTACCCGGTGACGATAGTGGTCATCTACGGGTGTAATTATGTAAAGGGTTCATCATCAATAATCCATTATTCAACAAAATACCTGAAACATGAACGACATCAAACAACGTGTTACAAACATCCTGACGCAACCAAAACAGGAATGGGAGACGATTGAACAGGAAACAACCTCCATTAAGGAGTTACTGACCGGCTATCTGTTGCTGCTTGCATTGATACCGGCCATCGGGAATCTGATTGGATATTGGCTGGTCGGTTTCGTCGATATGGGCGGTGTATCCAGGGGCGGTTCGTTTTCCATGGGCATCCAACAAGCGGTTATTGCCTATGCTACACCTGTTATAATGGCTTTTTTGGCCGGCTATGTCATTAATATGCTTGCTGACCAATTCAACTCACAGAAAGATATGAGGCGTGCCATGCAGTTGGTTGTCTATGCACAGACACCTTCTCTTGTTGCAGGGATTTTCATGATCGTGCCTCAGCTGAGTATTATCGTGACGATTGCCTCCATCTATGGTCTGTATATTCTGTATCATGGCTTGAAGCCTATGATGAAGACACCGGATGATAAACACACGGGGTATTTTGTGGTCAGCATTCTGGTGCTCATCGTGATCAGTATTATCATCGGTATTGTCCTGACCTCGATTTTTTGGGGCCCTTCGATAGGTTATTAGTGGATAAGTAGCAATGATTTGATGCTGATGGCCATCATTTATTTTTGCATGGCTTCCTGAATGCTTTTCCCGATATCGGCGGGTGATTCAACCACATGGATGCCACATTCCTGAAGCAGGGCTTTTTTGGCTTCAGCGGTGTCTTCTTTACCACCAATGATGGCGCCGGCGTGGCCCATGGTTCTTCCTTTTGGTGCTGTTGCGCCGGCGATGAAGCTTACAACCGGTTTATGTCCATGGTCGCGGATATATCTCGCGGCATCGGCTTCCATGCCGCCGCCGATCTCGCCGATCATGATGATAGACTCTGTTTGCGGATCTTCCATGAGCAGAGCCACCGCTTCCTGCATGGTGGTTCCCGGGATGGGATCGCCGCCAATACCGATGCAGGTTGATTGCCCCATGCCGGCCTTGGTCACCTGGTCTACCGCTTCATAGGTGAGTGTGCCTGAGCGGGAGACAATACCCACATTTCCCGGCTGATGGATGAAGCCGGGCATGATGCCTACCTTGGCTTCGCCCGGGGTGATGATGCCCGGACAGTTGGGGCCTATCAGGCGCGAGCGGCGGCTCTTCAGATACTCGTTTACCTTAAGCATGTCCTGCACAGGTATGCCTTCCGTGATACATACGATCACTTCAATACCGGCATCTGCTGATTCCATGATGGCGTCGGCGGCAAATGACGGTGGCACAAAAATGACACTTACGTTGGCACCGGCCTCCCTGGCGGCTTCCTCCACTCGGTTAAAAACAGGACGGTCTAAGTGTGTCTGACCACCTTTGCCGGGCGTTACACCTCCCACGACATTTGTGCCGTATTCTATCATCTGTGTGGCGTGAAAACTACCCTCAGAACCGGTGAAGCCCTGGATGATCACCTTTGAATCTTTATTAACCAATACGCTCATGAAATCAGTATTTAATATGCTATTTAAGATTGTTTCGTATCAAATTTAGAACAAATATTTATACGAACCGGCT
>CAYMDX010000017.1:0-22463 GCA_964389125.1 uncultured Bacteroidales bacterium
AATTTAACGCTGCTCAATATCGACCCGTTTCAGGACAAGGTGATTCAGCGGATTATTGGTCATGTTATCAACATAATCATGAACAAACCTGACTGACTGGTCATAATACAAGAACACCTTTGGTGCTTCGGCAATAACGATACTATCCATCTTCCGGTACATGGAAAGTCGTATGCTGTCGTTTGTCTCTTTCAGTGCTCGTTCGTACAAACGGTCGTACCCATCGTGGTCGAAGCGGGTATAATTTGGTCCTTCAGGGGTTTTGTTTTTGCTATAAAAAAGGGCAAGATAGTTTTCGGCGTCCGGGTAGTCGGCAATCCAGGAACCACGGAAGAACGGGGCCTCTGCATTGGCCATCATCTCTCTGAGGGTAGCGGAAGGCACCACATCGATTTCGATGCTAAGCCCGATACGTTCAAGTTCAAACTGGATATACTGGGCAATATCCTGGTATGCCTGCGTTGTTCGGAGTGTAATGACAGGAAGGCCTTCACCACCCGGGAAACCTGCCTCTTCCAGTAGTGTTGCCGCTTTGTCGGGGTTATAGCTATAGCCTCCGGCATTCTCTGTGAAACCGGGCATACCAACAGGCACAAAACCGGCATTAGCCGGTATGCCAATATCATTGCGCAGGAACGTAAGCATCTTTTCACGGTCGAAGCCATAATTGACAGCCTGACGTACCTTACGGCTTTGTAATGGCCAGTCATCGGTAAGCTCGTCTCCGGACATCAGTATACCCAGGTATTCTGTATTCAGGAAGGGCATGGTGATCATCCGGATTTCATCACGATAATCCTCCTGCAACTGTCCATCGGGAGTCAGCAGCTCATCCTGATAGCTGGGATCGATGCGGGTAAGCAGGTCGAAATTCCCCCTGGCAAACTCCAGGAAGGCTGTCTGCCGGTCGGCAATAAAGCTTATCGCTATAGCGTCCAGATATGGCAGGCGCTGATCGCCATCAAACTCGAAATACCTTTCATTTTTCCGGTACACGAGCTTTACCCCTTCTTTCCAGTAAGCGAACCGGAACGGACCGGTTCCGACCGGATTACGCCGAAACTGCTGACCATACCTCCCGACGGCTTCATGCGGTACAACAGCACAGTACTGCATGCTCAACAGGCTCAGCATCGGCGGAAAGCTCTGTTGCATGCGGATCACAAAGGTGCTGTCATTTGGAGCAGACAAAGACAGGCTTCCGTCATCCTGACGGGCGACATGATTCATTACCCATGCGCCGGGTGCACTAAGTTCGGGGTCTGTCAGACGGTTGAGGCTATATACAAAGTCATCAGCCACCACTTTTCTTCCGCTGCCACCATCAAAACAGTCATCATCATGAAAGTAAACATCATCACGCAACGTAAAAGTGTATGTCAATCCGTCATCAGAAACCGACCAACGTTTGGCAATGGCAGGCTGCACCTCAAGTTCCTGATCAAGTTCTACCAGACCGTTAAATAACTGGGTAACGGCCCATATGTTTGTCTGGTTGCGTGCATAGACGGGATCCAGCGAGGTAATGTTCTGATCTTCGTTGTACCGGAACACCGTCAGGCCCTCCATGTCCTCAGGCCTGCGGCTGCAACCGGTCATCATCAGCACCACAGCGGCAAACAGGACAAACCTTACTCGTATCTTTTGATAATCAGTCTGGCCAGGCATTCTGCTATTGTTAGTTATCATCCATCATGTTTGGGATGGCCGTTTCGTAAATTCGTTCCAGGCTGGCAATAGTGCCAAACTGTTCACCGTCGACAAGGGCCTTATCGCCTTCAACTACACCAAGTCTGTCGCAAACGACATTTGCCTGTGAAAGCATATCCACAAAAGCTTTTTCCTGCTCCGTATCAACAGATACAACAACACGGCTTTGCGATTCACCAAACAGGAATGCATCCCGGCGAACCTGTTTATTGCTGTCAATACTGAAGCCCAATCCATTAACTTTTGCTTTTTCAAAAAGGGTGATAAACAGGCCACCGTCAGAAACATCATGTGCCGAACGAACCAGGCTTGCCCGGATAAGTTTCTTGACGACCTCCTGTACCCGGTATTCTTCTTCCAGATCGAAGAAGGGGGCTGGTGTCAGACGCTCACCATGATAAGAATAAACATATTCGGATGCGTTGATATCATTCCGGGATTGCCCGATCAGGTAGATGGCGTCGCCGGCATTCTGAAAGCCCAGGCCGGTCATTTTGGTTTTATCGGGTAACAGACCCAGCATGCCGATTACCGGCGTCGGGAAGACTGCCCCGATATGATCGCCTGAGCTGGACTGGTTATAAAAGCTGACATTGCCACCGGTAACCGGGGTGTTAAACTTTCTGCAAGCCTTAGACATACCTTTGATGGCGCCCACAAACTGCCAGTACACCTCGGGTTGATAGGGATTCCCAAAGTTGAGGCAATTGGTGATCGCCATGGGTTCGCCACCGCTGCATACAATGTTCCGGGCGCTTTCGGCGACAGCGATGGCACAGCCTTCTTCAGGATCAACATAAACATACCTGGCATTGCAATCCACAGTCACTGCCAGGGCTTTATCCGTACCTTTCAGGTTCACCACCCCGGCATCTGAGGGCAGATTGGTACTCCTGTTTTTGGTCCCAACCATGGTATCATACTGTTCGATCACCCACTTTTTGGATGCAATATTGTGGCAGCCAAGCAGGTAACCAGCTACCTCCGGCAGATTCTCCGGTTCACTGACCTGCTCGATTGAAAAGCGATCCTTCTCTTTAAAGTAGGCCGGTTCTTTGTATTCCCGGTCATACACCGGGGCGCCGCCGCCAAGCACAAGGGAGTCGGCCGGGACCTCAGCCACCAGCTCACCGTGAAAATAATATTTCAGGATATCACCCGCTATCACCTCACCGATCTGCACACAATTAAGGTCCCATTTTTCAAAAATATCGGCCACCTCCTTTTCGCGTCCTTTCTTAACCACGATAAGCATGCGTTCCTGGGATTCGCTGAGCAGGATCTCAAACGGCAGCATATTGTTTTGACGCATGGGCACTTTATCCAGGTGAATGATCATGCCATGTTCTCCTTTGGCTGACATCTCCGAAGTAGAGCAGGCAATGCCGGCAGCACCCATGTCCTGCATCCCGATCAGGGCGCCTGTTTTTATCACTTCCAATGACGCTTCCAGCAACAATTTTTCCTGAAAGGGGTCACCCACCTGCACGGCAGGGATCTTATCCGAGGAAGCCTCGGTAATATCTTCGGAAGCAAAGGTTGCGCCATGAATACCGTCCTTTCCTGTGGAAGAACCAACGATGAACACCGGGTTTCCTTTCCCGTATGAGATGGCCGACATGGTGTTGCCTTTTTTCAAAACACCTACCGACATGGCATTGACAAGGGGGTTGGTATTATAGCAATCATCAAAAAAGACCTCTCCACCCAGTACAGGCACCCCAAAAGCGTTGCCATAGTCACCAATGCCTTTAACCACACCTTTTAGGAGCCATTTTGTCTTTTCCAGTTCCGGATTGCCAAAACGCAATGAGTTGAGTTGGGCTATCGGACGAGCGCCCATGGTGAAGATGTCCCGGTTAATCCCGCCGACACCGGTCGCAGCACCCTGATAAGGCTCCAGGGCAGAAGGATGGTTGTGCGATTCTATCTTAAAGGCACAAGCCAGGTTGTCGCCCAGGTCAACCAGTCCGGCATTTTCCTCCCCGGCCTCGGCCAGCAAATGATCTCCCTTGTTGGGTAGCGTTTTCAACCATTTGATTGAGTTTTTGTAGGAGCAGTGCTCCGACCACATCACCGAATAGATGCTGAGCTCTGTAAAATTGGGCTCCCTGCCCATAAAGTCTTTGATTTTTTCGTACTCTTCCGGCAAAAGGCCGAGTTGTTCGGCTGTTTCCAGGCCGGCGGGCTGATTACTTAATGTATGGTCCATATAGTTTTATAGATGATAGATGATTGAACAGACAAAAATACGCAACAAAGGGCATCTCTAAAAAGATTTCTTTTCGTATGAAACATTACCTTTGAAAAAAAACGTTTCCACAGCCGGAACATATGTCTGTTTAACCCTTAAAGAAATGCATATTATGTCCAAAACCGTATGTATAACAGGAGCAACAAGTGGCATTGGAGAAGCTTGCGCTGAGGTATTCGGTGCAGCAGGTCATCATCTGATCTTATGCGGACGCCGGCAAGACAGGCTGACCGCTATTCGCAACCGTCTTGAAAAGGCCCATGGTATTTCCGTGCTGGTCATCACCGTGGATGTGCGCGACAGGGAAGCCGTGTACAAAGCCATCAAAGAGATGCCTTTTCACTGGAGAAACATAGATGTGCTGATCAATAATGCCGGTCTGGCACGTGGTGTAGCCGGTATTGATGAGGGCGACCAGGATGACTGGGATGAGATGATTGACACCAACGTGAAAGGCCTGTTATATATGAGTAAGGCAGTAATACCGTTGATGAAAGAACAAGGTAGCGGCCACATCATCAATATCGGATCAATTGCCGGGGCAGAGACCTATCCGAAGGGCAACGTATACTGTGCGACCAAACATGCCGTGTCTTCCCTGACAAAAGGCATGCGTATTGACCTTCTGCCTTACGGTATCAAGGTGAGCCAGGTAAGTCCGGGCGCAACGGAAACCGAATTTTCCATTGTCCGCTATCACGGTGACGAGGAGAAAGCCAAAAATGTTTACAATGGTTACCAACCTTTAACCGGCACTGACGTGGCAGAAACCATCCTGTTTGTGGCCACGCTACCGGCACATGTCAACGTAAATGATCTTTTGCTGATGCCGACCGCACAGGCCTCGGCCACTATTTTCAACAAAGATGCAGATTAGTCAGGAAGCAGAGGGGTAAACGGGGGTTGAGAGCGCTGTTTGTTAGTCAGAAGCAAAGGGAAGGTCTTATTCGCCGTTTCCGGTTGCCGGTGCCGAACCGGCCAGTGGCAGGATGTGTTTTTCGATGGCATCCAGAAACTTTTCTGTTTGTTCATTGTAGGGGCGATGGGCTGATTCTTCAAACAGGACCAGTTCCTTACCTTTTGGGGCTTCCAGCTTTTGAAAATAATCGATGGCCAATTCGGCGGAGACGATAACATCGTGTTTTCCCACCATAAACACCACCGGCACATCTATCCGGGGGGCTTCCCTGGTGAGGTCCAGGTTCATCAGGTCATCCCAGAGGGCTTCTACTGAATAAACAGGTCTTATGATCATACTGACAAGGTCGAAGATGCTGTATTGCGGAGCGGTTAATACGGAGAATATGTCAGCCGGGGCAACGTAGGGGCGCTCTTCCGCACCTTCTTCTACGATGCCGCCATAGCGGTACACCCACCGGCGTAGCAACAGGGCATCCCGGAGTCCGTAGTTTTCCGGAATGGTGTCGATACGTTCAAGCTGCCGCAATGCCCGCAGGTTATTCTCCCTGACAGCATTTTCCCGAACAAAATCGTAACCCAATCTTTCATTGTCAAATGGTTTCACGCTCTGGCCTGTAGACATATAAGCATAAAACAGTTCCGGATACCTGGCCGCGGCAAGCGCTCCCACGTTGCTGCCCCATGAATGTCCCCAGAGAAAAACTTTTTCGACATCAAGCAGCTCCTTCACATGGGCGACAAGTTCACGGGTGTCCTCTACAAAATCATCGATAGTTAATGGTTTCCCGGATAATTGCCGGCTGTATGAACTGCCCGTACCACGTTGCTCCCAGTAAACCATGGTAAAAGAAGCTTCCAGCTGCTTCATGACCCCATTGGGCTCATCAACAGGGAAAAGCGGATAACCGGGACCACCGTGTAAATAGAGCATAACAGGATTATTCCTGTCCTGCCCCCTTATCATCACCGACTGTTTGATGCCTCCGATATCTACTTTCTGAAAATAATACACCCCTTCCTCACTGATTACCGAAGCCCGGTATGACAGGCAGGAAGAAAGTAACAACAGAACCAGGACACTGATCAGGCAAGTATGTAAGCGCAAAACAACAGCTTTCAATAAAAACATGTACAAATATAAACCGAAGAAATGAGTTGGTCAACGAAACAATAGGCAATGGTATAAAACGTTTTATAAGCACCTGTAAATATATCGCCGACTAATTTGTATATTTGCAGTGAAAATCATGGAGATAATGATCAGCTCCGATTACCGAAGCCAATAGTTTAAATCCCGGCCAAGGCAGATGAAAAAACTGCACAAGCTTGTCATAAAATCATATATCGGGCCATTCATTGTTACCTTCTTTATTGCCCTGTTTATTTTATTGATGCAGTTCCTCTGGAAATACATTGATGATCTGGTAGGGAAAGGCCTTGAGTGGTATGTGATTTCCGAACTGCTGTTCTATTCTTCCGCAACCTTTGTACCTCTTGCTTTGCCTCTGGCGGTATTACTGTCGTCTATCATGACCATGGGCAATATGGGGGAACATTATGAGCTGGTGGCATTCAAGGCGGCGGGAATTTCGTTGCGCCGGGTTATGTGGCCGATGGTTATGATCAGCTTATTTTTGGTTGTGGCGGCGTTCTTCTTTTCCAACAACGTCCTTCCCAGGGCCAACCTGAAGAGCTTATCACTACTGTATGATATACGGCAACAACGTCCCGCATTAAATATTCAGGAAGGCATTTATTTTCATGGCATCGATAATATTGTGATCCGTGTTGATCAAAAAGAAGATGGCGGACAAACCCTTAAAGGTATCAAAATATACGATCACAGTGAGCACAGGGGCAACACAAATCTGACCCTGGCTGAAAGCGGAACAATGGCGATCACGGATGACAATCGTTACCTGGTATTAACTTTATACAACGGTTCCAATTACCGGGAGGCGGGCACCGACAACCCGCTTTCTCCTGACAGGCCATTTCAGCGAACACACTTTGAGAAACAGATCCGGAAATTCGACCTAAGTATGTTTGAATTAGAACGTACTGACGAAGATCTTTTTAAGAGTAATTTCCGGATGCTGAACATCTCTCAGCTTATTTCTTTCGAAGACTCCTTATCGACCGAGCTTAATGACCGCAAGGAGGCTTATGTGCGAACCTACAGACGACGGTTGCAAAACCTTCCGAAGGCGGAAAATGCCGATTATAAAAAAATAGCGGATGAAGACAAGCGTTATATCGACCACGAAACCATAAGGGAAAGTTCAATCAGTGACCGAATGGTTATCCACAACACCATGGAGCTGGTACGATCAAACAGGGAACACACCCAAAATTCTCATAATGAATTCCGACAAAGGGAGCGGACACTGCGTCGTTACCAGATTGAGTTTCACCGGAAATTTACTTTGTCATTTGCCTGTGTGGTGCTTTTCCTGATAGGCGCTCCTTTGGGCGCAATTATCCGCAAAGGTGGGTTCGGGTTACCTTTGGTGGTATCGGTATTGTTATTTGTGGTGTTCCATGTGGTTTCTATGATGGGCGAGAAGTTTGTCAGGGAGGGGGTCCTGGAAGCACATCAGGGCATGTGGTTATCGTCGGTTCTGCTGATGCCCGTTGGCATACTCTTGACTGTCAAAGCCACCACCGATTCTTCGCTGCTTGATTTTGACATCTACAAACAAAAACTGGGTAAGCTCCTTTCATCTATACGTCAGCTTAAGTCGAACTCATCATAAACATTATGCGCATCTTACAACTTTGTCACAAGCTTCCATACCCCCCTTCTGACGGAGGCTCCATTGCCATGCATCAGATCACACAGGGCTTGATGGATAAAGGAATAGCGGTTAAGGTGATGGCCATGGTTCCCTCGGGCAATGAAACTACGCTGGAAAAAATTCCGGAAAAATATATCCGCCAAACGCAGCTGGAAACCTTTCCCATCGACACAAGGGTGAAACCCTTACCGGCATTCGTCAATATCTTCACCCGGGAATCTTACAATATCTCCCGTTTTTATTGTAAGAAGGCCGCCAAAAGGCTTGGAGAGCTCCTGGAGCAAGAAACGTTTGATATCATCCAGCTGGAAGGGCTTTACCTGACACCTTACATTTCGGTCATAAGGCAACACACAGGCACTCCTATACTTTTCAGATCACATAATATAGAGCATTTCATCTGGGAGCGTATGGCCAGATCTGCAAAAAATCCTTTGAAACGGCAGTACTTGAAATTCCTGGCTTCGCGTTTAAAGTCTTATGAGATGGAGACTGTTCATCAGGTTGACGGGTTGGTGGCGATATCACCGGTTGACCTGCGGTTTTTCCAGAAAAACAGCTTTGCGCAGCCCAGTGTAACCGTCCCTGTTGCTGTAGAAGCTGAAAAATATGCTGATGCTGAGGTTGTCCCGGAGGAAAACACTGTTTTTCATCTTGGGAGTATGGACTGGCGCCCCAACCAGGAGGGTGTCCGGTGGTTTCTGCAGGAAGTGTGGCCACTGGTTGTGAGCAGGCAGCCGGAGCTATATTTTATTCTGGCCGGAAAAAATATTCCCGAATGGTTCGCTCATTACGAAGGGGAGAATGTGCTGGTGGTCGGTGAGGTTCCCGATGCGGTTGCCTTCATGCATTCCCGTCAGTTAATGGTGGTACCGTTACGATCAGGGGGTGGCATGCGCGTGAAGATTGTTGAAGGAATGGCTGCCGGGAAAGCCATTGTGTCTACCAGTATCGGTGCCGAAGGAATTGATTGTAACCATGATGAAAATATTTTGCTTGCCGACACACCGGAAGAAATGGCGGATACCATATTGTATTGTTTTTCTGATCCGGATAAGATGAAACAAATCGGCCGGCAGGCCAGACAGTTTGCTACTGAAAATCATGCCACAGGCCCGATAATGGACAGGCTGATCGCTTTCTACAACACATTTTATTCAGCCTGACATTTTTAATTTATATATTTGCAGCAATGGCAGCAATCTGTTTAAATATCCCCTGCGGTTTTTAAACTGAAATACAACCGGTTTGAGAAAGACAATCTTTATTATACTTTCCAGAATACCCTATCCACTGGAGAAAGGCGATAAGCTGCGGGCTTTTTATCAGATACGGGAACTCGCCAAACGGCATGACCTCATTATTTGCGCTTTAAGCGATAATGCGCCCCATCCGGAAGCTTCAAGGATCCTCGGCCAATATGCCAAAAGCATTTATTTCTTCCGTCTTCAAAAAGCAGGCATATTCAAACGGCTTGTATTGGCCATGTTTGCTTCCAGGCCGTTTCAGGTGGCCTATTTTCACAGCGGCGCCATTCAGAAGAAAGTAGACGCGCTTCTGGCAACACACAAGCCAGACCACATCTTTTGCCAGTTAATAAGGGCAGCTGAATATGTACGTCATACAGGTATTGATAAAACCATTGACTACCAGGATGTTTTTTCGGCCGGGCTGCATCGCCGTCTGACCTATGCGTCATGGTTTATGCGTCCGCTTCTCCGGAGCGAATATCGTCGCGTTACCCGCTATGAGCAGCAAGTATTTGATGACTTTGACAAAAAGGTCATCATCTCCTTTCCCGATCGTGACAAGATCCCCCATGAGCAACGCGATGCCATCACCGTAGTGCCCAATGGTGTGGATACCGGCTTTTTTACGCCATTGAACAAAGAAAAAACTTTTGACATTTTATTTACAGGGAATATGGCATACCCGCCCAATGTCAACGGTGCTGAATATTTGGTGCATGAGATCATGCCGGAAGTTTGGAAATCCATGCCGGGGGCAACAGCAGCTATTGCGGGTGCCAGCCCCACCGCCGCCGTCAGAGCCCTGGCATCATCCAGAGTCACTGTGACCGGATGGGTAGACGACATCAGGGACTATTATGCCGGTTCAAGGGTTTTTATCGCGCCCATGCGCATAGGCACAGGGTTACAGAATAAAGTCCTGGAAGCGATGGCCATGCAAATGCCATGCATTACGTCTTCACTGGCGAACAGTGCCTTGCGGGCAAAACCGGGAGAAGAGATCCTTATTGGCGAAAATGCCGGGGAATATGCCCGACATGTTGTATCTTTGTTGCAAAATTCAACGTTACGTCAACAGGTGGCCGACAGTGGATACCAATTCGTTTTGGATAACTTTAACTGGGAAAGCACTTCAAAAACGTTAGAGCAGGTCATTACCGATTCATAAGCATACATGTATTCCAATGCAGGAAAAGTTTAATACCATAGAAGAGGCTATATCAGATATCAGAAATGGAAAGGTAGTTATCGTTGTGGACGATGAAAACCGTGAAAATGAGGGAGATTTTATAGCCGCTGCGGAAAATATCACTCCGGAGATCATTAATTTCATGGCCACCCACGGCCGTGGACTGATTTGTGCACCCATTACCAGGCGACGTGCAGAGCAGCTCGACCTGGATTTGATGGTACCCAAAAACACGGCGCTGCATGAAACCCCATTTACGGTTTCCGTTGACCTGAGGGGACATGGTTGCACAACCGGCATCTCGGCTGCTGACCGTGCCAAAACAATAGCCGCCCTGGCCAGTCTGTCGACCCAGCCTTCCGAACTGGGACGACCGGGCCATATCTTTCCCCTGCGCGCCAGAGAGGGTGGTGTCCTTCAAAGGGCCGGACATACCGAAGCGTCTATTGACCTTGCCAGGCTTGCGGGTCTTGATCCTTCAGGAGCGCTTGTGGAGATCATGAATGATGACGGCACCATGGCCAGACTGCCTGAGCTGTTTCAGATAGCCGAACGGTTTCAATTGAAAATTATTTCCATTGAAGATCTGATTGCATACAGGGTCAAGAATGAGAGTCTGATCTCCAAAGAGATCACGGTTGACCTGCCCACCCAGTGGGGTCATTTTAAGCTTATTGCTTACAAACAGACCACCAATGAGAAGCTTCATCTTGCACTGGTAAAAGGAGACTGGGAGCCGGGCGAAGAAGTGATGGTCCGGGTACATTCATCATGTATTACGGGAGATATCTTTGGCTCTTGTAAGTGTGACTGCGGCGGTCAGTTACACAAAGCCATGCAGATGGTTGAAGACGAAGGTAAAGGGGTCGTTTTATACATGAACCAGGAAGGCCGTGGCATCGGACTGCTTAACAAATTGAAAGCCTATCACCTTCAGGAACAGGGACGTGACACCGTGGAAGCCAATATTGACCTCGGATTCAAAGCCGATGAGCGGGATTATGGTATCGGAGCCCAAATCCTTCGTGCATTGGGAGCCACCAAGATCAGACTTATCTCCAACAACCCCGGAAAAAAAACCGGCCTGATGGGGTATGGTATCGAAATCACCGAGAACATTCCGATCATTGTTACCACATCAGAGCATTGTAAAATATATATTGACACCAAGAAGAACAAAATGGGTCATCTCTTTTAGAATGCTCCTTTCTCTTCCGCTGAAGGAGGAATAAATCCTGGTATTCCCTCTGGTTCACGTTTACGACTAAAAAGATCAATCAGGTTGTCAAACTCCCGCCGGTAAAAGAGGCCTATCCCCTGAGTATAGGGAGCATTGGTGTTAATAAGATCCAATGTGTTTGACCGGTTAAAAGCTTTTACCCTTAAACTGCCTTCAGGGGTGATCATCACCTCCACGTTGACATCACCAATAATCTGGTTTGTTCGTTGTGCTGCCCTGCCCGTTGCCGTTCTGTTACCTGCCACCCCAAAATTCCCATCTATGATAACCCGGTCATCGAACAACTGTGTTGAAAGCGCCAGCTCCAACTCCTGACTGCTGACCTCGTCCCCGGGGCGGTAGTTAACTCCAATATCGAATTCAGAGCTTATCTGCGAAAGCCAGTTGCTTAGCTGGTTCGAAAGTAACTCGGAAGATGTGGTGCCCACACCGTAGCCCAGTGCTGTGTCATACTGATCGAAGGTAGGCGGCATAAACCGGTTTAAAACCAGTAACGAGAAAACCTGACGATTCATTTCCTGATCGGTGGTGATTGCCCGTTGGATAAGCTCCCTGGTATTTTCATTTCCGTTGGATACATCAATATCAAAAGAGATGGACGGGTTTAGCAGTTGGTCTTCGAGCATAAGAACGGTTTCCACCGGCATACGCTGCCTGTACATCTCAGCTGACTCCATCTGCATCTCGTCGCTCAAAAACAAGTCGTAAAGAGGGGTGCGCAGCCGATATACGGCCCGAAGGTCTACCTCTGCCTCATTGATATCCCCGGTCCAGCGTATTGTACTTCCCGATTCAATACGAAATTGTTTATTGATAATGTTTTGTAATCTAAACAGGTATTGCCCCTCCTCAATAACATAATCACCATAAATATCAAAGCTACCATCAGCGGCTACTTCCAGCCTAAGGTCCCCCTCTCCCCTGCCACTGATAATATCACCAAAACGGGCATCGAACAGCAACTCCACAAAAGCATCATTGGTTACTTCAAGGTCGACATTTACCCTAACGTCGCCTGACATTTCCGGAGGGGTTAATGGCTGCTCACCGCCCTTTCCCTCCTCGCCGGATACAAATGTGATGAACCGGTTCTCCCCGACCTCCCCCGAATAATCCAACGGAATCATGACCCTGGTGCCACGGTTTGTCCGGGCATTGATATCGAGGGTGATATCGTCTGTTGGTCCCTGGAAATGAGCCAGGCCGGTTGCAAAAGCTTCCCCGTAGTACATTGTATTATCGCTGACTCCTGTGTTAAAAATCAGCATCTCATCCGGCCGTACCCGAATATCCAGCGCAAAGTCAGAAAAGCCTTCATGGTAGATATCACCATTTAATAGAGCTGTATTGCCTAAGGGATCCGTCAGAACAACATCATCAAAGCGGAAATAGTCTTCGCCCAAGAATACATCATCCGTAAATGAGTAAGAATTATTGAGGTAAGGCACATATAGGCTGGCTTCCACAAAACGGGCAGAGCCGATCAGTTCAGGCCGTTTCCAGGAACCTTCCAACCTGAGTTCTCCTGTTGCCCGGCCATTGAAGTCACGGGCAAAATTTTCCAAATAGCGGCCCCAGCCTGCCATTTCCATTTCATCAATGATAATATCAAGGTCAAAATTTTGGTCTTCTTTTCCAGGGTAAAAGTAGCCATGCGTGACCAGCGGCGTAGTATCGCTATCCGGATTATCAGGGTCCGTCACTTCCGCTTCAACGCGAAATCCCTCCTGTTCTTCACTCCATGTACCGGTTGCTTCAAGCTCACCCACTGCCTTGCTGTTAAACACAAAATCATTCACATACAGATCTGCGTCAAAGGCCGGTGATTGATACAAACCGGTAAAGGAAACGTAACCGTCCATCTTACCGCCAAAATCAAATTTTTTGTCCCCCAATAAATAATCGGTATACCCCACATCGAAACCGGCAAATGACACGATCATCCTGTCCTTTGGATTTTCACTTAAGACACCGTCGACCAAAACGAACTGGCTGTTTTGATAGGCCTTTAGCTGATGCATTTCAAGCCTTGCATCATCTATAATAATTCGATTGTCGACATTCAATTGCCAGCGTTCACCATCGATATACGCATGGGATGGATCAAAATTGATTTCTGCATGGTCGGGTCCAAGGACTGTTGTGGTGCCCTTCAGATTTCCCGAATTATTCATCTTATCATCTTCCCTGCCCCATTTCACAAGAAACGCCATGAGGTTATCCGATACAGAGGACTCTATTTCCATTTGCTCCATGCGGATGCGTTCGGATAGTATATACCTTTCACTATTGGCCGAAAAAAACAGGCTATTGCCTTCACTGTTCCCGGAAAAATAAAAATCGGCAAAATGGTTGTCGTTAAACACAAGGCTGTCTGCATGTCCTTCCAGTTCAAGATACTGATTGTGTGTGTTAAGGGAGCCGTTAATCCAGGCACCGTCATTGATACAGAAAGAAGGAAAAAACAAGTCAGACAATGGTGCTGTCTCCTTCAGACGGACAAAAAAACTCAGGTCCTGTTCTGGCATATCCCTGGCAGTCAGCATTTTTTCCTCTGCCGGCCTCATAGCAGGTATATATTCATACAGAAGCCTTTTTAGTGAGCTGCCAAACCGTTCAAAATGAAAATGGCCGTACATGTCGGCATCCAAGAAATCAGAACGGACCCTGAAATGCTGATTCTCTTCACTCCACACCCTATTACGGATCAGGATGCTGTCCGTGGCATAAGATGCGGGCATACCATTCCTGCCCTGCCACAGGGAGGCCGTTTCTTCATAGACAACATCTGTGATCGCGATTTCTCCTTCGAGATCATCCAGGGAAGATGCCCGGGCATTCATCTTCAGCCGGGCAGATACGACCGAATCATACAGGCTGTCTCGCTGAAATACATTCAGCCGTGTCAGGTTGGCATTATCCAACCCCATTTCAAAATCAAATTCAGGCACGGCACCTTCCAAATCGACCATTCCGTTAAATTCCAGCGCCACAGACGGGTCATTCACCGTGAAATCCCCCTGAAACTTTTGGTTAACAAAATCACCTGCAATGGCCACATCCTGGTATTCATAATCCAGTAGGTTCAATGAATGAATATGGCCGTCAACGTGCATGTCGAGCTCATCAAGGGTAAAACCCTCCCCATTAACGGCTATATCCATACTGATCTCGCCTGCCTGATCCGGTTTATCAAACAACCTGCCCACATGGAAATCATGTGCCGAAAGGCCTCCCTGGTATTGGAAATAAGCACCATTATCGCTTTTCTCAAAAAAAACATCGGCAACTAAGTCCCCAATATCGGTGCGTAACCGGCCTTTGGTTTGAATATTCCCGCCGGACAGATTCATGTTACCTGAGAAACGTAAATCACCGGCATTGGCCACATAATCGGGAACTGGCAACGTATCATGTTTCAACCCCTCAGGTAGCGAAAACCCGTAAAGGTCACTTAATATGGTATGAAGGTCTTCAATCTCCATATTAATATCACTGCCAGGCAGATCAAGCAGGTCAGCGATATGAATATCCCCCATAAAACTTGTTGCCTCTCCAAAGGTTAGACTGACTGCTTCACCGCTTAACCCGCCATCCCCAATGTAGAAATCACCACCAAGACTGATACTGTCACGCAATCCATAGAGTGGTTCAACAAAATGGGCAACATCGCCAAGATCAACTTGTGAAGGAGACATATAAACCTGGAATTCAGCTTCGACAAGAAAGTCTTCCACCGTTTGAAAGGGTCCGTATTCGGCCATCAGATCAAAGTTCAGGTCAGATCCCTTCGAACGGAAAACAAAGTTATCTACCGTGGCTTCTTCCAGACCGAGGGTAAATGAACCCGACACGTGATCTACCTGAAAACCTTCTGACTCCAAATAGTTCAGATCAGCCAATTCGAATCCCAATCTATTTCGGTTAAGATGAATATCATTCAAAACCATATGAAGGTCATGGATGGAAAAGTCTGTATAGTCAAATCCATCCACATAACCCTTGTCTTCATCAATGGTGTGATGAAATGCCGCATTGCTTAACCGGAATGAAGAACAGGTAACATCCCACCTCTCACGGACTTCATCATGCAGGTCCACATCTTCAAAATAATCAAGAAAAAAACGGAAGTTATAATCAGGGGCATCATCATTCTTGTAAAAAAGCAGTGTGGCATCATCAAAATGGAGATCACTGAGGTTTAAATCCCTGTTTTTCAATGAAAGGGACTGAATACTTGCGGTCATTTTGCTGACCTCAAGCATGGGTTCGCCATCCTGATCCGCCATATAAACATCCTCCAATACGATGCTGCGGAACAATCGTATATCCAGGCCACCAACCCTTACTTCTGTGTTTAACTCATTGGAAATATAGGCTGTAAGCTGACCCGCAAGGTAGTTCTGGACGGTATTGCTATGGAGCAGGCCATAGGCAATAACCGGCAGTAACAATATTACTGTCAGTAATGATATCAATATTTTACGTGTTTTTTTGATATCTTTGTCCTCCGCTTAATTATCTGTAAATGTCTTTATAGACAGGTCATGAGTATTTATATACTTGGAATTGAATCTTCCTGTGATGACACCTCTGCTGCCATCCTGAAGGATCGCAAACTTCTTGCCAATCTGATTGCCAATCAGCATATCCATAAAGATTATGGGGGTGTTGTTCCTGAGCTGGCTTCCAGGGCCCATCAGCAAAACATCATTCCAGTTATCGAAAATACGATTAATGAGGCAAATATAAGCAAAAAACAAATTGATGCAGTGGCTTTTACAAATGGTCCCGGTTTATTGGGATCATTGCTGGTGGGCACCTCATTTGCCAAGTCGTTTGCGCTGGCGATGGATATCCCCATCATTACCGTTGATCACATGCATGCCCATATTCTGGCTCATTTTATTGAAGATGACGAAGAAAAGCAGGCTCCTCCCTTCCCGTTTTTATGTTTAACCGTTTCGGGCGGGCATACCCAGATTGTGCTGGTCAAAAGTCATTACGACACCGAAGTCATTGGCCGTACCATTGATGATGCTGCCGGCGAAGCTTTCGACAAGGCCGCCAAGATCATGGGGCTGCCATATCCGGGAGGGCCGCACATCGACAAACTGGCCCAACAGGGTGATCCCAATGCATTCACATTCCCCCACCCGCGCGTACCCGGACTTAATTACAGCTTCAGTGGTCTCAAGACATCCATCTTGTATTTCCTGCGGGATCAGCTCCAGAAAGACCCGGGGTTTATTGAGCATCATAAAGCGGATCTGGCAGCATCCATTCAGCATACCATCATCGCCATCCTGATGAAGAACCTGCGGGAAGCCGCCCGGCAGTCAGGTATACGTCATGTGGCCATGGCTGGAGGTGTTTCAGCGAATGGCGGCCTGCGGGAAGCTTTCAGGGCGGAAGAAGAAACCGGAAACTGGCAGGTATACATCCCCCGCTTCGAATATTGTACCGACAACGCGGCCATGATCGCCATCACAGGCTATTACAAATACCTCCGATCGGCATTTGCATCACAAGACATCACGCCATTTACCCGCCAGGGAAAATAATTACTCACTGCCCTGATCTTCGTCAGCTGGCTCAATAAGGATAAAAGGCGGTTCCTCTTTTTCCACAATCACATGTTCCTCCATATCATAATGAAATCGGTAGGGTGGTTCCCGGGAAATGTTTTGCTCCACATAGAGGTTCATGATATGGTCAAAGAGGTTTTGCGCATTTTGCTCGCCCGAGAAATAGGCCAGGTCGTAAATGTCCTGTTCCGTGAGCCGGTAGATGCGGGGATCAAGTCTCGCCTCTCCGCTATTAAGCAAAACAAAGCGCCCGTCAACATAGTCGCTTGTTGCGTAAGTACTAAACAGCACCTGCATGTCGAAGTCCGGATCATGCAGCTTTTGAAATTCAAACCAGACATTGTGCTCGATGACCGTAATGTTGACTGTGCCTCTATACCTTTTGTCCGGGGTATCTCCGATCAGCACCTCCGTATCAACATACTCAAGCAATTCGGCCTGTACCATATGGAAGATATAACCGGGTTTGTCGAGATCGAAAAATGCGTCCATGTCGTCCGGGCCGTAAACAGTTATCAGCAGTTCGTCCAGGTAATCCTCAGCTGCTGTGAAAAACCGGTCCATAAACAGGGAATCATCAACAGCCTGAATAAACTTGGCTCTGCTGTCTTCAGGACCGGTAATACTGTCTGCCGGAATACTGTCTGGATGTTCCGGTGCGTAAGACTTCATAAGTTGTCCCGGAGGCAGCAGCAGGACATGTATGTCCGTTTCATCAATAACAAAACGATTGGCCCAGTAGGCAGGCGTAGCGCAGGATGTGATCCCGGCCAGCAGGAGTAACGAAAAAACGACCTTAAACGACCTGCGCATCACAAGATTACTGGTTCTCAGCCAACAGCTTTTCACCGATTTCGCGGCCGTAGTCGTAACATAGTTTAAATTCATTTTCATGCGGCGTAAATTTCACAAACACCCCGTCGCCCTGCACGTTTAGTTTCAGATTGGACAAGGTGGTATTAATCAGCTTCCCTGCTTCCCCACTCCATCCGTAGGAGCCAAAAGCACCGGCCAGCTTTTTGTTATCGCGGATCGGGCTGATGACGGCAAACAGCTTATAGACTTGAAGCAGGATATTCTGGTTAATGGTGGGGCAACCAATGATGATGGCACTGCTTTTGGCCACATTCTCATCGAGGTCGCCCAAAGCCATAGTTTCAATGTCGGCCAGCTCCACCGTGATATCGCCTGCGCTTTGCAAACCGTCACGGATGGCTTCGCCCATCTTACCGGTATTATGATAGGCCGACACATAAGGCACAAACACATGATTCTTCTGTGGGGTCTGCAAGGCTTCCTTCGCATACTCCTCCGAACGGTCGACCCATTTCTGCCAGTCATGCGTCAACATAGGCCCGTGCCCGGGCAGGACGGCGTTGATCTCCAGGGGACGGATCTTTTCGATGGCCTTGAGCATAAACTTGCTGAAAGGCTTCAGGATCACATCAAAATAGTATTTGAAGGCATCGCTGAAGTCACCCACCTTGTCGTCATACATCTCCGGATGCGCATAGTGACATCCAAAGGAATCACAGGTGAACAACAACTTGTCCTCTTCCAGGTACGTGTACATGCTATCGGGCCAATGAAGGTTAGCAGCGCCGATAAAACGCAGGGTTTTGTTGCCAAGGTCGAGGGTGTCGCCATCTTTGACCACCATATGCTTAAAATCACGACCCAGAAAGTCTTTCAGGTAGTTGATGGCCAGGCGTGTACCAACCACGGTAGCCTCCGGGGCCAGCTCCAGCACGTTGGCCAGGTTCCCGCTATGATCAGGCTCCGTATGGTTCAGGATAACATATTCGATTTCCGAGGGATCGGTTACCTGTTTAAGCTTTTCGAGGTAGACATCCCAGAACTTCAGCTTGGAAGTTTCCACGATTGCCCTTTTATCGGCATTGATAAAGTAAGAATTATACGTGGTACCATATTCTGTTTCCATAACCACGTCAAAGGTCACAATGTCATAATCCATAACACCGATCCACTTCACGTCGTCGGTAACGGGCAATACTTCGGTATCAGGTCTTTTCAGGTCTTTAATATTCTCCATAATTCGTATTATTCTTTTAACAAGTTCATTATTAATCGTTGTTCTTACAGCACAAAGCGCTAAGGCCGGCGTGTGGTTGGTTTTTTTGAGCCACACTCACAACGGGTTGTCCGGTCATGCCGGCCGGGGTGTCCTGCCGTTGGCTGAAAACCATGCGATTTTTTACGCATTTCGCAGGGTACCACTGTATAAACGTCATTCGTATGGATTTTGTTGATCCCGGGCTCGCCTTTTTGGTTCCTGGCAAAACTGAAGGTTATCCCGTGCTGCCCGGGGATTACCCTATCCTTTTCGTGTATTGCTATCATCCTTATCATGAACTGCCCAACGTAAATGGTTCCTCACTCTTTTCTTCGTTCAGAATAATGCCGGGAGTCGCCCCATTCGTCATAGCCTATCTCACCGCCGGCGAGGTGGATCCGTGCTTCGAGGCAACGTTTGCATTCCTCGGCCTCCTCATCGGTACAGGGCTTATCTTCATAGAGCAGGTAATCATCCCGGTAACGAAGCGGCGTCAGGTTGGGCATGATGATGTTGGCGCCGACCTGCAATGACTTTTCCCTTCCCATGGGGTCGATGGCCTGCATGGCTGTGGTGGCAGCAATATTGATATCTTTCATCATGATACGCAGCAGCGCCACCATCTTCAGGCTCTGATTAAAACGTTCGATCCTTGGGATCAGCTCATCTTTATGCTGATACATCGGGGTCTGTTCGTGTTCGATATAGGGGCCCATCCCGACCATATCGATATCGAGATCCTGCATAAACAGCAGGTCATCGGCCAGGTCGTCGTTGGTTTGGAATGGCAGCCCGATCATCACGCCGGTGCCAGCCTGGTAGCCGATTTTTTTGAGCAGTTTAAGGGATTCCAGTCTTTTCTGGTAATCGTGCTTTTTATCATTGGGATGGTAACGGTAATAGAGGTCGGGGTTTGAGACCTCTATCCGGAGCAGATAGCGGTGGGCACCGGCCTCATACCAGCGGCGGTAGGTCTTCTGGGTCTGCTCCCCGAAGGAGAGGGTAATACCCAGTTTCCCGTCGCTGAGCGCTTTGATCTTTCGGAGCAGGTCTTCGATATGATCGACGAAGGCGGCGCCACTTCGCTCCCCTCCCTGCAGCACCATGCTGCCAAACCGGTTATCACGGGCATAGCGGGCCGCTTCCAGCACCTCTTCTTCCGTGGCCTGGTAGCGGTGCATGGTTTTGTTTCCGGAACGGATCCCGCAATAGAGGCAATTCTTACTGCAGAGGTTGGAAAACTCCACCAGGCCGCGGTAATACACCTTATTGCCGACGTATTGCTGCTTTACTTCGGCGGCTTTCCTAAATAGCAGCTTGCGTTCTTCTTCGCCGGTGGCGAGGAGGGTGATGATGTCGGGTTTGGTGAAGGCATCTTTATTCAGAATTTGTCGGATCGTGTCGGACATATTGATAGGGCTTGGTATATATGGTTTTAGGATAAAACAGGCTTGCTGGTCATTTTATTATGAAGATCGCATGAAATTACAAATAATCTGTTTGTGACTGTTCCTTTCCGGTAAAGGGAGCCACGGCGCGCTGGTATATGCCATGCATCCAGGCGATGGCCATGCCGTAGTTTGTTACCGGCACACCGGCGTCGATGGCCGGCCTGAGGCGTCCGGAAATTTGCCTTCTGGTGATCATACAGCCGCCGCATTGCACCACGAGGGCATACTCTTCAATGGGGCGCGGCAGGTCGTTGAGGCCGGCCACCACTTCGAAGGACAAGTTTTTTCCTGTGTGGTTGCTCATCCACCGGGGAATTTTAACGCGGCCGATGTCGTCGCAGGCCACGTGGTGGGTACAGGACTCCAGCAGCAGGATCCGGTCACCGTCCCGGAGGCCGGCGATTTTCGGGGTCCCTTTCAGGTAGCTTTCGAAGTCGCCTTTGTGGCGTGCCAGCATGATGCTGAAGCTGGTCAGCGGGATATCTTTGGGGATGGCGGCGTCGGCCCTGGGGAAGACCTGGCTGTCGGTGACGGCGAGGCTCGGCCGGGGCTGCAGTTGTTTCATGAGGGCATCCACCTCTTTTTCTTTGACCACGATGGCGACACAGTCGTTATCGATAATATCGCGGATGGCCTGCACCTGGGGCAGTATGAGGCGTCCTTCGGGGGCTTCGTTGTCGATGGGCGTTATCAGCACCACCAGGTCGCCGTAGTGGAGCAGGTCGCCCAGGAGGGATGTTTTGCGGTAGGCTGTTTCGGGCATTGCCCTTTGCAGGGTGGTGACGGCCTCTTCGAGGTTGTCGGGCTGCAGGGCGGAGAATGGCAGCACATGTACTGTACAGGTATCCCGGAGGTGTTGTTTGAGGGTTTCATCCAGCGGCGTCACATCCGATTTATTGTGAAAGATCACGAATGGCACCTCTTGTTTATGAAATGCTTCTACGAGCTTTTCTTCTTCCTGTTCGAACCGGTTGTGTGTGATAACGAGGATGGCGAGGTCGACGGTTTTGAGGGTTGCCAGGGAGCGGTTGACCCGTTTTTGGCCGAGCTCGCCGGTATCGTCGATGCCGGCGGTATCGACGAGGATGGCCGGTCCGATGCCGGGGATCTCCATGGATTTGCGCACCGGGTCGGTTGTTGTGCCGGACACTTCGGATACGATGGCGATATCCTGTTGTGCCAGGGCGTTGATCAGGGAGCTTTTGCCGTTGTTTCGCCGCCCGAAGATACCGATATGGGGTTTGGATTCCTTTCCTTTGGCCATAGTTAGGACTTCCTTTTTAATTTGTTTTGGAAAACACAAAGATATTGAAATTGTTTTTCGGTTGCATCCATAACAAGCACATTGATTCCGTTACCATCGAGCGTCCACGAAGGGAACACAAGTTACCGAATGTATTAAGCAAGCGGGAGGTAGCGAAGCTTTTACAGTTTACGAAAAACCAAAAACATCGTACCATGCTGAGTTTGATATATGGTTGTGGTCTTCGCAGGGGCGAGTTGATCAATCTGAGACCCGGGGATATAGAGAGTCAACGTGGGTTAATGGTCATTCGTCAGGCAAAAGGCCGGAGGGACCGGGTTGTTCCTATTTCAGAGAATACGATCACCATGTTGCGTGACTATTATAGGAATTACCGGCCGAAAAACTGGTTATTTGAGGGGCAATACGGGGGTGAGAAATACAGTGAGCGCAGTTTACAGATGGTATTGAAACATGCATTAAAAAGGGCAGGGATTAAGAAGCCAGCTACTTTGCACTGGCTGCGTCATTCGTATGCTACCCATTTATTGGAGGCCGGGACGGATTTACGGTATATCCAGGAACTACTTGGTCATAAAAGCTCAAAGACCACTGAAATTTATACACACGTGGGCAATCATTCCATCAGGAGCATAAAAAGTCCGCTGGACACCTTGGATTTTTAAGAAACTTTCTTATGTTTGTTCTGCTATAAATAACACGCAATAGTAGATCGCCTATCCCC
>CAYMDX010000018.1:0-21985 GCA_964389125.1 uncultured Bacteroidales bacterium
GAACCGTCAATAAAACCTATGAAGATGCCGTGGAGTATCATGAAGAACATCATGACCACGACCACGATCATGACCACGACCATGAGGAGTAAGCCCTAGTCTTCCTCATAGTGAATTACTTCCACCGGACAGCTTTCAGCGGCCTCTTTTATGCAATCTTCGTGATCAGCGAAATTCGCTCCTTCTTTTACTTTTGCGATATCATCGGGGAGCTCAAACACTTCCGAACAAATATCCACACAAAGTTCGCATGCTGTGCAATCGTCGTCAATCCAAACTTTTGTTATAGCCATAATGCAAGATTTTTAAGGTTCATAATTTAACATTCGTGAATATACAAAATATTTCGGCTTTCTCAAAATCACAAACCATACCCTGTACCAACTACCAAAAACTATACTATGATGCATTATCCGCAGATTACTACACGGCAGCTGAAAGAAATGATTACCAATGATAATACACGACTTCTTGATGTAAGACCGGTGGATGCCTACAACGGCTGGCAACTATGGGGTGAAACGCGGGGCGGCCATATTGCCGGCGCCAAATCATTGTCAGCAGACTGGGCTGAATACATAGACTGGATTGAGATTGTACGCAACAAACAAATTCTGCCCGAACACCAGATTATTCTTTATGGATACACACCTGATCAGGCCATCATGGTGGCAAAGCGCTTCACCGGAGCCGGTTACAACAACATTTCCCTATATAACCACTTTCTGGATGAATGGGCTCCGGACAAGCAAAACCCCATGGAGCAATTGTCGCGCTACCGCCAGCTTGTGCCGGCCAGTTGGGTAAAAGATGTTGTGGATGGGAAAACACCTCCTGAGCATCAAGGTGGAAAGACTGTCATCTGCCACGCACATTATCGCAACCGGGAAGCCTATCTCTCCGGTCATATTCCCGGGGCTATAGATCTCGATACCAATGCACTCGAATCAATCGAAACCTGGAACCGCCGAACACCGGAAGAGTTACAAAAGACCCTGTTGGAACACGGCATTACGGCTGATACGACTGTGATTCTGTATGGAAAATTCATGAGCCCCGATAATAACGATGAATTCCCGGGCAGTTCCGCAGGCCACATCGGAGCAATCAGATGTGCGTTTATCATGCTGTACGCCGGTGTCAAAGATGTAAAAGTACTGAATGGCGGTTTTCACGCCTGGGAAGCAGCCGGATTTGGCATCCACTATGACGACGTTGTAAAAACACCCGTTAAACACTTTGGCAGGGATATTCCCGCTCATCCCGAGCTGGTTGTAGACCTTCCGGAGGCCCGGCAAATGCTGGCATCCGACCATGCAGATCTTGTTTGCGTCAGAAGCTGGCCCGAATATATCGGAGAAGTCAGTGGTTACAACTATATTGAGAAAAAAGGGCGTATACCAGGAGCCATTTTCGTCCACGCCGGCAGCGATGCCTACCACATGGAAACTTACCGGAACCTTGACTTTACTACCAGGGAATTTCATGAGATCGCCGCGCTTTGGGAAGAAGCCGGTATCAATCCTGATAAACACCTGGCCTTTTATTGCGGGACAGGCTGGCGGGGTAGCGAAGCCTTCTTCAATGCCTGGCTGATGGGTTGGCCAAAAGTATCGGTCTTTGACGGCGGATGGTTTGAATGGAGTAATGACCCCGAAAACCATTATGAAACCGGTGTGCCGGAATAGTTTTTCTATATACGGCCCAATAAAACAAGCAGGAAACCACACATCTAAAAAATGGCATCACAAAAGAAAGAGGCGAAAGTACAGGATAAAATCAGCATCTCCGATAACTTGCAGGAAATTGGCGTACCGGCCATGCGCAAAGAACTGCTGGAAGGACTTCAGGCTACCACCAAATATATCTCCAGTAAGTATTTTTATGATGACGAAGGTTCCCGCCTGTTTGAGGAAATTACAGCGCTTCCTGAGTATTACCCGTCGCGCACAGAAAAAGAAATTTTGGCAACATTATGGAAAAAGCTTCATATCAACGCCGATGAGCTGAATATTGTGGAGCTTGGAAGCGGCGACAGCTCCAAGATCAGCCTCCTGCTCAGCCAACTATCTGATGCAGAACTGAGTCGCACCAGGTATTTCCCGGTCGACATCAGCCATGCCGCCATCAATGGCGCAGCCAATGAACTGATAAACAGGTTTCCGACAATAGAGGTCCACGGACTGGTAGCGGATTTCATCGGACAACCGGACATCATGCCAGAAGCTGAAAACCGGCTCTTTTGTTTTTTCGGTAGTACCTTGGGCAACCTGGAGCCCGGCAAAAGGGACAATTTCATAAGACAACTGGGCAACATCATGAATAAGGGAGACCACCTGCTGCTTGGCCTGGATATGATCAAAGATAACCGGGTGTTGGAAAAGGCCTATAATGACTCCCAACATGTAACCGCGCAGTTTAACAAAAATATACTGAATGTTACAAACAACCTGCTTGATACCGACTTCAAACCGGAACTATTTAACCACATCGCATTCTACAACACCGACCTGCACAGAATAGAAATGCACTTGCAGGCCAAACAAAACATGCACATTCACTGCGGATTCAATGGTCAACGCATAGACCTTTCCAACGGAGAAACCATCCATACCGAAAATTCACATAAGTTTAACAGGCGCCATATTGACTCACTGGCCAGCACAGGCGAATTAGAAACCAACGCCATCTTTACAGACCCCAGGCAGTGGTTCAGCATTAGCCATTTTACGAAATAATCGTTTTCATCTTAACTCATTTTTGAAACTCAGCTCACGGCTATTTTGAATTACATAAAAAA
Organism: uncultured Bacteroidales bacterium; assembly: GCA_964389125.1. GTDB lineage: Bacteria > Bacteroidota > Bacteroidia > Bacteroidales > UBA7960 > PUPG01. The sequence goes on from CAYMDX010000018.1 coordinate 2,801, forward strand.
TGATTATTTTGCTATATATTATGGGCATGAGCCCATCGGGTGGCCAGGCCTCCAAAACCAAACACACCTAATGCATAAGGTCACTTTACACGCTCATGTGGTTTTTTATCCTTTCTGCCTTTATTTTAATGTTTTTAGTCGTTTTTTAATCTGCTTTTATTTAATTTTGACCCTAAACGATCGTTTTCACATGCATGCAGGGTCGGAACATGCTGAAAAGAGACCTCATAAACAGGAGTAGGCATCAACATTAAAATCTGCCAGATATGAAAGACGTAAGTAGAAGGTTGTTAGCAGTGGCTGCATTTGTTGTCGCTTTAGGCATTTTTTCCGGGTGCGACAAAGCAGAATTCTCCACCTCCCATGACGCACCGGAAGGGAAGCTGATCATCGAAAATCTCATGGATCAAAACCTCAAAGACCAGGTTAAAAAATGGCAAAAAGAAAAACAAGGCTTGCTCGGATCAAAAAATGCTCATAAATTCCACAATGTAGAATTTGACTTCACCAACCTGAAGGTAAGCTACATCGACAATCACCTCGACACCGCCATTGTCGCCAATCAGACAAGCACCGGCAAGGATGAGGGTATAGAATATGGACTGGGCTTTGCTATAGATGAAGGGGAAATAACTGGAGCCATGATCATAGGAACGGAAGATGCCGACGGTGAACAAAAAACCATTCATCATTACGATATTTATGGTAATCCCGTCGTTAGTATCTCTCTCGATGAGCAGGATGAAACATTTGCTTTTAACAATAAACAGGGAGGTACAAAATCATGGGGCCATGATACCATGGATTGTATAACAGACACCTACTCAAAAAATGGCTGGGTATCTGTCTGGGCCTGGGTACAAACAGCGTTTGTACCGGCCACGGGCGCCGCCATAGCTGGATATTGTGCTGCAACGAATATGCCATATTAATCAAACTCATGTACCATGAAAAACACATTTCTGTTTTATCTGATCATCGTTCTGCCACTTTTACTATTGTTATACCTTGCGATAGAAGGTTATTCCACGGGGTTTGCCATCGGGATCATTGTCTATGCGTTAATTTACAGACCATTGACGGATTATTTCCGTTTAAAAAGCAAAAAAAACAAGGAAGACGTGCCGCTTGCAAGGTTTTTTATCCCATTCTATAGTATAAGGTGGTTTAGGGAGATACACTTTTAGAATAACGGAACTGTCCCGGCTATTGCTGAAACCGACAGGACATGTTGTACAAATCGTATAATTATCCGGGACAGTTCCTTTAACACTATCTTAATATTCGTACGTGGACATTTGGTTCCTGGTTTTATGAACCGGGCCGGCTATCTGTTTACTATGACCTGCCGGCATTCAACACAACGTCAGTCAGGGAGTTTGACATTACAGTTGCATTCGGCCTGAAGATCGATTTTCATTACATTTGTATCGGAATGACGAACACATGATTTGGTATCAACACACGAAGCTGTCATGCATGCATTACAAACCAACACTGTGTATCACAGCCATTCACAAACTGCAACCATAATAATTTATGCCTGAATCAGTAAATCCGGTTACGGGAGAAACTATTGAGCGCTATCCGGAGCATACACCCGGCGAGATAAATGAGATCATAGAGAACACAGCCACGGCACAACATAAGTGGGCGCAACAGGGGTTCTCTGACCGTTCCAAACTGATGCGCCGGGCTGCCGCTGTTTTGCGTGACAACCTGGAGATCTACGCCTACCTGATAACATTAGAGATGGGGAAACCCATCGTGCAATCCAGGGCAGAAGTTGAAAAGTGCGTCAGGGTATGTCAGTACTATGCCGATAAGGCGGAAGGGTTTTTAAGCAATGAGTTTATTGCTACCGAGGCCAGCAACAGCTATATTGCTTACCGCCCGTTGGGGGTTGTATTGGCCGTAATGCCATGGAACTTCCCTTTCTGGCAGGTATTTCGTTTTGCCGCACCGGCATTGATGGCAGGAAACGGAGCACTTCTAAAGCACGCCTCCAATGTGACAGGATGTGCGCTGGCAATTGCTTCTGTGTTTCAAAAAGCCGGATTCCCGGAATCCCTTTTCAGTGTATTACAAGTGCCCGGAAAGGAAGTGGGTAAGATCATTGAAAATCCACATATAAAGGCGGTTACCCTGACAGGCAGTGTTCCGGCCGGACGATCCATTGCTGCAAAAGCCGGCGAAATGCTTAAAAAATCCGTGCTGGAGTTGGGCGGCAGCGACCCTTATGTTATTTTGGAAGATGCAGACCTGGATACGGCCATTGAACATTGTGTCAACAGCCGCCTTATCAATAGCGGTCAAAGCTGTATCGCCGCCAAACGTTTTATCGCAGTAAAGTCCATCTGCCAGCAATTTGAAAAAGGGTTTACAGAAGCCATGAAAACAAAAAACATGGGCAACCCCATGCATGAAGATACTCAGGTAGGTCCCCAGGCAAGCCTTTCACTTAGGGACGAAGTACACGAACAGGTAACAAAAAGTATAGAAAAAGGCGCTAAATGCCTCCTGGGGGGCTATATACCTGATGATGAAGGCGCCTGGTACCCCGCAACGGTTCTGACCAACGTTAAACCCGGCATGCCGGCTTACGACGAAGAGGTTTTCGGGCCGGTAGCCGCCATTATCGAAGCCCAGAATGAATCAGATGCCATTCGGATCGCCAATGATACTGACTTTGGGCTGGGAGCCGCCGTTTTCACCGATGATAAAGAACATGGACAGGCCCTTGCCGAAAAATCCCTGCACGCCGGTAGCTGCTTTGTTAACGATTTTGTAAAATCAGATCCGCGCCTTCCTTTTGGAGGTATCGCACATAGCGGTTACGGACGTGAGCTTTCCTATCTGGGAATCCGCGAATTTACCAACATCAAAACGGTATATGTCAAATAATCAGCCTGAAAATAATCAGCCTGACCCCTGCACCCGCTTATTCCTGATTCAGCTTTTCCAACAGGGAAATAGCTTCACTTTGTTCTCTGATAAAGTAACCTGCCGAAGTTTGCGTACCGCCCACCTTGATAGACCAGGCATGTTCGGGCAGCGTCTGAAACAGAAGCTCATCCGACCAACCGGCACCGATGGCCAGCACAAAATCATAGGATTTACGTGACAACCAGTGCATAGCCAGCTCCCCTTTGTTTATACCGGCATTGCTAACCTCTATCACCTTGCTGCCATGGAAAACCTGCGCATTAATGTTGGAAGTGATCGAGAGCAGGTGGTCGTTTACCTCTTTAACCAGATGTGAAGCCTGTTCCACGTCGGCCTTGTGATAATACCAGGATACTGAATAATCACGCTCCTGGATAAAGGAACCGGGCAACCGATCGGTGTACATCTCCAGGATAGGTAATACCTCACCTTTCCATTCTGACGAAAGCGGTTTCAGCAAGCGCCATTCTTTGCCATCTGCCTGCCTTATCCATGAACCATGCTCGGCTGTAATATTTACAGAAAGCCCGCCAAGCCATTCATCCAGCTCATCTTTCCCCCTGCCACTGATAATCACGATATCTGTTTTCTTTCGGGCATCCAATGCCTCCAACAATTTCAACAAAGACTCCGGAGGCTCAGCCGAAGCCGGATATTTACTGAAAGGCACCAGCGTACCATCGTAGTTTACAATAATGATCCGCTGCTTTGCACGCTGATAGTCATCCAGCATTTGCTCCTTCAGACTGTCATTAAACAACTTACGGATGACAGAATCTTTGGCTGTTTGACTACTTTTCAACAAGCTATCCACGAAATCATTGGCCCACTTGGTCACCGTATAACGTTGTAAGCGCCGCTGCATTATTTTATTGCCCCGGACCTGATCTTTTTCAGGGATGGTCAGGGCTTCATGGATGGCCTCTGCGATCTCATGATAATTATTGGGATTGATTACAACAGCTTCACTAAGCTCTTTGGCAGCACCGGTAAACTCGCTCAGGATCAGGACACCCTTCTGATCTTTCAGGGAAGCAATATACTCTTTGGCAACAAGGTTCATGCCGTCGCGCAAAGGTGTCAGCAAGGCTGCATTACTCATCCTGTATTGGGCAATCAGCTCCTTGTGAGGCAATGAGGTGTACTGATATATAACCGGCATCCACGACATGCTTCCAAACGATCCATTGATATGACCTACCAGCTCATCCAACTGACTTTTGATTTTCCGGTAGGCGCCCACGGCCGTTCGCGAAGGTACCACAATCATATTCATAGAGACCTTGCCATGCCATTCCGGGTGTTGCTTAAGGAACTCCTCGAAACCATACAGCCTGTTAACAATACCCTTTGAATAATCCTGGCGATCGACCGAGAGAACAATCCTGGGCTCACCGGGAGCAGGTTTGTCTTCCTTGTGGGGTGATACATCCATCGTATGAAATTTGTCAAAATCGATTCCCATCGGAAAGGTATCCACCTCAACCGTGTGACCAGGCATCTCAATTCGTCCCATGTGGTTGTCAAACCCCAGGATACGCAATACACACCTCAGGAAATACTGCGCATAATCATGGGTATGAAACCCGAGCATATCAGCGCCCAATAAGCCTCTCAGAATCTCTGCCCGACTGTCTTTATGCAACATCCGGTACATTTCATAGGTAGGGAACGGAATATGCAGGAAAAATCCTATGGGGTTAGAGACTTTTTCCCGTAACAGGGCAGGCAAAAGCATCAAATGATAATCATGTACCCAGATAATATCGTCAGGCTGAATGGTTTTCAGCAGCTCATCCCGGTAAATCTCATTCATCCGCTGGTATTCATACCAATACTCCAGGTTAAACCTGGCAAAATTGGGAAAATAATGAAACAGCGGCCAGATGGTTTTGTTACAAAAGCCCAGGTAAACCTTATCCATCAACTCCTTTGAAAAAAACACGGGTTCTGCCTTGAACTCTTCTTTGACCTTTGTCCGAACTTCGTCTTCATCCGGTTTGTCGATGCTCATGCCGGGCCATCCGAGCCACAGGTAATCTGTTATCTCAGACGTATCTTTACCTAAAGTTTGTAAAAAGTCACTCAGTCCGGACACCAGGCCTCCGGCACTTTTCGCGGTAACAAAGGATCCGTTCTCTTTACTGACGGAGACAGGCAATCGGTTGGAAACTATAAGTAACCTCATATATTTGTTGTATTTAATTTATACTCAACTTATTGTAGTGAAAACTCCTTCTGCTCATCTTTTTTGAAATGATATTTTTTTCCTTTTACCCCGATATAGACCGGATTAGCCCACCCCTTACAGAATGTAACCGATATTTTTTTATGGGTAATATCCAGTTTAATCCAATGACTACGATAACGAACATAAAAGGACATATGGTTGATATCTTCAGGTAGCATCGGGTTGAGCCACAATACGTCATCCCGTATTTCCAGACCTGAATAACAGCGTTGGATAAGGTCCATGGTTCCTGCCATTGCACCAAGGTGGATGCCTTCGTGGGTCGTGCCTCCCTGAATGTCCTTAAAGTCACTCATCAGGGCAGTTTTAAAATTTTTCCATGAGCGGGCACGATTGGAGCGCGCATATACCCATGCATGAATAACCTGGCTCAGGGTGGAGCCATGGGATGTTCGTTTAGAATAATACGTGATGTTTTTGGGTATGATATCGGGATCAAAGTTGTACCCAAGTTTTTGAAAAAGGGCAAGCAGCTCTTCATACGAAAACAGGTAGAACAGCATCAGCACATCGGCCTGTTTACTTGCTTTATACCGGTTGGGGGTATCCCCTTCGCTTTCAAGGATGCGGTCGAGGCGGAAAGCATCGCCATGGTGGCTTCGGTAATGTTCCCAATCCAGCTCTTCCAGGGCCTCATACCCTTCAAACTGCGAAATAATCTCTGTATCATGAAACGGTACGAACATCCGTTCTGTAAGCTTGCTCCACTTCTCCTTGTCTTCTTCGGTAATACCCATTTTATCGGCCAGCTCATAATAACACATGTCATCAAGCAGCCCAAGCAGATTCAATGCCCGCTGAATAACCCACACGGCCATCACATTGGTGTAGGCATTATTGTTCAAACCGGGCTCTTCGATCCCCGGATAATGGGTATGGTACTCATCCGGCCCCATGACTTTATGGATCTCATAACGATCGCGCCTGGGGTTGTAAATGGCCATGTCAGACCAGAAAAGGGCGGTGGCAAATATCATTTCGGCACCGAAGGATGCCAGAAAGTCCATATCGCCGGTACTTTGATAATAATGCCATACGTTATAGGGAATGGCGATGTTGATATGGTATTGCAAATGCGATACATCCGGCAGCCAGCGACCCGATTTCGGGTTCAGATGCAGTTCCTGGGTCTCTTCCCTGCCATTGCTTCCGCTTTGCCAGGGAAAGAGCGCACCCCTTTTTCCTTTTTCCCGGGCGGCTTCATAAGCTTCGCCAAGCCTTCGATAACGGTACATCAGTAGTGACCTTGAAAGCTGAGGGTAATGGAGGTTAATAAACGGGAGGATATACAATTCATCCCAGAAAATATGACCGCGGTACCCTTCGCCGTGCCAACCTCTGGCAGGTACGCCAACATCATAGTCCATACTGTTTCCAGAAACCGTCTGATACAGATGAAAAATATGCAGGCGCAAAACCATCTGATCCGTTTCAGAGGAATCCAGCACCATATCATTATAATCCCAGACCCTGTCCCAGGCCTTCTTATGATTGGCCGCCATAACTGCAAACGTCCCCAGCCTGGAGATTTTGGTTTGCGCCTCGGTGAAAGGATCACTGATGGCTACATCGCGTGAGGTGTACAGGGCAACCTGCTTCTCGATCCGAATGGGCTCAAGCTTTTTGCAATCCAGTGCGTAATCAGCCACAATACAATCCTTCAGGTGCTCTACCTTTGGTTGCAAACCAAGATTTTCATGGTGGATATAAAAGGTCGTTTTGGCCACCTGTGTCATCCGGATATCCGATTGCTTCGTCCGACTGGAAAGAAATATGCCCGCATTGTCCAGCTTTCCCTTGTCTGTTACTTCGATGTGATCCTGGTTCAGATCGCTGTAGCGGGCCACATTGTTGTTGATCAGATTACCGTCAATACCTGATCGGATAGTCAGCCGGCCCTCCCAGTTTTCCGGAATAAATGTCCATTCCATACCCGCTACATGGTAGTCTGCCAGGCTGACAATACGCCGGCTGATAATGGTCGTGATACACCCCTGCGGATCTTTAAAGCGCATCTTGCGTTCCAGAATGCCTTCCTTCATGTTCAGAGATGTGATGAATCCCAGGATATCCATATCTATAAGCTGAAACCAGGGATTGCTGCCAATTTTGAATGTTAGGAGCAACCAGTTCGGCCAGTTAACCAGATCCTCATTTTCCACCGTCCGGCCTTTCACCTCCGAATTCATCCGGTTGTAGCCACCGGCCAGGTAAGTCCCCGGATAGTTGTATTCATTATCTTTTTCCATCTCCAGGGCACCCCGGGTGGCAAAAAAGCCATTACCCAACGCGCACAATGCCTCCCTAAGGGGATGCAAACCCTCATCCCACTTTTCATACTCTACATACCAAGTTTTATCCATAATCTCAATAACGATTTATTCTTTTTAGCACAAGGTTTCTGAAGGTTTGAAATTGGTCCTTAGCCAAAAATCCTACCTGTACATTTCAATGATCTTTTTGAAAAACTGTTCAACCTGAAACACGTTTTTTAAACTATAGGCAGCAGCCGTCTGTTGTCCATGGTTCTCCACGAGAATACCGACACCGTTGTCCGACAAAGCCCTAAAGGCGTCTTCGTCCGTTACGTCGTCACCGATAAACAGTGGCAGCAACCCGGGTTTATCACTCACTCCCAGCTTGTCCATGATCCAGCGTACCGCTTTCCCTTTGTGCCAGTCAATATCCGGTTTGATCTCTACGATCTTCTTCCCCTCACCCGTTTTCAGTCCGTCATGCCGTTCAAGCAGCCTTTCGACAACCTGATAGACAAATGGCACATCTTTTTCTTCTGCATTTCTGTAATGCACGGCAATGGCATACCGTTTCCGTTCAATTTGCACCCCTTCAACCCGGTTATCCATCAAATCATGAAGGTCCTTCTCTACCATATCCAGCAGGGCGATAATTTCATCCGACCGCTCGTGTTCCATATACATCCCATCAGGACCAGTTGTGATATAGCCGTGACTGCCCGAATAGATCAGATTGTCAAGTCCGACAAGCTGTTGCACGTCTTCCACGTCCCTTCCGGTAACAATGGCCACGGTAAACAATTCTGCCAGCTTTGCAAGCGTATCACGCATACTGTCAGACAAAACCGCATCTTCGGGTTTGTTTACAATGGGAGTAAGTGTACCGTCGTAATCCAGAAAGAAAACCGGTTTGGATGAGGAGAGCTTATCAAAAAGATCTGCTTCACCAGAAAATACCAGGGGGCGGGAAGGTCTGAAATAGCCAGCCAGGCTTTCATCTTCAAAGAGATTAAAATCCTCAAAGGTAGTAAAGGTTATATCGGCACCGTGCTGAAGCAGTACGTCCCGGTTTTCGAAGCGTGCGACGCCGGCTACCAGGCCAAAAAAGCCTTTTTGGCCGGCTTCTACCCCGGATATCGCATCTTCGAAGACGATACTGTTCTCCGGGCGAACCCCGAGCTCGCGGGCAGCTTCCAGAAAGATATCCGGGTGCGGTTTGCCTGTCAGGTTGCGTTCCTCAGATATAACACCATCTACCCTTACATCAAACAGGTGGGCCGCACCGGCATAAGCAATAATTTTCTCACAATTTTTGCTGGAGGAAACGATCGCCGTTTTCAAGCCCTTTTTGCGCCACTTTTCAATTTTCTCTACTGCATCCGGATAGCGCTCTGCCCCTTCTTTCTCAATCAGGGTGTTAAATATTTCATCTTTCCGGTTCCCCAGGCCACATACCGTGTCCTCCCCGGGTGGATCATCTGTTTTTCCGTATGGTAAATCGATCTGCCGCGCCTGAAGAAAGCTTTTTACACCCTCATAACGCGGCTTACCGTCCAGGTAGCGGGCATAATCATCAGGCTGCATTTCTTTTTTCCCGTTATTTTTCAGAAAGGCATCGAAGAGTTCCTTCCATGCCTGTTCATGAGTTGACCGTGTATTTGTAACAACCCCATCCATATCAAAAATAAGGGCGTCTATATCAGCCGGGGCTAACGCTGCAACATTCTCTTTCATAGTACTACATGTTTATATAAGATGGCAAACATAATTTGCATGATTGATGCCATCAATACAATAATCTGTAAACACATCATAAAAATAGCTTATTTCAAGCGAATAACCAATAAATTTCGCATGGGAATAGAGAAAAGAGGGGAAGTGTAGATAAATTTCCACACTTTAATAACAATATCTTCTTAACGGTAACTTCACATTCGCTTAATATACACTGTTTACTTTTGATATACCAAATCAATACGCTATTATATATGGATTACGTATACCTCTTTTTTGTCGTTGCGTTGCTCATTCTGGCGGTAGCAGACCTTCGACAGATAATCACATGCTGGCTTATTTAAGCTTTTGAAGAATTTTTAGCGGTATAACAGCAGATTCAGGCTCATGGTCAACAAAGCTATGCAACTCCTGAACAGCTTTTTCAAACATATACAGGTTTAACAGATCTTCAAAGGTATGTTGGTCGTCGGGTATGATCGCTTTATCCTGAAGATGTTGACAATAGGACTTCAGAAACGTTTTCGATACTTTTTGATACCAACGTTCCAGGCAAGGACGCAGGTAATTGGTGTCAACAGGGACAAATTCCTTTCTCAAAAAATATCCTTTATAAATAGCATAATGCAATGAATGCAGCATGGTGGCTACATCTTTCAGGGGGCTATGCTTGATTTTCCGGACGCTCAGGGAACGCTCCAACTCACCCTCGAAGTTGGTGATCTTGAAATCTTTCCCTGTAAATAACACCTTGTCCAGCTTATAATTGCCATGGATGCGGGTTTTTATTGCCGGCAATTTACCAGATTCAAGAATCTGACGCATATTTTTCAGGAAAACATCCTGATCACCAAGAATAGCAAAAAGCAGCTCTCTGTTGCTCTCAGGTACATTTTCCGCATCCTTTTCAATGGCCAGGAAAGTACGTTTTACATAGGTACGAAGAGCCTGATACAGGGATTTCTGATACAGTAGCGAAAATGGTTCCGGCGTAAATGCTGCCAGCTCTTCAATAGAGCCGAGCGCCTGGTGCATTTCTGCTGTCCGGACAGCCAACTTCTGTACCATCTCAAGGTAAAATGAACCGATCAGTTCATCCATGTCATCCTCTCCGATCTGACCAATCTGGTCATAAGCCATTTTTTCTGTCAAAATCTTATCGAAAAAGCCCTCGATGGAAGTCTGGGTCATATCCCAGGCATTCCCCACATTCGGGATGAGCTCCTGCAGGACAGCGACAGAAGTATCTTCCAGATTCGGGTTTCTATAATCGAGCCGACCCAGATAGGCGGGGATGTGTTGAAAATTGGTCTTACGGGTCAGGTTCTTCAAAATTTCAACATCCGGATTCTCGCCTTCCTGCGGACTACGGTATATTCTCAGGAAAAACCTGTCACCGTAAACAATGGAAGAATTTGTCTGACGTGATGGGATCATATGTGGATGTAGCATCTCATCAGTGTCGTATTGTTTTCTGAGAAAACTTCCTGATTTTCCCCTGATATTTCCATTGATCCCTTTTATTTTGGAACGACGGCGAATCACATCAAACAATGATTCATGCAGGGTCCTGTCAATTGAGCCGTCAAAGATGACCCCCTCTTCCTGGTCGACTTCCACCGGCGCAATCACAAAATGGGGATATTTCCCCTGGATCTCTTCTGCCTTATTATTTGATATCAGTGAAATAGGCATCAGATAGATATATTTATTATCTTCAATAAGATCCAGTTCGATGATAAAAAGAAATGGGGTATATTTTTTCTCAGCCAGCGGGATCACATCCAGCACATTAATGTTACGCAATTTACGGGTGTCTCCTTTGAACCATTTGATTTGCACCAGATAGTCGTAAAGGCGATCCCGGACGGCATACTGAAGATCCACATCCATCCGGTTCCACTCTTCTCCCCAGATGCGGATTGGGGGTTTGGCTTTATCGAGAACAGGATGTACTTCTTTCCCCGGAGCTCTTAATTCGAACCAGAAATAATTTTTAAACTGCATGGAAAAGGACCATGGTTCTTCAGTTATCAGCGGAAACTCATTGCGGCTGAATGCTTCCACAGGTGTTGAACCGGCGTAAGGTGACAGATCAAGCTCAACATGCTGCGAGTAGCGGGAAAGGTTAACCACCACCAGAATTTTTTCGTCCTTGTATGCACGGACAAATGCCAGGATCTTGGGATTACTGGTGTTGATAAAGTGAAGACTTCCCCGCCCGAAAGCCTGATATTGACGTCTTTTAGCGATCACGCGACGCTGCCACCAAAGGAAGGAAGATGGATTCTTTTCCTGGTTCTCCACATTGACAGAGGTATAGTGATAATGAGGATCAATCACCAGGGGGAGAAAAAGCTGTTGCGGATCGGCATGCGAAAAACCGGCATTCTTATCCGGCGACCACTGCATAGGGGTACGCACGCCATCACGGTCACCCAGGTAGTAATTGTCGCCCATCCCGATTTCGTCACCGTAATAAACAACAGGCGTACCCGGCAGCGAAAGCAGAAGGATATTCAACAGTTCAATACTTCGTGTATCCCCACCGAGCAGCGGAAATAAACGGCGGCGTATACCAACATTCACGCGTTTTTTGGGATCTTTGGCAAAAGCCCGGTACATGTAGTCGCGTTCCTCGTCCGACACCATTTCCAGGGTAAGCTCATCATGGTTTCTTAAGAAGATAGCCCACTGGCAGTTATCCGGTATGGGAGGTGTCTGCTCGAGAATATCCACCACGGGGAACCTGTCTTCCATCCTGAGCGCCATATACAAACGGGGCATCACCGGAAAATGAAATGCCATATGGCACTCATCACCATCACCAAAATAGGCAGAAGCGTCATCAGGCCACTGGTTGGCTTCTGCCAGCAACAATTTATCCCCGTATTTGTCATCCACATATTTACGCAACTTCTTTAAATACGTATGTGTTTCGGGGAGGTTCTCACAATTGGTCCCTTCTGCCTCAAAAAGGTAAGGCACAGCATCCAGCCGGAAGCCATCGACGCCTGTCCTGAACCAGAAGTCGAGTACCCGGAGAATTTCCTGTTGTACCCGCGGACTATCAAAATTAAGATCAGGCTGGTGCGAATAGAAGCGATGCCAGTAGTAAGCGCCGGCAACATGGTCATACGTCCAGTTAGACACCTCAAAATCCTGAAAGATGATGCGGGCATCCAGGAACTTATCAGGGGTGTCGCTCCAAACATAGTAATCACGGTACACGCTTCCGGGCGTGGCCTGCCTGGCTCGCTGAAACCACTTATGGTCCTTTGACGTATGATTCAGTACCAGCTCGGTAATAATTCGCAGTCCACGTTTATGCGCCTCTGCCACAAAACGTCTGAAGTCGGCCAATGTGCCATAATCCGGATGAATACCGATAAAATCAGCAATATCATAACCACCATCCTTTAATGGTGACGGATAAAAAGGCAGTAACCATATGGTGTTTACACCCAGGCTCTGGATGTAATCCAGCTTTTTGATTAATCCTTTGAAATCACCGATGCCATCACCCGTGCTGTCATAAAATGAACGGACATGTAACTGATAAATGATAGCATCTTTATACCATAATGGATTGCTTTCTTCTCTCATAATAAACTGCGCGTTATGCATGCGCCGGTATAATTTATCTTATCGACACATCCAATATAAAAACCGAAACTGTATTGCAAATTTAACAAACTGTATGATGTGTTAAGTAAAACGTAATGACTATAGTGAAAAAATACATTTTGTAGATATCTGAATATATTATATGGGTCCGGGTTCGTCTGGTGGCAAAAGTCCATCGGGTGAATCTTTAGCAAAATTGTTGCCGGGAAAGGTATATTTTTTATGCCATGATGAGACAAATGTTTATTTTTGCATTTATTCTTTAAAGATGCTGAATGCTTTCATAAATCATGAAATTACCTAAAAACAGGCAAAACGATTACTCGAAGGACGCGATGAAGGCCAGGACCGACTTTCTGGCCAAACAAAATGGTTTTTCCATTGAATACCTGAGTAATAGCAGCATAGACCCTCAGGTTACCAAGGGAAATATTGAGAACATTATCGGGTTTTCCCATGTTCCGGTAGGCGTCATTGGCCCACTAACAATCAATGGAGCTCATGCCAAAGGAGATTTTTTCATACCATTAAGCACAACCGAAGGAGCTCTCGTTGCCTCATACAATCGCGGTGCCAGGGCAATCAGTCAATCAGGCGGTGTCAATGTGGTAGTTACCAAAGACAGGATTCAGCGTGCCCCTTACTTTGTACTTGAGGATGTATTCAAAGCCAAAACCTTTGTTGACTGGCTATCAGATAATTTCAATAAGCTGCAGGAAGTAACGGCTGAAACCACAAAACATGGCAAGCTGGTTGACTTTGACACCTATATACATGGCCGGATGGTGTATGTGCGTCTTCACTTCTTTACCGGAGATGCGATGGGCATGAATATGATCACCAAGGCCTCCCATGCACTCTGCAATTACATTACAGAACAGTTTCCGGTTGTCACCTATATCCTCGAAAGCAACATGGCAGTAGACAAAAAGCCATCCCAAATCAATACCATACAAGGAAGGGGGAAAACAGTAACAGCGGAAGTACGCATAAAGGAGGAGGTTGTCACAAAGTTCCTGCGAACATCCGCCAAGGAGATTGACACGGCCTACAGAAGACAGGTAGCCGGTTCCCAGCTTGCGGGTGTGCTTGGCTCCAACGGACATCTGGCAAATGGTATTGCCGCATTATTCCTGGCCTGTGGTCAGGACCTGGCCAACATCAGTGAATCCTGTGTCGGATACATTTATACCGAGGCCATTGAAAAAGACCTTTACGTATCCCTGCATTTGCCGTCCCTGGTAATTGGAACGGTTGGCGGCGGTGTATCTCTACCAACCCAAAAAGAATGTCTTCAGATCATCGGTTGTTATGGGACCGGCAAAGTCAAGAAGCTGGCAGAAGTTGCAGCTGCCACGCTTATGGCAGGAGAGCTTTCACTGGCAGCCTCAATCGTAGCAGGAGACTTCGTAACGGCACACGAAAAATTCGGGCGCAACAGACCCGCCGAAAAATAAACGCCATATCCGATCTAAGAAAAATCCGGTCACACTCTGTTTGGTGGGCCGGATTTTTTTATCAACATTCGAAATCAACTGGTTATTTACAACTGGTTATTTATCAGTTACGCATGATCTGGCCAAAAAATAGTGCGTTCATGAACATCTTATTGGTACCAAACCAAAAACCGCGAAAATTGGGATTTTGCATCACTGAAACCACCCGACCACTTTCATTGCGATGGATAAGTACGGCAGCTGTACCATCTTTCATTTGCTCATAGTGTTCCCAGGCATAACCGCTTAAAAGAGCATCATCTGTAAATAGTACAGGATTGGCAAATGGATTGTCGTCAGGGGTGGCAGCTAGTGTGCCACTGACGTATACCGGCAGATATCCATCCTGATAGCCATACCCTATAGGGTGGCTTGTATCCAACCTTGTCTGGAAGATAGCCCCGGAGATCCTCCGGGCGCCTCTATGGTCACGACGAGTATGGTAAGGCAGCATGTCAGGGTCTTCCTTTTCCGGGGTATCCACAAACGATATATCAGCAAAATCGTGACGGTCGAGCCACCTGTTGGCGCGATTGATTCCCACAATTACGCCCCCGTTTTCATTCCAACGATTAAGCTTCTCACGGTCGTCCTCGTCCAATCTATTGTAGGAGCCCGAAACCATTACGATCACATTGTAACGTTCCAGATCCACTGATGAAAACCCGCGCAGCTCAACCTTGGTTACGGGCATATCATGCCGCTGATCCAACAAGTGCCATACCTCCCCGGCTTCTCTGCTGCTGGTGCCTGAGCCCACCAGCATTAACACTTCCGGCTTGTTTAAGGGTGCGAAACTGCGACTACCCAGGTGTATGCCCTCTGACACAAAGCTGGTTTGCACGGCATGTATGGTAATACCAGCTTCCCGAGCAGCTTCATTGACCTTCTCATAAACCTGCTCTGCAGGTATATCCTGTGTCTTGACCGGCACCATGATGCTTCCAAACCCAAATGCTTTTTCCTGAGCGGCTGTTTCTATCCTGAAGGGTTCGGTAGCCACATGGGTCTTCAGTCCTTGTTTTTGTAGATAATACAATGCTTTAGGAGCATAATAATCTTCCCACCCAAACACATAGGCAACCTCGCTCTTCCCACCCGATACACTGCCGGTTGGCTCTGGAAGTTCATCCAGCAAGTCGGCTTTCAGGCGTTCCATGTCAGACGATGAACTGATCTTTTCATAAGGGATATTGAAAGCCAGGGGTTTGGTCCAGGTTGACACATCATAAAACAGGCTGTCTTCAAAGGTCAGGGCCTTTTCAAACATCGACTGTATCAGCCGGTATTGAGGCTGTTTCAACGGCACCAACCATGCATGGCCGGGCTCAAAATCATGTCCTTCAAAACCAAATGGTTCTGCAATAGGATAGACATCTACCTGATGGGTCTTTAAAATCTCGAGCAAGTGTCTGTTGCGTGAAGGATCATGACTCTGCCCAAAAATATAGGCTTCGAAGTCTTCATCATCCGCTTCATCCATAGCAGAGGCATAGAACCAGCGAAGGTGATCCAGTAAACGTTCCCGCATGTCCAGTCCGGCTGTCATACTGGACATGGAAACCAGCACCTGGTTCCTGATCGTCTGTGCAAAATCGAGCGTACCATGCACCGTTTCCCGTTGATAGCCCCTGCTCGATGCCTGTTCAAAAAGGATACCAATACTACCCTGAACATCGGGATAGGTGGATCCTTTCCCATAGTAAAAATCATCAAAACCCTGTTGGGTATAATAAGTCTGACCGATGGCATCGAATGCTTCGGCGTGGTATTTGGCCACTTCCATGGTCAGTTCATCCGTAACACGGGGTGTTCGCGGATTAACACGGGCAGGTTCACCCGGCTGGAAGAAAAATGTAGACGCTGATCCAAACTCATGGTGGTCGGTATTGATGTTTGGCTTCCAACGGTGATAAGCTTCCACCCGACCCTGGCTTTCGGGATGCTGTACAGGCAACCAGTCACGGTTCAGATCAAACCAGTAATGATTGGTACGTGAGCCTGGCCAAACATCGCTGGCCTCACGGTTATTGGGATCGGGATTCGGGGTACTGCTTTGATGCCTGTTTACCCAGCTTGCATACCGATCCTGGCCGTCAGGGTTCAACGACGGATCAATAATCACAACCATATTATCAAGTAGTTCCTGCACCTTATCACCCTTACCTGCAGCCAGATAATAAGCTACAAGAGGAGCTGCATTGTGTGAACTTGCTTCATTTCCATGGACACCATAACCGAGCCTGACAACCAATGGCATGTCCCGGATATCCATGTCAGCTGAAACTTCCGGATCGGTCAGCCGGAGGTGATTTGCGCGAATCTCTTCCAGGCGAGCCTGATTTTCTTCCGAGGTAATGATCATCTCAACAAGTGGGCGAAACTCATGGGAACGGGCATACTCACTAATAACGGCACGATCAGACGTTTCGGCAACAACTTCCATATATTGTACAAGGATGTGATGCTGAAGATGCCACTCGCCAATCTGGTAACCCAGGAAATCCTCCGGAGAAGGTACCCTGTCGTCATATTCAATGTCATCAAGAAAATAAGTTAGCGGCTGTTGGGCATTCATGTTTGTAACACACACCAGCAGCAATGTAATGATCATTAAGAGGGATGTAAACTGAAACTTTTGCATAGTCGTATTAAATACATTCAAAAATTAATGATTTGCATTGTATGTTTAAAGTGCCAGGATTTCGGCAATGCTGTGAAGTTCAATATTGATGGGGCTGTTATATTTGATGGTTTGATCAAGCGGTGTAAATTCAATTTTCCGGTTGATTGAACCGACCATTTCGCCAGAACGTCCATCGCGCAGTGCTTTCACAGCCTGAAAGCCCAGTCCGCTGGCCAGAACCCGGTCATAAGCAGAAGGGGCACCACCACGCTGTATGTGTCCCAGTATACTCACCCGGATATCAAACTCCGGGAAACGTTCCCTGACCTTTTTCTCAACCTCTATGGCACCGCCAAACTGATCACCTTCGGCTACAATGATAATCCCTGCCCCTTCTTCATGCGATTTACCCTTTTCAAGCGATTCATAAAGGTCTTCAATAAAGGTTTTGGCTTCCGGAATAAGGATCTGTTCGGCGCCGGTAGCGATTCCACTACGCAGGGCAATAAAACCGGCATCGCGCCCCATGACCTCAACAATAAACAGCCTGTCATGGGAATGGGCGGTATCTCGTATTTTGTCAACAGCCGATACCACGGTATTAACAGCTGTATCATAGCCAATGGTATAGTCGGTACCATACAAGTCATTATCAATCGTTCCGGGGATACCTATAACGGGCAACCCAAACTCTTTCTGAAGCAGGCGTCCACCCGTGAGCGTACCATCTCCGCCAATCACAACCAATCCATCAATCGCATGTTTTTTAATGATCTCGTAGGCCTTTTTACGTCCTTCTTTTGTCTTAAACTCATCACAGCGGGCACTTTTCAATATGGTACCACCACGATGAACGATATTATACACGGCCGGACCATCCAAAGGCACAATTTTATCCTGAAGCAGGCCATGGTAACCTCTTGTTATACCAACTACCTGAATATTATAATGCAAGCCGGCCTTTACAACAGCCCTGATGGCCGCATTCATCCCAGGTGTATCTCCCCCTGAGGTCAGTACGCCAATTTTATTCATTGATGTCATAATAGCACAATTTTTTAGTCACGTATAAGACAGGGTACAAATAATTTGTTCGCTGTAAATGTAAGAAACTTCCAGCGAAAAAAGACAAAGGCATCCGTATACCATCAAACATCTAGGTTCCGGCAATCAGCTTATTCATTCAGCTTTTGCCGGTAATAATGAGCTTCATCATCATTGTTCAGACGTTCATGCAGGTTAACAAGATATTGAATGTAATCCGGATCAGGTTTTAACTTATATAGCCTTTCGAAGTAGTTGAGGGCTATTCGAAAATCGGTATGTATGACATCCCAGGCCTCGAGCAACCGGGCATATTGCTGATGTGTGCGATTTTCTTCATAAGCGTCCATCTCCTTCTGATAACGCCTTTGGGCAACATGAAAATGCTCTTTTGCCAGCCATTCAAGGGCTTCTATATTATTCTCATTCAGTGCTAAAAGCTTTTCGGCAATCTCCGTAACACGCTCCTCATCTCCCAGGTTTTTCTTGACAACCATATAATCGGTCAACAGATCTTCATCCTGAAAGCGTTTCTCACCCAGAGAGGGCCACAGCTCATCCGCCTGCTGCCAGTTACGGCTTTCCACCATGGTTTCAAAAAAACGGAGCTGCATCTCATCGAACGCATCACCATCCGGGTACTGTTCAACATACCTTTCCAGGTTAGATATTTCGAGGGAAAGGTTATCCTGTTCCCTGTAGGCTTTTGCCAGGGTGTAGAAAGTTTCGGCTTTTGCAGCCGGTGTTTGGCGCGCTGACTCCAGATATTCGATGCTTAAAGCAATCTCACCAATGGAAAAGGCCAGCAATCCTGCCCGGTTATAAACTTCACCGGAAATATCCTTATCCTGCGCTTCCATGGCAGTTATTGCTTCTCTATACAAGTTGAGTGCTTCTTCTTCACGACCGGCTTCATAGGCCGTTTCAGCTTCATCAAGCATGCCGGCATAGGGTTGTAATAAGGAACAAGCCTGAAACACCAACAGCAGGGCAACTATGGGAATAAATCTCATTCTGATCATAAAAACACAATTATTTCCACTTTCAAACGCGACAAAAGTAGGCATTATTTTCGGGCTGGACAGACATTCAAACACATTAAAGTGGATAAAGAGTCACATCCGGAAATTCCGGCTTTCACCTTCCACCAACTTCCCGGCTAATCAAGATCCCTCAAAGAGTACCCCAGCTGCAGAAGCTTCTCAG
>CAYMDX010000019.1:0-21741 GCA_964389125.1 uncultured Bacteroidales bacterium
GCAATGGAAGGTTCAGACAATTCTTTGGAACGTGAAAGTAATGTAGGACGTGTATTACTCCTCTCAATTGTAGCAGCATTAGGCGGTTTCTTGTTTGGATTTGACAGCGGTGTGATCAATGGCGCAGTTAATGCCTTGCAGGAATCATTTGATTCTGATGCTGTTGCGACAGGCTTTAATGTGGCTTCCATGTTATTGGGATGCGCGGCAGGAGCCTTTTTTGCCGGCAGCCTTACCGATAAATTTGGCCGCAAATATGTGCTGGTTGCCACCGCAACTGCTTTTATCATAAGCGCATGGGGATCGGGAATTGCTGATAATTCTACTCAATTTGTGTTTTTTCGGATATTGGGTGGATTGGCTGTAGGAGCCGCCAGTGTTATTTCACCAGCTTACATAGGCGAAATTGCCCCGGCAAACATAAGAGGTCGCTTGATTTCATTACAGCAACTGGCAATAGTCATCGGCCTGTTTACAGCATTTTTCAGCAACTATGCCCTTGCCCTCATCTCCGGTGGGGCCTCTGAAACGCTTTGGTGGGGATTTGGCACCTGGCGATGGATGTTCTGGATGGAGCTCATACCCGCATTTGTGTTTTTCTTCTGTCTATGGTTTATTCCTGAATCACCACGCTACCTGGTGGCTGACAACAAGCCTGATAGAGCCACCAAAGTGCTTGCCAGTATTACCAATTTCGAGATAGCGAAAAGGCAGGTAGAAGAAATTAAAGCAACCGTTTTAAGAGAACGTAAGCCACGTTTATCTGATATAATCAATGAAAAAACAAAGAATGTTCATCCTATAGTATTGGTAGGTATTGGAATCGCTGCCCTGCAGCAATTTACCGGTATCAATGTGGTGTTCTATTATGGTTCAGTGTTATGGCAGGCTGCCGGTTTCACAGAAGCGGATGCGCTCCTGACAAACGTAATATCCGGTAGTGTGAATATTGCTTTCACCTTTTTGGCCATTTATCTGGTTGAAAAAGTGGGCCGCAAACCGCTTCTGATGATTGGCGCCATTGGGCAGGCTGTCATGCTGGCTTTGCTGGGTATTGTATTTGCCCTTGGCGCGGAAGATGCAGCCCAGGGCATTGAAATGGGCGGAACCAGCGGCATTCTGGCATTGCTTGCAGCCAATGCATACATCGCCTTTTTTGCGTTCACCTGGGGACCCATCATGTGGGTCATGCTGGGTGAAATGTTTTCAAACAAATTCAGAGGTGCGGCGCTATCCCTGGCCGGACTCGCGCAATGGTTGTCAAATTTCCTGATTACCATTACCTTCCCCATTCTGCTAACCTACATCGGACTGGGCATTTCTTATGGTATTTATGCGGCGTTTGGCATTGTGGCCTTCTTCTTCGTAAGAAAATTTGTAACCGAAACCAAAGGAAAAACACTGGAACAAATTTCGCTCGACCAGGAATAGGAATAAAAGAAGAAACTGTTTATATACCTCTCTTTTTTATAAACGTATACCAAAAAAAGTACCGCATAAAATACTGGTTTTATGCGGTACTTTTTCTTTCTGTATGCCAAACAAAAAAGCCCTCGCTAAAGGGCTTTTGTAAAATACTGAAAACGAAACGGTCTACTTCTTTTTGTCCAGGTGCTTCTTGTACTTCGACCTGAACTTATCCACCCTTCCTGCAGTATCAACAAGCTGTTGCTTACCGGTATAAAAAGGATGAGACGTGTGAGAGATCTCCAGTTTGACCAGAGGATACTCGTTACCGTCTTCCCATTGGATGGTTTCTTTACTGGTGGCTGTTGACCGCGTCAAAAAGCTATAGTCGTTTGACATGTCTTTAAAAACGACAAAGCGATAGTTTTTTGGATGGATATCTTTCTTCATCAGAACGTTTGTTTTAGATGTTGAACCGCCGTGGCCTTTTCGGCGAACGGCTATTACTTTTGTTGAATCACTTATTTTTGGCCTGCAAAGATAGTAAATTTCATTAAATGCAAAAAATCAAAGAAAATATTACTAAAAAAATACGCTTCTCTTACGACGACATTTAATCAAGAACATTTACCACCAGGCCACTACGCAATTTTGGTTCAAACCAGGTGGTTTTGGGCGGCATGATATTCCCGGTGTCGGCAATATCCATCAATTGCTTCATGGTTACCGGGTACAGCGCAAAAGCAAGCTTCATTTCACCGCCATCAACGCGGCGCTCCAGTTCTTTCAGCCCACGAATCCCCCCGACAAAATCTATTCGCTTATCGGTGCGCAGGTTTTTAATTCCCAAAATGGGATCCAACACAGCCGAAGAGAGTATGGTAACATCAAGCACACCTATGGGGTCATTATCATCATAGGTATGGGGCTTTGCTTTCAGCTTGTACCATTCACCATCGAGGTACATACTCATGACATGAAGCTCATCAGGCTTAAAGGGCTCCTTTCCTTTCTTTTCCACATCAAAATCTTTCCGGAGTTTCTCCAGGAAGGCCTCGCTACTCAGACCATTAAGGTCTTTTACCACCCTGTTGTAATCGATGATACTTAGCTGATCATCAGGAAACAGGACAGCCATAAAGAAGTTGTAGGGCTCATCCCCGGTATGGGCAGGATTCTGTTCTTTCTTTTCCTTCCCTACCAGGGCAGCTGCGGCAGTGCGATGATGACCGTCAGCCACATAAAAGCCGGGAACCTCCGCAAAGAGCTTTTCCAGTTTCCCGATCAGCGCATCATCATTGATCACCCAGAAATGATGGCCAAAACCATCATCGGCAGTAAAATCATATTCGGCCGGGGCTTTCACTACCCGGGCAACAATATCGTCAATCGCCTCTTTTTTGGGGTAGGTAAAGAATACCGGCTCAGCATTCGCATTGGTAACCCGTACATGCTTCATGCGATCCTCCTCTTTGTCGGGGCGGGTAAGCTCATGCTTTTTGATGACGTCGTTCAGATAATCTTCAACACCGGCACAACCAACAATCCCATATTGTACCTTATCACCCCAACTCTGGGCATACACATAATACTTAGGCTTCTCATCGCGAACAAGATACCCTTTGTCAATAAACTTTTGGAAATTTTCCTTCGCTTTATCATATAATGCCTGGCTATACAGGTCAATGTCTTCAGGAAGTTCCACCTCGGGCTTCACAACACGCAAAAAGCTATAAGGGTTATCTCCAGCCTCTTTCCTGGCTTCCTCTGAATTCAATACATCATAGGGACGGGAAGCCAGTTGCTTTACGATCTCTTTCGGGGGGCGGTATCCTCTGAACGGTTTTAATGTGGCCATATTCTAAGTTTTAATTGTTTGTATCTGCTTTAATCTTCATAATAATCTGTTTTACAAACTGGCTCATGATTTGACGTGAAGGGTACCAATCAGAAAGGGCATCCATTCTGTCATGAACGTTTGTTCTGTAAAACACATCCCGGAAGCAACGGCTTATTTATTTACCTGAAAGGTCGTATCGCCATTTTCCAGGTAGTTGACAATCTGGGTGGCAGCTGCTATGCCAGCCTTGATATTGGCTTCGGCGGTTTGCGCGCCCATCTTTTTGGCGGTAAACACTAAACGGCCGGGGTACTTGTTTTCGATCTCCTCACGGCAGTCGGGTGCCACATCTGAGAGATAATGAATATCCTCACGTTCTTCCATGATCTTCAACAGGCCGGCTTCATCGATAACCTCTTTCCTGGCCGTATTCACAAGGGTACCATTCGCCGGCATTAGTGAGAGCAGCGAATAGCCGATTGATTCTTTGGTTTTGTCATTCGCCGGGATGTTCAGCGACACAAATTGACAGGTTTTATAAAGTTCTTCGGCGGTGCCAATGGCTTTTATACCGTCTTTTTCAATCTCCGCATTGTCGACAAATGGGTCAAAGGCACAGACATCCATTCCAAAACCTTTGGCAATGGTTGCCACAAATTTGCCTACATTGCCATAGGCGTGAATACCGAGCTTTTTACCTCTCAGCTCATTCCCTGATTTTCCATTGAATCCGTTGCGAAGGTGATACAGCATCATACCAAAGGCAAGTTCTGCCACGGCATTGGAGTTTTGCCCGGGCGTATTCATGGCGACCACGCCTTTTCTTGTACAGGCGTCGAGGTCAACATTATCGTAACCGGCACCGGCCCTTACGATGACCTTCAGGTTACCTGCCGCCTCGATAATGTCGGCTGTAGCCTTATCACTACGGATAATCATGGCATCGGCATCAGCTGCCGCCGTTTTCCACTCCTCCGGCGATTCATATTTTTCCAATAAGACCAACTCATAACCCGCTTTATCAAGGACTTCCCTGATTCCGTCGACGGCAGCGGGTGCAAAAGGCTTTTCGGTAGCTACCAGAACTTTTTTCATATCTATTCGTTTTTGAGGTTTATAAAAAGCCTTACCCAACCTGTCTTGCATGGCTGGGTAAGGAATGTAATCATACTAAAGTCAGGTTTATTTTACATGCTTTTTTTCAAACTCCTGCATGGTTTCAATAAGTGCTTTTACACTCTCTTTCGGCATGGCATTATATATTGACGCCCTGAAGCCACCTACCGAACGGTGTCCCTTGATGCCGACCATGCCTCTTGCGGTTGCAAACTCCAAAAATTCTTTTTCCAGATCCTGATAGTCAGGCTGCATGACGAAACAAACATTCATGATTGAGCGACTGTCTTTTTCGGTGGTTCCCATAAATAGAGCGTTGCGTTCAATCTCATCATAGAGCATACCGGCCTTTTCATGGTTGATCTTCTGCATGGTCTGCACACCACCAAGATTCTTCAACCAGCGAAGTGTTTCCAGACAAGTATAAATAGGAAGACAGGGCGGCGTATTAAACATAGACTCTTTTTCTATATGGGTGTTATAATCCAGCATGGTAGGTATATGCCTGTCTACTTTGCCAAGGATGTCGTCACGGATGATCACAAAGGTTACACCGGCGGGTCCAAGGTTTTTCTGGGCACCGCCATAAATGATTCCATATTTGGAAATGTCTACCGGGCGGCTGAAAATATCCGAGCTCATGTCAGCAACGATGGGTACCGGGCTGTCATAATCTTCTTTTATTTCCGTTCCAAAGATGGTGTTATTGGTTGTGATGTGGAAATAATCAGCATCTTTGGGGATGGAGAAGTCTTTAGGGATGTAGTTGTAGTTTTTATCTTTTGAGGAGGCAACGACATCTACCTCACCAAAACCCTTGGCTTCTTTAATGGCCTTTGTAGCCCAGGAGCCTGTGTCCAGATAAGCCGCTTTTTTGTTCAGCAGGTTAAAGGGCACCATACAAAACTGCATACTGGCACCACCGCCCAGGAAAAGCACATGATAGTTCTCAGGGATATTCAAAAGCTCCTTGAACAGGGCAACGGCCTCATCAATAATGGCCTGAAAATCCTTGCCACGATGGGAGATTTCCATCACGGATAATCCGATACCGTTTAAATCCTGAACCGCCTTGGCGGTGTTTTCAATTACTTCATCAGCTAAAATAGATGGTCCGGCGCTAAAATTATGTTTTTTCATCGCTATTGGGGTTAGAGTAAATAAAAATTGACAATTATAGTATAAGTTCTTCTGCAAAATTGGCAAAATAAAACAATTGGCAAAAGAAAACACCAAAAATTATTTTTGGTCATCCCTTTCTGGATCAGGCATACGGGCATCCACATCTTTTACAAGAACCCACTTTTTCCCATTGAAAAACAGTCCGTCAAAAATATTTACCTCCGGGACATAAAACTGGTAATGGTCTTCCAGGCTCTCATGGCGGGGTACCAGCCGGTCGAACACGATCATGTCGTATGTACCATCGGCTGTCTGGTGGAAATCCTCTTCGTACAATAAACTCATGGAGGCCCGGGCAGAATATCGAAAAATGATACGGCAGGCATCCGTATATGGTTCCCCGAACACGGGCTTGCCAAAACGAGGCTTATCATTGCTGAATGCCAGGGGTTCAATAACCCGTTTCCTGGTTTGCGGATTGTCCCCTTTCCAGCCAAGCAGGGTATAAAACACCTCATCGCCAATGGGGTTGGCAATCAAATCATAATAGAAGGCGCCATACCATTTATCTGCATGCCCGTCGGCACATGATTGCCCGTCTATTTCTTCAGTGGCATCCGTTAAAGCCATAAATGCATGCCCTTGCCCTGCTGCTTCCGGGTTGCGTTGAATATATCCGACATACTCGAACTGTTCACCGGAGAGGGGAACATACCATGTTATAATACGAAACTGCCGGTCTGGCGCATAGAGCATGGATACCGTATTCAAAGAATCGAACGGATGCTCAAAAGCACCTGCCTGATCGAGTATTTCTTCAAAATACCCTTTAAAACGGTCATTGTTTTCAAGACGCTGTTGATCATCATCAGGTTCAACAATGCTATTGGCCAGCACCACAAGAGAATCCTCTGCCTGACGGAAAAACAGGGAATCTGAATTGGCAGCATATGTGTTTGTTATAACAAACAGGCTCACCACCGCAAACAAGGTCAGGATTTTCATACCGGGATATTTATCTTTTAATCGCTGTCATCATAAGATCATTGCAAAATGATACGGTATATCATGTATCTTTACCTGACAGAAGAGTTGACACAAAGATATTTGATTTTACGGATCAACGCAAGCACAGTGTATGCAGCTACCCGATGTACACCGACGGATTCAGGCATTTTCTGCTTTGGGTGAAGAGCTGGGCAGGACAGGCAAGGCATTATTTCACGGAACCACGCCTGCCACCGACTTGCCTGCAGCCTTGACCTTATACCGTGAAGCCTTACACAGCCGGTCTATCAATCCCTGGTTTACCCCCCGCGAAACAGGCAGGGCGCTCATCGGACTGAGTCACATGCTGCAGCCCGAAAAACTGAACCAATGGATTGCGCGCTACCCGAAAATCGCCAATTCCCCTTCCGGTCAAAAAACAATCATGGTGATCATGGCAGGCAATATCCCGTTGGTGGGGTTTCACGACTTTTTATGTGTGTTGGTCTCCGGCCATCTTTTTTACGGAAAGTTATCCGGCCAGGATGACACCCTGCCGGTAGCGTTAGCCAGACTGTTAACCACCATTGAACCGAGACTGCAACAGCAGATCAGCTTTATTCGTGATCCAATGTCGGCCATTGAAGCTGTTATTGCCACCGGAAGCGACAATACAGCACGTTACTTTACATATCACTATGGCGATATTCCGCATATAATCCGGAAAAATCGCAACGCAATGGCCATCATTACAGGTAAAGAATCGAAAGAGGAACTGCAAAAGCTGGGTGAAGATGTTTTTGCTTATTATGGCCTGGGTTGTCGTAATGTATCTCATATTCTTGTACCCGCAGGATATGATTTTACGGAGCTGATCAATGCCTGGCAGCCTTTCAGTTATGTGCGGGACAATAAAACATATGTACATAACCTCAACTATTGCAGGGCTACCTATACTGCAGAAGGCACCTCTTTTACGGATGCAGGTCATTGCCTGATAGCCCGAAGCAGCCAGATCGCTTCACCGGTATCGGTAATACACTGTTCTTATTACCGGGACTTGTCAGAGGCAGCGCAATTCGTTGTCAATAATCAGGAAAGATTACAATGTGTGGTGGCCGGCGGTGGTTTCCGGAAAGACAATGTTTCAGTAGTGCCTCCGGGCAAAAGCCAGCAACCAGAGGTATGGGATTATGCGGACGGAGTGGATACCATGCGCTTTCTGCTTCATTGGTGACAGGTAGCTTATTGTTAAAAACGCACTGATTTGACCAATGAAATCATATCCGAATATCGAAACAAAACTTTTTTACAGGTATTACATTCGTTATATTTGTTGTTGACATATGCAGGGAATTTTTTGGCCCTGGCATCATTTTTTACGCACAGTAACCACATATCTTATGAGAGTTGTAAGTATTTTCCTGCTGATGATCCTTTTCCTTCCTGGCAATGTTTTTTCGGACGATTTAGAAAGGGAACGCAACAGGATGGTTGAAAACCAGTTGCGCGACCGGGGTATTCATCATTCTGCCACACTCGAAGCCATGCGACAGGTTCCGCGGCATCTGTATGTCCCGACATCGCAACGCCAGTTTGCCTATAACGACCGGCCGCTTCCGATCGGTCATGGACAAACGGTTTCCCAGCCATACATCGTTGCCTATATGACTCAGATTATTGAACCCGGGCCTGATGACAAAGTCCTTGAAATAGGAACTGGTTCAGGCTACCAGGCAGCTATTCTGGCCGAGATCATTGACGAAGTCTATACCATAGAGATTATCCGGGCGCTTGGCGTAAATGCGCGTAATCGCCTTAACGCTGAATATGAGAATGTGTATATCAAGATCGCCGATGGATACCATGGCTGGGAAGAACATGCTCCCTTTGACGCCATCGTGGTTACGGCAGCCGCCGATCACATACCGCCACCCCTTACCAATCAGCTAAAGAAAGGTGGTAAGATGATCATTCCCGTGGGTTCGGCTTACCAGACACAGCAGTTAATGCTGGTTAATAAAGATGAGGACGGGAATATCAGCACCCGCAGCCTTATGCCGGTTCGATTTGTACCGTTTGAAAGGGAAGATTAGCGATGAAAAACAATCTTTTGTCATTGGACAACAGGCTGATTATCAGTCTGGGTCTGCATTCCGTTGCCATTATAGCATTCCAGCTGTCGTTGACACAACTGCTTGCCATCGTGCAGTGGCATCACTTTGCCTATATGATCATCTCCATTGCCATGCTGGGCTTCGGAGCCAGTGGCACGCTTCTGGCGCTTGCCAGAGACAGGCTGCTTAGGGTGGCCGACTGGTTTGTTCCTTTTCTGATGACGGTCAGCGGGTTATCAATGATGGTCGCCTTTCAGATCACCCGCCTTGAATTATTCCGTTTTGATGTGTACCTCCTTTTTGTAGAACGGGCACAATTTCCAATACTGGCTGCCAACTACCTCATCTACTTTATTCCCTTTTTCACGGGCGCCCTGGCTATCGGCATCCTGTTTATCAAACATGCAAACCGTATCGGCACCTATTACTTCTCCAACCTGATCGGCTCAGGAGCCGGAGGATTACTGGTATTGTTCATTTTTGGAAACATCTACCCACAACAGGTGCCGCCCCTGGTGGGTCTTTTATCTGTATTGGCAGGGCTGGCTGGTGTCAGCCGGCGTTATTCGCTCCTGCAAATAGCTGCGGGAACCATCGCTATCGTAACGGCCTTGTTGATGCTTCGTGCCCCGGCAGATATAGAGATCTCTGAATACAAAGACCTGGCAAACACTATGAACCTGCCGGAAGCAGAAATCGTACACAGCCAGCCCGACATCCACGGACTAATTGAAGTAGCTGCCTCCCCGGCTCTGCGGTTTGCTCCTGCCCTCAGCCTCTCCTACACGGATGATGTGCCTGTTAAGAAGAATGTGTTTGTGGATGGCAATTATTATGGGGTGATCCCGCAATATGAATCAGGGCAGACATCACATATCCTGGACTATACGACACGGGCACTGCCCTGGCAATTTGATCATCACAACAAGATACTTATGCTCCAGGCAGGTGAAGGCGCGCCATTGTCGCAGGCTTTTGCTCACCAACCGGGCCACATCGATGCCATCATAACCAACAAAGGGGTGGTGGACATGCTGCAAAATGAATTCGCTGAACCATCGGGCGGTCTTTTCCTTCATGACAGCCTCGACATCCATACCCTGGAGCCCCGAACCTTTCTTGCTTCCAAAGCAGCCCCGGACTATGACCTCATCCACCTGCCACAGCAGGGAGCCTTTGGGGGTACTGCCGGCATCAGAGCCCTTCAAGAGAACTACACCATGACCCTGGAGTCATTTTCACTTATGTGGCAACGCCTCAAACCGGACGGCATGATCACCGTATCAGCCTGGGTGGATTATCCGGCACGCACCAATTTGAAATTATTGGCAACATTGGCGCAAACGGCCAGGAATCATGGCATAGAATCTCCGAAAGAACACATTGCCGCCGTGCGATCCTGGGGAACGATAACCTATGTGTTAAAGAAAAGCCCCGTCACCACAGAGGAATCCAAGGCTATCCGGGAGTTTTGTGAGACACTGTTTTTTGACCCATTGCTGCTTCCGGATATTCAAAGCGAAGAAAGAAACCATTTTAATCAGATAGAAGACGACGCCTTTTTTGCCTATGTTGACAGGGTTATGGAGGGTGACGATCATTTTATGGAATCATACGGATTCATGATCGATCCCGCCACGGATAACAAGCCCTACTTTTCCCAGTTTTTAAAGCTGGGTAACATTGACCATTTAACCAGAACATTTGGCCAGGACCAGTTGCCTTTCATGGAGCTTGGCTATCTGGTTGTACTGGTAACATTGGTTCAAAGTACAATCCTGGCGTTGCTGTTCATCGTATTACCCCTGTTCAGGCTACGCAAAAGTCATCGCAGCAAAAGCGGGACATTGCTATATTTTGCCGCCCTCGGTCTGGGATACATGTTTGTGGAGATCATCCTGATACAGCGTTTCGTTCTCTATTTCGGGCATCCGGTATACGCCCTGTCTGCTGTCATCAGCACCATGCTGATAGCCAGCAGTGTGGGTAGTTTATTGTCGAACAGGATACCTGCAACTCCCCGGTCACTGGCAGGTACCGGCATGATCATTGCAATCCTGCTGACAGGCTATACCTTTTTCCTCACGCCACTCCTTCAGTGGAGCATCGCCAGCCCTCTTCCTTTAAAAATAGTGATTAGTCTGCTGCTTATAGGGGTACCAGCTTTCTTTAAGGGAATGATGTTCCCGTTCGGCATCCGCTACCTGTCAGCTTATGATTCCGGGCAGGCGCCCTGGGCTTATGGCATAGACGGCTCCATATCCGTCATAAGCACTTCCCTGGCGACGATCATCGCGGTAGAATCGGGGTTTATGGTAGTAATGGCCGTGGCTGTGATTTGTTATATCGCTGCATTCAGCGCCTTTCTGTTGCATCGCAAGCTTTTTCGCACCACATGACTTTGTTAATGAAGGTAGAAGTTAGAAAGTAGAAGGTAGAAGTTAGAAGGGAGAAGGGAAGAAAAGACACGAAGATGCGAGAAATCCCGAAGGGATGAAACGATTATAAAAAAAAGGGAAATACAAACGCAACCAAAACCCCGAAGGGGTGACATAAGAAAAGACGCGACGATGCGAGGAAGCTTAAAAAAAACAGTAACAAACAAAAACATCAATAAACAGAATGAAAGAGCAGATTGTCAGCCTGCAGAACCCTTTGATCAAACAGCTTGTACGGTTACAACAGAAGGCTTCCGAACGTGCAAAAACAGGTCTCTTTATTGCGGAGGGGCGACGGGAGGTATCCCTGGCTTTGTCCAGCCGGATTAAACCGCGCAACTTGCTGATTTGTCCGGAGATTTATCAGGAAGACCCCTCCTATCCCATAGATGCTGCATTAAGAGATCAAACAGAACCTACGGGGATCAGTCGTCCGGTATACAACAAGTTAGCCTATCGAAAGGACGTCGAAGGGGTTTTGCTCGTCGGCGAACAACGGGATCATTCCCCTGCGTCGTTGACATTACCACCTGATCCCCTGCTTTTAATACTGGAGGGCGTTGAAAAGCCCGGAAACCTGGGTGCTGTTTTACGTACGGCCGATGGTGCAGGTGTTGACGGGGTTATTCTGGCCGGGGCAAAGGCCGGCATATACAATCCGAACACCATCCGGGCAAGTCTGGGTTGCGTATTCACCCTACCGGTAGTTGCATGCAGCAGTGAAACGGCCATAACGTGGCTCACCCGGGCAGACAATTGGCAGCTTGATCAGCAGCCCACGATTTATACTGCAGCATTACAGACCGATCAGGATTATTACGAGGCTGACCTTACAGGACCTACGGCTTTGGCTTTTGGTGCCGAAAACAAAGGGTTGTCGGCGGTTTGGCGGGAATCTTCCGATAAGGTCATCCGGATTCCCATGGCGGGACACATAGACTCGCTGAACGTATCGGCGTCGGTCGCCATACTGGCTTTTGAGGCGGTCAGGCAAAGGCAGCAGCAGAAAAGGGAAAAGTAATCCAGCCGGGAGATCAGGATCTTCGCCGGGCGATCTCCTTCTTGATCAGGAAGAGTTCCCGGGAGGTCTGGCCGGCCACGGACGTATTCTCTTCAGCACGGCGAACCAGGTAAGGCAGGACGGATTTCACCGGTCCGTAAGGAACGTATTTACAAACATTATAGCCGGCTTCAGCAAGGTTATAGGAAATATGATCACTCATTCCCAGGAGCTGGGCGAATGATATATGTTCGTGCGCAGCAGGCAGGGAAAGGCTTCGCATGGTATCTGTTGCCCTGGCACAACTGATTTCATTGTGTGTACCGATGTTTACGGCGACGTCATCGACGTTGTTGAGGCAATAGGTGACGGCTTCATCAAAGGCGTTATCCGTAGAGGCTTTATCCGGATATATAGGTGAAGGCAGGTTGTTTCTGGCGGCATGTGCCCTTTCTTTTTCCATGTAGGCACCCCGGACGAGCTTAAAGGCTGCAAAAACACCATTGTCGCGGGCACGAGCCACGAAGTCCTTCAGGTATTCCAGCCTGTCCTGGCGATACATCTGCAAGGTATTATATACATATGGCTTGTTTTTGTTGTATTTGAACATCAGATCTTCAACCAGCGCATCTACGAGGTCCTGAATCTGGGTTTCTTCGGCATCAACCATCACCGGCACGTCCTTTTCAACGGCATAGGCAGCTATTTCTTCAAAGCGTGCCTTAATCCTGTCAAATTCGGCTTGTTCCACATCAGATAATGCCTGACCGGCCTGCACCTTCTCAAGCAATGCAAAACGTGACAAACCGGTTGGTTTGAAAACAGCATACGGAATGTGTTTTTCGCGAACAGCTTTGTCTATGGTGGCAAGGATCTGATTTTTGGTATGGTCGAAATCTGCTTCCCTCTCTTTACCCTCTGCCGAATAATCCAGGATGGTATAGATACCGGACGCACCCAATTGCCCGATCGTACTATCACAATCATCAATCGTCTCACCACCGCAGAAATGAGCAAAAACGGTGGGTTTCAGCGCCCATTCAACCGGCAGATGCAACCATAAAGCAAGCTGCAGCAATGCCGAGCCACCTTTAACCAATATGGGACTTCCCACCATTTTAAACAGAAAGCGAGCTCTTTTTAAATGCCTGGCATCTTTATCATTAAAAGCAACTTCCGTATTGTCAAAATTTATCATAATGCGATAATCATATAATAATCATGTGTCAGGTTTACGAACCCCTATACAGGCCAAACGGATCAATAAACGGTGTAACGACGCCATCCTGAACAAATGCCGATTCCGGAGCGAGTTCCTCAGCACATGGCATAATGGTTAGTACAGGCATCGCAGCTTTATCAAGGATCCGTTCCATATAATTGGATGAAAAAATATCCTGAATACCCCCTCCCCGCTCGGCCACAATCATAATCAGGTCGGCTTCTTTATCCTCGGCAAAACCAAGCAGGGCTTCAGGCCAATCCATGCCGGGTTTTATTCTGAGATCAGTAGTTACCGGTACTTCTTGTTCTTCAAAAAAGGTTGTCACACTTTTAAGCAAAGCCTCCTTGTTAATAATTTTTGCCTTGTTTTTAGATGACAAAAAGCCAAAGACCCGGATTTTGGCACCAAAAAAACGGGAGAATTTTACAGCTTGAGAAACCTTCTGGGTACTACGTTTAGAAAAATCAATCGGAACCACAATGTTTTTAAATCCGACATGATGGTGTTTATCTTTAACGACTAACACGGGAACATCTGCTTTACAGACGACAGAATAAGAATAGCTGCCTATCAGGTGTTCCACACCTTTTTTGCCTTGAACGCCCATCACGATAAAAGCTGGTCGCAGCCGGTCAGCCATCTCATTAATAATCTTAAAAACATTACCGGTCTTTATCTGATGGGTTACTTTCAACCCTTTATCTTCAACCATTTGTGAGGAGATACTCATCAAACGGGCATCTGCTTTCTGTTGTTTCTCTTTGCTATTGATTCTTTTGGGGATCACGTGTAACAAAAAAACCCTGTAACCAAAACCCTGGGCAATAGCAGCCGCATGATCGATGGCATATTCCGCCACATCCGAAAAATCTACCGGCACCAGGATCGTATTACGTTTCAGGGATTCCATTAACAGACCAAATTAGGTTATTTGTTTTTTGCTATAAGACCCTACAATATACAACAATTTTACTGACCGAAAAGTTTAGCATATATAATGTAACAATCTGTATGTCAACACATAAAACAACATACCATAATTATGATCGAATTTGTCATCATAACATTATCATAAGGGGTAAAAAGCCAAAAAGGAAAGGGTTTTGGCTTTGAAACAGAGCTCATGATATGGAATGTTGACTAAATCAGGAAGCACCTAACTCATAAAACAACGGCGAGCCCGGACCAATGGGCAGACCGATCAGAATCCATATAATAAGCATAACCAGCCAGGTTCCCAGGAAAATAACAGTATATGGCAACATGGTAGCAATGATGGTTCCTATACCGGCTTTCTTGTCATAACGTTCCATGAACGCTACAATCATGGCAAAGTACGACATCATAGGTGCAATAACATTGGTCACACTGTCTCCGACCCGGTATGCCAGCTGGGTAAATTCCGGGGAATACCCCAGAAGCATAAACATGGGGATAAACACGGGGGCCATGATGGCCCATTTGGCGCTGGCGCTTCCAACAACCAGGTTAATAAAGGCGGATACCAGAACCAGTGCTATCATCAACGGGATCCTTCCCAATCCGAGCGACCCGATGAAGTTCGCTCCCTGAATGGCAAATATCAGTCCGAGGTTGGTCCAGTTAAAATAGGCCACAAACTGTGCGGCAAAAAACACCAGGACGATATAGGTACCCAGTGTCGACATGGACTTTCCCATGCCTTTGATCACATCATAATTGCTTTCAAGGGTCTTGGCGGCAATACCATAGACAATACCCAATATGGCAGCCACCATAAAAATGATGGCCACAATACCACTCATGAATGGTGACCGCAGCAAGTCACCGGTTTCAGGGTCACGCATAAAACCGGAGCCGGGCACATAAGACCAGACACCTCCTTCCATGGGCACGGCACTCCATAGCAGCAGCAGGGCGACGGCGATCAAAGCCCAGAACGTTGCCCGCAGGCCCCTCCGCTCATCGGGAGTCAGCTGTTTTATCTCTTCCGGCTGGGCATCTCCTTTATATTCACCAAGACGTGGCACAACCACCTTCTCGGTAACCCAGGTACCGATATAGGCTACAAAAAAGGTCGATACGAACATAAAGTAGTAGTTGGCCGTTGGGTTTACCGTATAAAGAGGGTCAATGATACGTGCAGCTTCCTCAGAGAGACCTGCAAGCAGGGGATCAATGGTGCCCAGCAGGAGGTTGGCTGAATACCCGCCGGACACACCGGCGAATGCAGCGGCAATACCGGCGATCGGGTGCCTGCCAACAGCCAGAAAGATCATGCCTCCCAATGGTACAAGAACCACATACCCCACTTCGCTGGCCGTATTTGACAGGATACCGGCAAACACGATGGCAAAGGTGAGCAACTTTTTAGGGGCAGATAGTACCAGCAACCTGAGACCGGTTGACATCAGGCCACTCGATTCAGCCACACCGATACCAAGCAAAGCCACCAGCACGGTTCCCAGAGGTGCAAAGGAAGTGAAATTCACCACCATGTTGGTCATGATCAAATGCAATCCCTCCCGGCTCATGAGACTAAAGGCTTCGACCTCCTCTCCTGTACCGGGATGCATCGCCGTCACATTGAACAGCGAAGCCACACCGCTGATAAAAATAATGGCCACGGCAAACAAAGCAAATAGCGCAGCCGGATGGGGGAGCTTGTTACCAACATGCTCAATGGTACCGAGCATGCGGTTAACGGTATTCTTATTCGTCGTATTCTCCATATTACAGTGTCAATTCGTCTATGTTATTTGTTTTACAAGATTGTTGAATAAACCTGCTTGATTGTCCATACCATGCAACCAGATGATGCAACCGAATGTATGCCGTTTAAACAGTAAAAGCGTCAAAAATACATAAATTCAGGCATACCTTTTTCCCTGAAAAGTATCTTTTTCCGCAAGCTTTTTTTCAATCATCTGCATAACCACATCTGCCCGGACATTTCCCCCTCTGCCCCACCGTTGCCCAACGATTAAGCGGGGAGGGACTTCCCCCGACAAACGGTCAACCGAAATATCCGGCCGCAAACGCTCCACGAAAGCGACAATAAAATCTATATAGTCCTCCAGTTCAAACAAGTCGAACTGTCCGGGAGTCTCTTTATAGGCGCGGGCAAAAGGGGTGCCCTCAACAATCTGCAGCTGATGGAATTTGATGGTATTGATGGGCAGGGAATTAATGGTGTCAACCTGGGCCAGCATGGCCTCACGACGCTCTCCGGGTAACCCGAACAGCATGTGAATACCGGCATGCAATTCCCGCTCACCGGTCATCTGCAAGGCTATTTTGGTGTCTCGAAAAGTATGGCCCCGGTTAATGCGTTTCAGGGTTTCGTCATAACAGGATTCCACCCCATATTCCAGTTTGATAAAATAGTGCCGGGCGAGATCACGGAGATAGTCCAGTTTTTCTTCATCCACACAATCAGGCCTGGTGCCGATAACCAAACCGGAGATAGCAGGGTGACTCAGTGCTTCCTCATATATGTCACGCAAGGTCTCTAATGGCGCATGGGTGTTTGAATATGCCTGAAAATAAGCAACAAACTTCCCGGCTCTTGGGTAGCGCTTACGGATAAGCTCCAGACCCTGATCGATTTGCTGGTGGATAGACTTTTCCGGGTCACAATAGGAAGGGTTGAAGCCTTCGTTATTGCAAAAGCTGCAACCCCCTGTGCCGACGGTACCATCGCGATTGGGGCAGGTAAAGCCGGCATCTATGGTCAGCTTCTGCAGACGGGATCCGTAAAGCTTCCTGCACATGTCTGACCAGGCATTAAAACGACGACTGTTTCCCCAGTAATACATTCGGAATAAATTTTGCCAAAAGTAATACAATTTTCTCGTAAAGAATTAATAAACAATTGATTAAAGGTAGTATTTGTCATTTGCAGAAATTATCTCTAATTTTGCCGTGTTAATTTTCTCTTTAACGTTACATGCATTTTTTAAACGTTCTTGTTTTTACCCTGTATATGCTGGGTGTCATAGGCATTGGCATATACTTCCTCATACGCAACAGGGGCATTGACGACTATTATGTCGGTGGCCGGAAGATTGGAAGCTTGCATATTGGGTTATCTGTCGTGGCTACTGATGTGGGCGGCGGTTTTTCCATCGGACTCGGGGGACTTGGTTTTATCATGGGAATTGCAGGTTCCTGGATGCTGTTTACCGGTTTGATTGGTGCCTGGTTAAGTGCTGTTCTTCTGATCCCGCGTGTCAAGAAACTTGAACAAACCAAAACCTTTTATACCTTTCCGCAGTTTCTGGGCAGTTTTTACAGCCCGGGCGTTGCCCTGCTTGCCGGAATAATATCAGGTATTGGCTATCTGGGGTTCACCAGCTCCCAGGTGCTGGCAGGTGCCATCCTGGCCGAGGCCACTTTCACACCAATGCTTGACAGACAAACGGCCCTGATCATCATGGGCATTATTGTTATTGTGTACACCTCCATGGGCGGCATCAAGGCTGTTATTTACACCGACACCATCCAGTGGATCATCCTCATGTCGGGCTTGATCTTTGTCGGCATTCCCATCTCTTACTACAGTGTCGGAGGCATGGCCGGTATCCGGGAGGTGCTGCCGGATGCCTACTTCAGCCTGGGAAACATAAGCTGGCAGCAGTTACTCAACTGGGCTGTCACCATTATCCCCATTTGGTTCGTAGGCATGACATTGTATCAGCGCATTTACGCTTCACGCAACAGAAAGCAGGCACAACGGGCCTGGTACATTGCCGGACTGTTTGAATGGCCAATTATGGCGTTTATGGGAGTGCTCCTGGGGCTTTTTGCACGTGTGGCCATTGCCCAGGGAATGTTTGAATATATAGGCATTAGCGCAGCCGCCGACATTGATTCGGAGCAGGGGCTTCCACTGCTGCTCCGCACCGTATTGCCTGTCGGGCTGATGGGTTTGATGATGGCGGCCTATTTTTCGGCCATCATGTCAACGGCCGACAGTTGTCTGATGGCAAGCAGCGGTAACTTCCTGACAGACATTCTGTCGAAATGGGTTAAACTCCCGGAAGGGAATAGGGCTTTCTTGTTAACCTCCCAGGCCCTGACCCTGATACTCGGAACCATTGCCCTGCTGCTGGCCTCAGTGATGCCCAGCGTCCTCGATCTGATGCTACACTCCTATGCGTTCATGGTCTCTGGCCTTTTCATACCGGTAATCGCAGCCCTTTTCCTGAAAAAAGCACAACCGGCGGCGGCCTTCTGGGCCATGTTACTGGGTGGTGGCACCACCATCACACTTATTATCGGGGATTGGGGCTTGCCATTAGACCTCGACCCAAATATTTTTGGCATCACTTTGTCGTTTATTTCATTTACAATTATTAACTTCACCATCAGCAAATTAAAAAAAACATCCTTATAACATAAAACAAAAAGACAATGGACTTTACATTTTACACCCCCACAGACAACGTTTCAGAGGAGACAAAAAAGGAAATTGCTGATTTTCTGTATGAACACCTGGATCAGTTTGGAGATGAACACAGGTACATTATGAAAAGCATCAACTTCGCGTTGGACGATAAAGAAAAATTTGGCGGTTTCATACTCGTTTCCAGAGACCAGGGAAACATCAGCGGGGCCGTTGTCATCAACAAAACAGGTATGGCCGGGTATATCCCCGAAAACATTCTGGTATATATCGCAGTAGATAAAAAATACCGCGGTCATGGCCTTGGTAAAGAACTCATGCAAAAAACCTTTGACAAAGCAGAGGGGGATATCAAATTGCATGTGGAACCGGAAAATCCGGCTCGTTACCTTTATGAAAAACTGGGTTTCACCAGCAAGTATCTAGAGATGCGCTGGACCCAATAAACAGATAGTAATTATGGCTGAAATTTCAATAAGCCGAAAGAAGCTCAAACACAACTACAACTTCCTGGAAAAACTGTTTGAACAACATGGCATCCGGTGGGGTATTGTGTCAAAGCTACTTTGCGGTAACCCGATGTACCTGAAAGAGGTTATCGGTTTGGGCGCAAGGGAATTAATGGACTCCAGGATCTCGAACCTGCGCACCATTAAACGTATTGACCCCGAAGTAAGAACGATATATATTAAGCCACCACCACGCCGAAGCATCCGGAGTGTGGTCAAATATGCCGATGCCAGCCTGAACTCTGACCTTGAAACCCTGAAGCTTATCTCTGAAGAAGCGCAAAAACAGGAGAAGATACACCAGATTATCATCATGCTGGAGATGGGTGAGCTTCGCGAAGGTGTGATGGGCGACGACCTCATCAGCTTTTATGAGCAGGTCTTTAAGCTACCTAATATCAAAGTACTTGGTTTTGGCACCAACCTGAACTGTTTGTACGGCGTCATGCCTTCCCGTGATAAGCTTATACAGCTTAGTCTCTACAAACAGATTGTCGAGGAAAAGTTCAACAAGAAAATTGACCTTCTATCAGGCGGAACCTCTGTTACCATTCCCATGCTGTCGAAGAAACAGGTCCCTCCCGGGGTGAATCATTTCCGTGTAGGTGAGACCCTTTATTTTGGGGCCAACCTGTGGACAGGCAAAACCATCAAGGGGATGAAGGACAATGTGATCACCTTCAAATCGGAGATCATTGAGTTGATTGAAAAGCCGGTCGTACCGGAAGGCAACCTGGCCGAGAACCCATCAGGAGAATCCTTTGAGATTAATGCCGATGATTACGGAAAAACTTCATGGCGAGCACTGCTGGATGTCGGCCTGCTGGATATCAGTCCGGACTTTCTGATCCCGGCGGATAAAAACCTGGAAATGGCCGGTGCCAGTTCCGATATTCTGGTCATAGACCTTGGAAAGAACCCGAAAAACTACAAGGTAGGTGACTTTGTCAAGTTCAAACTGAAATATATGGGGGCGCTACGGTTGTTTAACTCCGACTATATTATTAAAAGGCTTGAAGATTAACTACCGCAGACGGTCAGCTGAACGTACGAGTTCTTCATCTTTTCTGATTGCTTTGTTGGCAAGCAGAATGAAAATCAGCGAGATAACCGGAAAGAAAACAGCAGCACCATAGGAAAATCCGGTATCATCAAGCTGGTTTCGTATGCTGTCGAGAAAGAAAAAAGTGATCAATATCATGACAGCATGTACCATGATATTCATTTTGCCCAGCTTGATCTGAAACAGTCGCTTTTTATATTGAAAGGTCATATATACGGTAATAAGTATGGCGATAGCACACAACAGGATGAGCAGGGCACCCATCCAACCAATACCTGTCCCGTCAATGGGGGCAAAAAAATCATGAATGGATATTAGCCGCAACGGCATATCAGGAGATCCGGCCGGAAAGTGGCCCAGGGGAAGAACCGCAAACAGCGCGGCAAATAGAAATACCAAAAACAGATAAACACTTTGAACACGTTGTAGCATAAGCTGAATATATTTTTCAGGTTAATCAATCTACAAAAATAGACAAAATCAGACTATAAACTTAAGCAGAGGTCATTTTGCCGGCTCACCGGGCAAAAAAATTTTTTTTGTTTTCTCAACATTTATTATATTTGCAGCACAATTTCCGCGCATTCTTTATTATTCTTTGAAAAACACACCATATATTTTCCCTGTACAGACCCTGACACTACTGGTGGCGTCCACAAGTTGTCCGCATACCCTCCAACAGGTCGCTGAAAACCGGATATTGCCTCGTTTGCAAAGAGGTTTCCATAGCAAAACAATCATTTGATATTTAAAAATCATTTTATCACCCATGTACGACATATTAGAATTAAACAGTAAACGACTCACCGAACTGAAAGACATTGCCAGAAGCTTGGATATCAAGAAGGTAGATTCATATAAGAAACAAGATTTAATTTATAAAATCCTGGATGCACAGGCCCTGAACCCGGAAGGTGTCAAAAAGGACCAGCAGCCCGAGCAAAAGCCAAAAAGGAGCCCCGGACGCCCCCGCAAGCGCGTCCCGGCAGGAAGCTCTTCAGAGCAGAATATTAAAAATCAACGGGATTCAGGCCAAAGCGGAGAAGAGAGTCAGTCGAAAGCTGCTACAGAGA
The DNA here is from genome assembly GCA_964389125.1 of uncultured Bacteroidales bacterium. Lineage (GTDB taxonomy): Bacteria > Bacteroidota > Bacteroidia > Bacteroidales > UBA7960 > PUPG01. The sequence continues at coordinate 21,284 of CAYMDX010000019.1, forward strand.
CCGGCGAGGATACCCAAAAGAATATGCAGACACAAAAGGGACAGACTTCCGGTGATAGCCAGGATGCCACGCCGGCAGCCCGGCAATCCGGAACGGATGCGCCTTCACCGGTCGACACACAAGATACAAGGCAAAAACATGATCCCCAAAGCGGTGAAAAACAACAGCGAAAAAGCAACCGGGGTCGGAAAAAACGGAAACCCGAGGATCAACAGGACACCGCAAAACAACAAGGCCATACCCAGGATAAGCAGCAAAGCAAACAGGATGAAGCTGCTACTTATCCGGAAAAATCCGACCAGCGCATCCCTGAAAGTAAACATCAGAAAAGATCACACCAGCAGGAACAGCAGACCAAAGACAAACCAAAAGATCAGTCAAAAGAGCAACAGGGTAAAGGTATAGAGAAAGGCCAACAACAGGAGCAGCAGGCTAAAGGTACAGAGAAAGGTCAACAA